>JBEKEP010000005.1:0-61597 GCA_050013775.1 Occallatibacter sp. | reverse complement strand
AAGGGCGCCGAGATCGAGAAGCTGAAGACCGAACTCGGCAAGCGCACCAACCGCGACGTGTTCATCGACATCATCGAGGTGAACAAGCCGGAGCTGGACGCACAGCTGGTGTCGGAGAACATCGCGCTGCAACTGGAAAAGCGCGTCAGCTTCCGCCGCGCCATGCGCAAGAGCGTCGATTCGGCGCTGCGCTTCGGCTGCAAGGGAATCAAGGTGCGCGTTTCCGGCCGGTTGAACGGCAACGAGATCGCGCGCTCGGAGTGGTATTTGCAGGGGCGTCTGCCTTTGCACACGCTGCGCGCCGATATCGACTACGGCTTTACGGAAGCGCACACGACCTACGGCGTGATCGGCGTGAAGACGTGGATCTATCGCGGCGACATTTACGAGCAGAAACGCCGCCAGGTTCCGCCGGTTGGTAAGACGGCGTTTTAAAAGCAGTGGTCAGTGATCAGTCGTTAGTGGTCAGTGATTCGTGCTGCGGTTGAGTTTGTGGTTTATAGGTAAGGCAGTTGCAGGGATCGTCAGTGGCAGTTGATGCGCAAGTGATGGCAAGGACAAACTGACCACTGATCACTGACAACTGACCACTGTTTCGAGGGTTTCGTTATGTTGATGCCGAAGAAAGTGAAGTTCCGGAAGCAGCAGAAGGGCAAGCGCCGCGGCAAAGCGTGGCGCGGTTCGACGCTGTCGTTTGGCGAGTACGGTTTGAAAGTGATGGAGTGCGGTTACATCACCGACCGGCAGATTGAGGCCAGCCGTGTTGCCATGACGCGTTTCATCAAGCGCGGCGGCAAGATCTGGCTGCGCCTGTTCCCGGACAAGCCGATTACCAAGAAGCCGGCCGAAGTCCGTATGGGCTCGGGCAAGGGCGCGCTGGATCACTGGGTGGCAGTGGTGCGGCCGGGCAAGATCCTGTTCGAGATGGAAGGCGTGACTCCGGAGACAGCGGCCGAGGCCATGCGTTTGGCGTCGCACAAGCTGCCGCTCAGAACCAAGTTCGTGATGCGGCCCGGCGCGGAGAAAACCGCGGTAAAGGCAGCGGAGTAAAGACCGGCCGTCAGCGATTAGCTCTTAGCTAATCGGCGGCAGGGAAAAGATTCAGGCGATGGCTGGGCTGTTCGCCGGAGCAAGACAAAGCTAAAGGCTGAGAGCTGATAGCCAGGAGTTTTAAGAGATGGAACTCGCAAAGATGCGGAATTTGAGCGACGACGAGCTCAGGCACCAGGAGAAGACCTCCGCGGAGCAGCTGTTCCGGCTCCGCTTCCAGGTCTCCCTGGGGCAGAACGACGGCGTGAAGAAGCTGCGCCAGCTGCGCAAGGAGATTGCGCAGATCAAGACCGTGGCGCGGGAGCGCGTGCTGGGCATTCACGGCGAAAGCCAGGAAACGAAGCCGGCTGCCGAAGCCAAGGTAGTGAAGGCGGAAGAGCCCGTTGCGGTCGCTGAAGCCAAGGTGCCGAAGGCGACGAAGAAGGCCGCTCCGAAAACCGCTGCGGCGGCGAAGACCAAGACAGCGAAAGCGAAGGAGACGCGCAAATGACGGCGACTGAGAAAACAGCAGCGGCGGCGGCAGCGCCGACCTCGCGACGCAATGAGAAGGTTGGGCAAGTGGTTTCCACCAAGATGCAGAAGACCATTGTGGTCGCGGTGGAGATGCGCAAGGCCCATGCCAAGTACAAGAGGATCGTGCGCTCGACCAAGAAGTTTTACGCCCACGACGAGCAGAGTTCGGCGCGCATGGGCGATGTGGTGCGCATCCGGGAAACACGTCCGCTGAGCAAGCTGAAGCGGTGGTCGCTCGAAGAGATTGTACGGCGGTCGGCGCTTGGTCAGATTGAAGACGCCGTGCTTCCGGGTGAAGTCGTTCCTGCCGAGAAGTAAGGTTGCCGAGAGGAGAAAGAAACCATGGCTGTACAAATGAGAACCATGCTCGCGGTGGCCGACAACTCCGGCGCGCGCAAACTGCAGGTGATTCTGCCTCTGGGCGGCGGGCTGGGCGCGAAGGCCGGTTTGGGCGACATTGTGACGGCGGCGGTGAAGGAAGCTTCCCCCGACGGCACGGTGAAGAAGGGCAAGGTGGTGAAGGCGGTGATCGTGCGTACGCGCAAAGAGCACCGGCGCCGCGACGGCACCTACATCCGCTTTGACGAGAACGCGGCAGTGGTGATTAGCGACGATCACGAGCCGGTAGGCACGCGCGTCTTCGGACCCGTGGCCCGCGAACTGCGCGAGAAGAAGTTTTTGAAGATTGTGTCCTTAGCTCCCGAGGTTGTCTAAGTTCGCGGCGACTGTGGAATGAGCTGAGAACTGTAAATAAGAACTACGAATTGTTTCGGAGAAACAAATGGCGAGTTTGATGATTCATCGCAACGATACGGTTAAGGTCCTCACCGGCTCTGACCGGGGCAAGACGGGCCGCGTGCTGCGTGTCTTCCCCGACAAGGGCGCGGTGCTGGTGGAGCACGTGCGCGTGGTCAAGAAGACGGTCTCGAGCAAGGGCGGCCAGCGGACCAAGGGTGGCATTGCCGAGCAGGAGTCGCCGATCAACGTGTCGAACGTTGTGCTGGTGTGCCCCAGCTGCGGCAACGCGCGCGTCGGCCACAAGGTTGAGGGCGACTCGCGTCTGCGGGTTTGCAAGAAATGCGGGCAAGAGCTGCCCACGAAGAAGTAGTCAGCTGAAAGCTGAATTGAGTCCCTTCCGAAACGGTAAACGGGTGGCAAGCCCAATCCGAGAGCCGGAAGAAAGAGAGCAGAGAGATGGCAGCAAGGTTGAAAGAGAAGTATCACAAGGAGATCAAGCAGGCGCTCCAGAAGGAGCTCGGGCTTGAGAACGCAATGGCGGTGCCACAGCTCAAGAAGATCGTGATCAACATGGGACTGGGCGAAGCCACGCAGAACTCCAAGCTGCTGGACCCGCTGGTGGCCGATCTGACGCAAATTGCCGGCCAGAAGCCGGTGACCACGAAGGCGAAGAAGTCGATTGCGGCATTCAAAGTTCGCGAGGGCAATGCGATTGGCGCCATGGTTACACTGCGCGCCGACAAGGCCTACGAGTTTCTCGATCGCCTGATCTCGATCGCACTGCCGCGCGTGCGCGACTTCCGCGGCGTGTCGACAAAAAGTTTTGACGGGCGCGGCAACTACACGCTCGGCCTGCGCGACCAGCTGATCTTTCCGGAGATCGACTACGCGAAGGTGGAAAAGCTGAAAGGCATGAACATCACGATTGTGACCACGGCGAAGGACGACAACCAGGCGCGTGCGCTGCTCAAGCACTTCGGCATGCCCTTCCGCCAGGGCGCGTAAAGAGAGAGTTGAGGATTTATGGCAACTACAGCAAAAAGAGTGAAGGACGCGCGGAAGCCGAAGTTTTCGAGCCGCAAGCACAATCGCTGCCAACTGTGCGGACGGCCGCGCGGTTTCCTGCGCAAGTTCGGCGTATGCCGCTTGTGTTTCCGGTCGCTGGCGCTGAAGGGCGAGATCCCCGGCGTCAACAAGTCGAGTTGGTAGAAAAACAGGGGTCAGGTTTCAGGGTTCAGGGATCAGTTGAAGCAGCGGCAAATAGCACGATCAACTGACACCTGAAACCTGACATCTGAAACCCGGAACAACATTCCCGCAGGTTCTCGGCGCATATGCGGCGGGCGAACGGGGGATGAAGGAGAAGGAATGAGTCTGACCGATCCAGTAGCAGATTTTCTGGCGCGAATCCGGAATGCAATTCGGGCGCGTCATCAGAAGCTGGATGTTCCCGCTTCGAAGCTGAAGACCGAGATTGCCCGCATTCTCAAGGAAGAGGGCTACATCTCGAACTACAAGGTCCAGGATGAGGAAGGCAAGCTGGTGCTGCGCGTGTATCTGAAGTACGGCGGCACAGAAGCAGCCATTCGCGATCTGGCGCGCGTTTCGCGTCCCGGGTGCCGTGTATACGTCGGCCGCGACGATATCAAGCGCGTGCAGGGCGGGCTGGGCATTTCGATTTTGACTACGCCCAAGGGCGTGATGACGGGCCGCCAGGCGCGCCGCGAGGGTGTAGGCGGCGAATTGCTGTGCGAAGTCTGGTAGGACTGGCCGTCCAGGCAATGGCCTTCGGCGTATTGAAGCCAGCCGCGGTGGCGATTTGAAGCTGGGTGATCGGGCTGCAGTGGAACGCGGGAGCGGATGCGCTTCGGCGGGACTCGCAAGCCAAGAAGGAATTTGAAGAATGTCGCGCATTGGAAAGAAACCGATCCCGCTGCCGGCGGGCGTGAAGTACACGGTCGAGGGCAACACCGTATTGGTGGAAGGCCCCAAGGGTAAGGTTACGGCGTTGATCGCCGACGGCATCACGCTGAAGACGGAGAATGGGATCCTGGAGATCGAGCGGGCGAGTGAAGACAAGGCCGCGCTGCACGGGTTGACGCGCGCTCTGGTCAACAATGCAGTGCACGGCGTGACCAGGGGATGGACCCGGGAACTGGACATCGTGGGCATCGGCTATCGTGCCGAGTTGAAGGGCAAAGGCACAGTGGTGTTTACGCTGGGCTACTCGCATCCCATCGAAGTTCCGCTGCCATCGGGCATTGAAGTGACCATCGATCCCAAGCAGACGCACCTGACCGTCAGCGGCGTCGACCGGCAGAAGGTGGGCCAGGTGGCGGCCGACATGCGTTCGTTGCGTAAGCCGGATCCGTACAAGAACAAGGGTGTGCGCTACTCTGACGAGCGGCTGAAGAAGAAGGCCGGCAAGACCGGAGCGAAATAAAGCCGTGAGCCGTGGGGCGTGAACCGTGAACCGCGGTCGCAAACAGACGAGGACGACGATCACGGCGCGGTCCACGAACCACGAGAAATCCGAACGGGGCCGCGAGGCGGTTCCGCTGATAGGTGAGAGAAGAAAATGATTACGCAGACCAAGAGGAACGAGATTCGCAAGACCATCCACTCGCGCATCCGGGCGAAGCTGTCGGGAACGACGGAGCGGCCGCGGCTGAACGTGTACCGCTCGCTCAATCACATTTACGCGCAGGTGATCGACGACCAGAAGGGCGAAACGCTGGTGTCGGCCTCGACCTTGCAGGCAAAGTCGAAGACCGGCGGCAACGTCGCGGCAGCCAAGGAGATCGGAAAAGCGATCGCAGAGCAGGCCGTGGCCAAGGGCATCAAGCAGGTGGTTTTCGATCGCGGCGGCTATCTGTATCACGGTCGCGTGAAGGCGCTCGCCGATGCGGCGCGCGAAGCGGGGCTGGAGTTTTAAAGACCGTGATTCGTGAATCGTGAACGACCGATGACGCCTCCGACCACGAACCACGATCCACGAAGCACGATTCACGAAACGAGAGAGCAAATCATGATTTTGACGAAGAAACTCGATGCCAACCAGTTCAACCTGAAGGATCAGGTGGTGGCCATCAATCGCGTCACCAAGGTGGTGAAGGGCGGCAAGAATATGTCGTTTGCCGCATTGGTGGTGGTGGGCGACGCCGCTTCGGGCGTGGTGGGCTACGGATCGGGCAAGGCCAAAGAAGTTCCCCAGGCAATTCGCAAGGGAATCGAATCGGCCAAGAAGAACCTGGTGAGGGTTCACCTGACCGAGACCACGATTCCGCACCAGGTCCTGGGCCGGTTCGGCTCCGGCCAGGTGTTGCTGAAGCCGGCGCCGGAAGGCACAGGCGTGATCGCCGGCGGCGCGGTGCGCGCGGTGATGACCTCAGTCGGCGTGCAGAACGTGCTGACCAAGAGCCTCGGCTCGCCGAATCCGCACAACGTGATCAAGGCTACGTTCGACGCGCTTGCACAGTTGCGCGACCGGGCCGATGTGGCTGCGGCGCGCGGCAAGCAAGTGGAGGATCTGTGATGGCCGCAACCAAGAAGATTCGCATTCAGTACTACCGTTCCAAGATCGCCACGCCCACCAAGCACAAGCTGGTGATCAAGGGACTGGGCTTTACGCGCCTCAACCAGATCGTGGAGCGCGAGGATACCGAGTCGATCCGGGGCATGGTGAAGGCAGTGCCGCACCTGGTCCGCATTGTCGAAAACTAGTGAAAGAGTGACGTGAGTGAATGAGGTGAAAGAGAGCTTTCGTGCCCGATTCACTCCCTTCACTTTTTTCACTTCTTCACTGACTAAGAAACGCGAGTCGGCCGTCTGAACTGCCGGCGTTATAGCGAGGGGAATATGGCAAAGAATTTATCGAATTTGCGCGCGCCACGGAAAGCTAATACCGGGCGCAAGCGTGTGGGCCGGGGCATGGGATCCGGCATGGGCAAGACCTCGACGCGCGGCCACAAGGGTCAGGGATCGCGTACCGGCTCGAGCCTGATGCGGGGATTTGAAGGCGGCCAGATGCCCCTGCACCGCCGCCTGCCCAAGCGCGGATTTACCAACATCTTCCGCACTGAATACACCGTGGTGAACCTGGACCGCATCGCGGAGCTGGGCGTGGCCGAGATCGGCCTCGACGACTACCGCAAACTGGGGCTGGCCTCGAACAAGAAGGCGCTGATCAAGATCCTGGGTTCGGGCGAGCTCACGAAAGCGATCACCGTCCACGCGCACAAGTTTTCCAAGTCGGCGGCGGAGAAGATTGAAAAGGCCGGCGGCAAGGCTGTGGTTGCGGGCGGCGAAACGGCTCCTGCGGCAGCGTAGCGCGACGGTTGAGATGATGATTCCTGGGTCTCGGCAAGGGACCCAGGATTTACATTCTCTGGTGTGACGCAAAGCACGTTCGCGGTTCCCCGGGTTCGGTAGTCTTGGGACACAGGGAACTCCGGGTAAGATGGGATCAAAAGACGATTTGGCGGGCGCATCGAAGCGCCTGGAGCGGATAACCCGATATGCTTGAGAAGTTTCTCAATATTTTCCGGATTCCCGACCTGCGCAAGCGGGTACTTTTCACCCTGGGCATTTTAGCCGTCTACCGTCTGGGCGCATGGATTCCCACGCCCGGCGTGAACGCCAACCAGCTCAGCATCATGTTCAACCAGCAGTCCGGCTCCATGTTTGGACTGATGGACCTGTTCAGCGGCGGCACGTTGCGCCGCATGACGATCTTCGCGTTGGGCATTATGCCCTACATCACTGCGTCCATCATCTTTCAGCTTTTGACCGTGGTGTATGAGCCGCTGGCGCGCATCCAGAAGGAAGGCGAGCTGGGCCGGCGCAAGATTACGCAGTGGACGCGCTACCTGACCGTGGTTCTGGGCGCGTTGCAGGCCATCGGCATCGCGGCAATTCTCACCAAGCAGGGACTGGTGCTGCATCCCGGTCCGAGTTTCATCCTGCTGACCGTAGTTACGCTCACGGCGGGCACCGCCTTCATCATGTGGCTGGGCGAGCAGATCACCGATCGTGGCATTGGTAACGGCATGAGCCTGCTGATTTTTACCGGCATTGTGGCGGGGCTGCCGCGCGGCGTGGAAGATCTGATCCAGAAGGTCCAGACCGACGCTTGGGGACCGATGTCGTTTCTGGTGGTGCTGTTGCTCGTGGCCGGCATGGTTGCGGTGGTGGGCTTCATCGTGTATGTGGAGCGCAGCGAGCGGCGCATTCCCATTCAGAGCGCGCGGCGCATCGTAGGCCGGCGCATGATGGGCGGCCAGTCGAGCCACTTGCCTTTGAAGGTGAACTCCGGCGGCGTGATGCCGATCATCTTTGCCAGCTCCATTCTCTCGGCGCCCTTGCTCTTCGGCCAGGTGGAGTGGGTGCAGAATAACCGCTTCCTGCAGCCGATCCTGCTGGCGCTCACGCCGGGATATCCGTGGTACGAGCTGCTGAACGTTCTGGCCATCATCTTCTTCGCGTATTTCTACGTGTCGATCGTGATGCGTCCCGACGATATTGCCGACAATTTCCGCAAGTCGGGATCGTTCATCCCGGGCATCCGGCCGGGCAAGCGGACCAGCGACTTTATCAACGACATTCTGACGCGCATCACGTTGGTGGGAGCGCTCTACCTGATTCTGGTGCAGATGGTGCCCACCTTCCTCATTTCGGGCATCCGCTTCGACAAGATTTGGCTTATCGGGAGGTTGTTCGAGAATCTTCCAAACTGGATGATTCATGGCATGAACGTGAACTTCTACTTTGGCGGCACCTCGCTGCTCATCGTGGTGGGTGTGGCCATGGATACAGTCAACCAGATCGAATCGCAGCTGATCATGCGTCACTATGACGGCTTTTCCCCGCGCTCCGGTCGCATAAGGGGAAGGAAAACCTGGTAATGTCTTCATCTGTTTCATCTGAGGTTTCTATGGAAAGTGGCCGGGACACGGAAACGAAAACCGTACCCGGCCCGATTCTTTTGCTGGGAGCTCCCGGCGTGGGCAAGGGCACCCAGGCCAAGGAACTGGTCAAGATCTGGAACATTCCCCAGATCTCGACGGGTGACCTGCTCCGGGCCAACGTGGCCCAGGGAACGAAGCTGGGCATGGTGGCCAAGCAGATCATGGGCCGGGGCGAACTGGTGCCGGATTCCCTGGTCAATGAGATGGTGGCGCTGCGCCTGCTGGAGCCGGATACGGCCAGGGGGTACATTCTGGACGGGTTCCCCCGGACGCTGGGCCAGGCTACCTTTGCGGCGCATTACGGGGCGCCGGAATTGTCCTGTCTGCCAGACCATCTACAACGTGTACATGCATCCTCCCCAACGGGATGGATTCTGCGATGTAGAAGGTGCAGCGCTGATCCAGCGAGCCGATGACACGGAAGAGGTCTTCAAGGAGCGCATGCGCGCTTATGTGGCCCTCACCGCGCCTGTTGTCGAGCACTACCGGGCTCAGGGACGATTTGCGGAAGTAGATGGAGACCGGCCGATCGATGCGATCGCTGCCGGAATTGTTGCCGCCGTCGAGCGGTTGCGCCATACGGCGTAGCCTTCGGGGCGGGTTTGTGCGTGTCAGTGTAGGGATCGGGTTTCAGGGATCAGGGGTCGGTAGATGACCTCATCCCGCAACGAGGTTTGCTGATCCCTGAACCTTGACACCTGAAAGCTGGTTTCGTGGCTGTTGTATTGAAGTCGTCCCAGGAGATCGAAAAAATGCGCCGCGCCGGACAGATTGTCCGCGAGGTTCTGGAACTGGTGCGCAGCAAGGTGAAGCCGGGCGCGTCCACGTTCGATCTCGAGAAAGCCGCCGAAGCGCGGTTGAAGGAACTGGGCATCAAGGCAGCATTCAAGGGATATCACGGGTATCCCTGCGTGCTGTGCACCTCAGTCAACAGCGAGGTGGTGCATGGCATACCGTCCCCCAAGCGGGTCCTGAAGGAAGGGGACATCGTTTCGGTGGACTTCGGCGTAGTGGCGGACGGCTACTACGGCGATGCGGCAATCACGGTGCCGGTAGGCGCCATTGACGACAAGGCCGCGCGGCTGCTGAAGACGACCGAAGAGTCGCTCAAGGCAGGCATTGCGGCAGTTCGTCCCGGGGCGACCCTGGGCGATGTGGGAGCCGCGGTGCAGAAGGTGGTCGAGGGCCAGGGATTTTCCGTGGTGCGCGATTTTGTGGGCCACGGCATCGGCGTCCAGATGCACGAAGATCCACAGGTACCGAACTTTGGCGAAGCGGGTCAGGGCATGAAGCTGAAGGTAGGCATGGTGATCGCGATCGAGCCCATGGTAAACGCCGGCAAGCCCGATGTGAGAGTGCTGGACGACGGCTGGACGGCCGTGGCGGCCGATGGAAGCATGAGCGCTCATTTTGAGCACACGGTTGCAGTCACTGCAACCGGAGCAAGAATTCTGACCGAGTAGCAATACTCTGGTCAAAAAGGCAAAAGCGCGTGAGCGCCAAAACCCCAAGGCGCGTGAGCGCCAGAAGTGGACACTGATTGTCGAAGGAAGATGCGATTGAGGTAATGGCAACCGT
Organism: Occallatibacter sp.; assembly: GCA_050013775.1. Classification (GTDB taxonomy): domain Bacteria; phylum Acidobacteriota; class Terriglobia; order Terriglobales; family Acidobacteriaceae; genus Telmatobacter. The sequence continues at coordinate 51,752 of JBEKEP010000005.1, read as the reverse complement.
CCTTGAGACGTTGCCCAATGCCATGTTCAAGGTCAAGCTCGAGAACAACCACGAAGTCTTGGCCCATGTCTCGGGAAGGATGCGCAAGAATTTCATCCGGATTTTGCCCGGCGACCGCGTGGCGGTGGAGCTGAGTCCATACGACCTGAATCGCGGCCGGATCGTGTACAGATACAAGTGAACAGTGGTCAGTGATCAGTGTTCAGATGGTTCGTCGCAAAACCAGCGGCGTTGGCTGGCAACTGAAAACTGAGAGCTGTTTTCGGAGAAGGGTAGCAAAGAAATGAAAGTCCGGGCATCGGTAAAGAAGATTTGTGTGAAGTGCAAGGTGATTACTCGCTCAGGCGTAGTTCGCGTGATCTGCGAGAATCCCAAGCACAAGCAGCGCCAGGGATAAGCAAGACCTGGCAGGAATGGGGACTTCCACGCCGGAGATCAGTGAATACTGAGAACCGGCAAGAGGCGAGTTAGCCGGAGTCAAGGCTTGCGATGAACCTCGGAAGACGCTCCGTAAAACCCGTGCGAACCGGTTGAGGCCGGGGGCACATAACCAGAGAAGGAACTGAGAATGGCACGTATTGCTGGCGTCGATCTGCCCCGCAACAAGCAGGCAAGGATCGCGCTTACTTACATCTTCGGCATCGGCCAGCCTCGCGCGCTCAAGATTCTGGAAAAGGCGAACGTTGACGCCTTCAAGAAGATCCAGGATCTGGGCGAGGACGAGGTGAACCGTATCCGCCAGGTCATTGAGGACCAAGGGGACGTCGAAGGCGACCTGCGCAAGGACGTCTCGATGCACATCAAGCGCCTCATTGACATTCAGAGCTATCGCGGTCTGCGCCACAGGAAGTCCCTGCCGGTGCGCGGTCAGCGTACCCACACCAATGCCCGCACTCGCAAGGGCCCGCGTAAGGGCACGATTGCCGGCAAGAAGAAAGCGACGGGGAAGACCTAATGGCGAAACCAGAACAGAAGGCCGAAACCGGCAAAAAAGGCAAGACCAAGAAGTTCAAGAAGCGCGAGCGCAAGAATGTGCCGTACGGTGTTGCGCACATTCAGGCTTCGTTCAACAACACCATCGTTACCATTACCGACCAGATGGGCAACACGTTGAGCTGGAAGAGCTCGGGCTCTCTGGGCTTCCGCGGTTCGCGCAAGGGCACGCCCTTCGCGGCGCAGCAGGCGGCTTCAAACGCTGCTGGCATGGCGCGCGATCACGGTGTGCGCGTAGTGGATGTGCGCGTCGCCGGTCCGGGTTCGGGCCGCGAATCGGCCATCCGCGCGCTGGCTGCCGCGGGCATCGAGGTAAAGACGATCCGCGACGTGACGCCGGTGCCGCACAACGGCTGCCGTCCGCCGAAGCGGCGCAGAGTGTAAGGTGGGCAAGCGAGGCGGTCATGCTCCATCTGGAGACAAATGAAGGCGGCGATAGGGTCTTCATCCACGCAGATGAGGCTGGGATTGTAAAGCTAAGAGAGACGCTGGAATTCCTTAGCCACAGCCAAAATCAGCCGGAGCATGATCACCTGTTCACTCCCGCTTGGGGAGGCTCAGAGCTCGACGAAGCATTGCAGCAGGATCGTCGTGATCTGGGATCTGAGAAGAACAAGGTAGTCCACGAAGTGAAGTTATACTTCTGGCCTGAAACCCAGAAGTAAGAATTAAGCGGATCGTGAAGAAGCGCCATGGGCGTGTAAAGCGATCGTCATCCGAAGTCAGGAGAAGAAATGGCACGTTATACCGGACCAGTTTGCCGCCTTTGCCGTCGCGAAGGCACCAAGTTATTTTTGAAGGGCACCAAGTGCCTCTCGGACCGCTGCCCGCTGGAGAAGCGCAACTTCCCGCCGGGACAGCATGGCAAGGACCGCAAGGCCAAGATCGTGGGCTACGGCCTGCAACTGCATGAAAAGCAGAAGGCCAAGCGCATGTACTTCACGCTCGAGGGCCAATTCCGCGAATACTACGAGAAGGCCAACCGCGCACAAGGCGTGACCGGCGAACTGCTGATCCAGCAGCTCGAACGGCGCCTCGACAACGTGGCTTTCCGGCTGGGCTTTGCCATCTCGCGCCGTCAGGCGCGGCAGGTGGTGCGCCACGGCCACGTCACCGTGAACGGCCGCAAGGTGAACATTCCGTCGTACCAGGTGAACGTGGGCGACGTGATCGCCATCCGCGAAAGCGCCAAGAAGCTGGTGATCGTGGAGCAGGCCTCGCAGTACGCTGCGCAGAACCCCGTTCCCGCATGGCTGGAAGCGAATTTTGAAAACATGACCGGGCGCGTTCTGCAGTTGCCCAAGCGCGCGGACGTCAATCTGCCGATCAATGAGCAGTTGATTGTGGAGTTGTACAGCAAGTAAGAACCACAGGGTTCAGGTTTCAGGGATCAGGGATTAGCCGGTGCAGCTTATACGGCGTGAATCTGCTGACCCCTGATCCCTGACACCTGAAACCTCAAACCAAGGAGAACTTGCGCGGCCGCCGCAAAATGCATCGCGACGTACATGCCGTGCGGGAAAAAGGAAACGCATATGTTGTGGAGAGGATTTCAAAAACCGAAGCGCCTTGCAGTCGATGCCGAGACGCTTACCGACACTTACGGAAAGTTCAGCGCCCAGCCTTTTGAGCGGGGCTTTGGCACCACCATCGGCAACGCCCTTCGCCGCACGCTGCTCAGCTCCATTGAAGGCGCTGCTGTTACCGCCGTCCGCATTGAGGGCGTGCTGCACGAGTTCCAGTCCATCACTGGCGTGGTCGAAGACGCGACCGACATCATTCTCAACCTCAAGCAGGTTCCCTTCAAGCTTGCGGGCGAAGGCCCCAAGGCGCTTTACCTGCGCTCCGACCAGCCCGGCGTGGTCACCAGCGGCATGATCGAGGCCGACGGCGACGTCGAGATCCTCGACAAGAATGTGTACATTGCCACGCTGTCTGAAGGCGGCAAGCTCGACATGGAAATGCGCCTGAAGCGCGGCCGCGGTTACGTCTCGGCCGACAAGAACTTCGACGCCGACCTCGGACTCGGATTTATTCCGGTGGATTCCGTGCACTCGCCGGTGCGCCGTGTGAACTACGTGGTCGACGCCGCCCGCCTGGGCCAGATCACCGACTTTGACAAGCTCACCCTCGAAGTGTGGACCAACGGGGCCGTGTTGCCTGCCGACGCCATCGGCCTGGCTGCCAAGCTGCTCAAGGACCACATGAACATCTTCATCAACTTCGAGGAAGAGATCGAGGCGGAAGCGCGTGGCGAAGAAGGCCGCATCCTGCTTCGCAACGACAATCTCAATCGTTCGGTTGAAGAGCTTGAGCTTTCGGTTCGCAGCTACAACTGCCTGAAGAACGCCAACATTCAGACCATTGGCGAACTGGTGCAGAAGACCGAAGCCGAGATGCTCAAGACCAAGAACTTCGGTCGCAAGAGCCTGAACGAGATCAAGGAAATCCTGGCGCAGATGGGTCTGTCGCTAGGCATGAAGATCGACGAACAGGGCAACGCAGTGCCCGGGCCCACCAGCATTTCGCCGCAGACGGCGCTGGCCGCGGGCTTTGGGCGTTATGACGACGAGGAAGAACCACTCGACTCGGTGGATCTGCAGTTGCCTACCGAGACGGAGAATTTTTAAGAGCAGGGAACGGGGTTCAGGTTTCAGGGATCAGTGAAAAGCCGCTCAGGCCGACACTAGCCGATCACTGAAACCTGACACCTGAAACCTGACACCTGTTACCAAAGAGAGATTTCATCATGCGCCATCGCAATGCAGGATTCAAGCTCGGACGTAATACCAGTCATCGCAATGCACTTTTGCGCAATCTGACTACGTCCGTTATCGAAGAAGACCGCGTGGAGACCACTGTGGCCAAGGCCAAAGCGGTTCGTCCGCACATCGAAAAGATGATCACCCTGGGCAAGAAGGGCGATCTGCACTCGCGCCGTCAGGCGCACGCTTTCCTCCGTACCGACGATGCCGTCAAGAGGCTGTTTGACGTCGTGGCTCCGCGTTACGGCGACCGCAACGGCGGCTATCTGCGGATCATTCGCACCGGCTTCCAGCAGGGCGACGGCGCCGCCAAGGCGTTCATCGAATTGCTGGGCGCGGAAAAACAGCTGGAAGTGAAGCGCCAGAAGCGCGCCGACCTGAAGGCCAAGAAGCGCGCCGAGTTGGAAAAGCAGCTCGAAGACCAAAAGAAGGACGCGGACGAACCCGAGGGCGGCGACAAGGCCGCGTAAGCAGCAGCCGACCCAGCTTTATCCATCCGCGCAATATCTCACGCGGGCATCTCCCTCTTCGGGATGTGCCCGCGTTTGTTTTTTGAGCGAATCGCGAAGGAATGCGATTTGCCCGCGCCCCGATTGGAGCCGTCGTCCTGTTTGCGCTGGACTTCCTGCCTATATTTCGCCTTTAGTTTTCGCAGACCGGCTGCGCGCGGCGGGACAGGCGCAAATAAATGTAGACAATTCCCATCATGAAAGCGGCGCCGCAACAATCCAGCAGCACGTCATAGGGTGAGCCGGTGCGGTTGGGCAGGAAGGTCTGGTGCCACTCATCCCAGCTGGCCACCAGCGCCGTTCCGAGCAGCGCCAGTCCTGCCTGGGAGAAGAATCGCGAGTCCGGCGAGGTCATGCGCCAGGCGCGCAGCCACAGCAATCCCAGCGTTCCGTAGCCCAGGAAGTGACCCGATTTGCGAATCAGATGATGGACAAGATCCCAGGTTGTGTCACTCAACTGGCCGAAGATCAGTTGCACAAGCCAGCGGAGGGGATGCGAGGTGCGGTCTGAGCCAAAAGCTGGGGTCGACTCGACGGTAATAACGGCGATGCCTGCGGCCACCGGCCACCATGCATTCACCCAAAACCAAAAGCCGCGCTGGCTACTCGACATGGTAGTTAGGCGCTTCGCGCGTAATGATCACGTCGTGCACGTGGCTCTCACGCAACCCGGCGCCGGAGATGCGCACAAACTTCGACTTCTCCTGCAACTCCGTGATGCTGCCGCACCCCAGGTAGCCCATGCCGGAGCGCAGACCGCCGACAAGCTGGAAGACCATGGCTTCGAGTGGTCCACGATAGGGAACGCGCCCCTCAATGCCTTCAGGAACGAACTTGGCGAGGCGATTTTCATTGGCGCGCTCGCGTTGCACCACGTCCCCGGGTTCACTGTTGGGGCCCCCCAGATCGGATGAGCCCTGGAAGTAGCGCTCGCCCGAGCCCTGGCTCATGGCGGTCAGCGATCCCATGCCGCGATAGGTCTTGAAACTGCGCCCCTGGTAGAGGATGGTCTCGCCGGGGCTCTCATCCACGCCGGCGAAGAGCGAGCCGATCATCACCGAGCTGGCGCCCGCGGCAATGGCCTTGGTGATTTCGCCGGAGTATTTGATGCCACCGTCGGCAATTACCGGAATGCCGTGCTTGTGCGCCGCGCGGAACGCTTCGGCGATCGCGGTAATCTGCGGCATGCCCGCGCCGGTGACCATGCGCGTGGTGCAGATGGATCCCGGACCGATGCCGACTTTGATGGCGTCGGCGCCGGCGTCGATCAGCGCCATTGCGCCCTCGTAGGTGGCCACATTGCCGGCCAGCAGCGCTATATCGCCGAAGCGCTTCTTCACTTCGCGCACCGCATCGAGCACGCGCGAAGAGTGTCCATGTGCCGAATCGATGGCCAGGGTGTCAACGCGGTTGCGCACCAACTCGGCCGCGCGCTCCAGGAAATCCCCCGTGGCCCCAATCGCCGCTCCCACGCGGAGCCGGCCCTGATCGTCCTTGCTCGCGTTGGGATATTTCAACTTCTTCTGGATGTCCTTGACCGTAATCAGGCCCTTCAGCTCATACTGATCGTTCACAACCAACAGTTTTTCCACGCGGTGCTTGTGTAGGATCAGCTCGGCCTCTTCGAGCGTGGTGCCCACGGGCACGGTGATCAGATTTTCCCTGGTCATCACGTCGCCCACGGGAATTTCGGTGCGCGTTTCAAAGCGCAGATCGCGATTGGTGAGGATGCCCACCAGCCGCTTGCCTTGCGTAACGGGCACGCCAGAGATGCGATAGCGACGCATGATGTCGAGCGCGTCGCCGATGGTTTTCTCCGGGCCGATGGTGACGGGATCGACGATCATGCCGCTCTCGGAGCGTTTCACTTTGTCGATTTCGCCGGCCTGGTCGGCAATGGAGAGATTACGGTGCACGATTCCGATGCCGCCCTGCTGCGCCATGGCGATGGCCATGCGCGATTCCGTAACCGTATCCATGGCCGACGAAATCAGAGGGGTGTTGAGCGCAATCCCATGTGTCAATTGGGTTTGCGTGCTCACATGCGCGGGCACCACCTCACTGTAGGCGGGCACCAGCAGCACATCGTCGAAGGTCAGAGCTTCAGTAAGATTTTCGGCCAGCATGATGTGTGAAGGCTCCTGGCGGGCCAGGGACTAGGGTTCTGCACCCCACGGACGAAGACCTGTCCTTGGGGGCTCCGCTTCCCAGGTGGCAGGAGCTTCACACTATTGTAGCGGAGGGTTGCGGGCGCGTTTGCGACGCGAGAAGTGCGGCAGTGGGCCAAGTGCCCTGAAATGCCCGAGAATGCTCATTTCTCCAATTCGGATACCCGGTCGAATGTTGGCATCAGAGTTGCCGTTTGCCCCGCAGATCTTCGCTTAGATGGTTACGATACAGGGCATTGAACTGCACCTTCGCCTTGAGCCCGCTGAACCTGATGGTTATGGAATCGAAACAGAATAGGCGTTCGAAGGGATGCTTGAATTGCCCGCGGCATCGACACTCTCTACGTAATAAGTGTAAGAGGTATTGCTTGCGACCGTTACGTCAGCGTAGCTGGTTGTACCATCGTAGGACGCGTTCAGCAATTGGTACGTGGAACTCCCACTGACTGCGCGGTATATGTTATAGCCCACAACGGGATCGGAAGAATCGGCCGGCGCGATCCAGGAAAGGTCCACTTCGTAAGATGGTGCCACGCCCGTTCCGCTGAGGCTGATTGTGGACAGCGTCCCCGCCGACGAGTTGCTGGTCAGCGTTACCGCGCCGTCCGCAGTCCCTGGTGTTGTGGGATCGAACTCGATTTCCAGTGTTGTTGACGCGCCAGGATTCAGGGTCAACGGGAAGCTCGCTCCGGAGAGTGCGTAGCCTGTGCCGCTCACCGACTCGGCGCTCACCGTTACCGGCGCCGTCCCGGATGATGTCAACACCACTGATTGGTAGGCTGGAATGCCATCCGCTACATCGCCGAAGGGCACACTGGTTGATTGGAGCGCAAGCGTAGCGGTCCCCACGGTCAGGCTGATCTGGTAGGTCTCTGTCTCGCCTGCCGACGACGCCGTCAGCGTCGCGGTCTGCGCCGTACTCACCGCAGATATCGTGGCCGAGAAGTTGGCAGTCGTTGCTCCCGCAACTGCCGTCACCGACGACGGTACCGTCACCGCCGCTGTGTTGCTCGACAAGCTTACTGACTGGCCCCCCGCACCCGCTGCCGCACTCAGCGTCACCGTGCACGTGTCCGTCCCCGCCCCGGTCATCGATGCCGCCGCGCAGGTCACGCCGATGACCGTCGGCTGCAGGGTACGACTCGGAGTGGCCAGGGAGGTGCTCTTCGGTAATGTCCCGACGCACCCCAGCAGACTTAACGACAAAGGCAAGACGAAGAGCGCCAGAATGACCGCGCTCCGCGAGTTGGTCCTACAAGACCGCGAACAATGCCGCCCGAGTGAGTGGCTCCGTGCCGAAGCATAGCGGCCGGACGAAAAAGCGCACTCTCCATGCTTTCCAGAGAAAGGCAGGGCGGGGGGTGTTTTCCGCATTTGTCTCATTTTTCTATCACTCCCTAGCTCAATAAATCTTTGGCTCGCTAAGCGAGCCCATCTGGCAAGGGGAGAACCAAAACAACTTCACGCCAAGCAACCGACAACAGGTTTGCCAAGCAGCGTGGCATCGTTACGCTGCATTCCACGGCTCGGGTACAAAGATCTTCTTCATTGGCGCGGGCGGTTAAGCCAGTAGCCGCAGAGGGGGGACAGGAATCGAGAGTAGCCAAGAGATGGCGCGCACGTCGATTCCACTTTTTCGGAAGTGTCTGGGTTTGAACGTATGGCCTGAAAGTGGAATGGCGAAGATTCGGTGCACAACTTTAGTCATGCGTTCTGTGCTTGTGTCGATAAGAATGGCGGGGCTAATCTGACTTTCTCTACCTTGCATTAGCAGCGATTTTGGCGATCTTCGAGCGTTCCGCTCCCGCGCAAGAGTTGTGGATTTCAAAATGGGACACTACCCCTTATTCGTCACCCCGCATGCGGGTTGAGAGGGAAGTCGTTTGGGATGAAAGACCGATACTCCGGAGGAGTGCCTACTTTTTCAATGGCTTTCTTGCGAAGTAATACAGCGAATACGCGAGCAGCGCGAAGGCGATGACCGAGACATAGTCATGGTCGATGAAGGTGTGCGGGAAGTTGAGGATGTCGCCCTTGCCCATGGTGGCTTCGTAGGCTTTTAGGGCTACGCCGAAAAGGCCGGCAATGCCGCCGGCGGCGATCAATCCCGAGGCGTAGAGCGAGCCCGGCGAGATTTCGCTCTCGGCTTCAGCGTCCGCGCCGCCGCTACGCTTCGCCGCGAGATCGACGAGGAGGCGCACCACGCCGCCGGCAAAGATGGGCAGGGTGGTTCCGATGGGAAGATACGCTCCGACCGCGAAGGGGAGCGAGCGGATGCCGAGCAACTCGACGGCGATAACGAGGAAAACTCCGATGAGGACGAGCCCCCACGGCAATTTACGCGTCAGAATGCCGTTGATGACGGTGGCCATCAGGCGCGCTTGCGGAGCTGGAGCGGCTGCGCTGCCAATGCCCTGAATCCAGTGCACCTCGATACGTCCGGTTGCAGGCGAGTAAAGATATTTTCCGTCCTGCAACTCAGTCGATCCGATGGCGTTGAGCACAACGTATTCCGACTTTGGATGCACGATGATCGAATTGTCCGCATTCTTCACGCGAATCTGGCTGGGCAGGTGCGCGCTGTCGGTCTGGATGGCGACGCCGGGATGCGGTGCGCTGAGGCTCCACGGCTGCGAGGCGGCGTCGAATTCCTGCAAACCGGTGTTCATGAGATTCAACGTGAACCCGATGACGATGGTGGAGACGACCACGCCGATCATCAGCGCGATTTGCTGCAGGCGTGGCGTGGAACCGACGATGTAGCCGGTCTTCAGGTCCTGCGAAGTGTCGCCGGAGTTGGAGGCGGCAATGCAGACCACGCCGCCAATGGTGATGGCGAGCGCGCCAAAGGCCGGAGCGGTCCAGCCCTGGAAGAGGAAGATGGCCGCGGTGGCCATGAGTGTCGCAATCGTCATGCCGGAAACCGGGCTGGCCGAGGAGCCGACCAGGCCGACGATGCGCGAACTGACGGTGACGAAGAGAAATCCGAAGACGACGACCAGCAGCGAGGCGGCGAGGTTGGCGGCCCAGCCAACGAAAGCTCCGGGTACGGGCTTGAATTCGAGGAACAAGAACATCAAAGCGGCGCACAGCAGCGAGCCCAGCATGACCACGCGCATGGATAGATCGTCTTCGGTGCGCAGGGGCTTGGCCTGTGCGGCCGCGCTGGGGCGCATGGTTTTGAATCCCGCGGTGAGCGCGTTCGCGATGGTTGGGAGAGTTTTAATGAGGGTGATGACGCCGGCAGCGGCTACTGCGCCTGCGCCCATCGGCTTGATGTAAGTGGCCCAAAGATCGCCGGGTGTCATCTGCGCGATGGGCACAAGGCCGGGATAGATGGGGTGGGCAATCTCCTTGCCGAAGAAGTAAATGAGCGGCATAATCACGAGCCACGAAAGCACGCCGCCGGCGAAGATGACGCCCGCAACGCGGGGCCCGATAATGTAGCCCACTCCCAGATATTCACTTGTCGCGTCGGCGTTGATGGATGCGCCCTTGAGCACATGCTGCGGCCCGAAGTCCGGTTGATACGCCGGCTGCTCCGGCCACGCCGCGAAGAGATTGGCGTTCTGGAAGAACGTGTACAGGGCGCCCAGCCCGAGACCGAGAAAAACGCGGCTGGCCAGGGAGCCGCCTTTTTCGCCGGCAATGAGCACGTCTGCGCAGGCCGTGCCTTCAGGGTAGGGGAGGGTAGCGTGCTCCTGCACAATGAGCTGCCGGCGCAGCGGAATCATGAACAGCACGCCAATCCAGCCGCCGATGAGCGCCAGCACAAAAATGCGGGAGTACTCGAGATCGAAGCCGAGAAAGACCAGCGCAGGCAATGTGAAGATGACGCCGGAAGCGATGGACTGGCCGGCGTTGCCCGTGGTCTGAACGATGTTGTTTTCGAGGATGGAGGAGCGGCCAAAGGCGCGCAAAATACTGATGGAAAGCACCGCGATGGGGATGGAGGCCGCCACCGTGAGACCGGCGCGCAAACCAACATAGACGGTGACAGCGCCGAAAATCAGTCCGAAGAAGCAGCCGAGTAGGATCGCGCGGAGCGTGAATTCGGGAGGGGCTTCTTCGGGTGGAACGAACGGTCGAAAAGCGGCGGGCTGCGATGCGGGCACGATTGCCTCCGTGCGATGGCAAACAAAGTAATTGAGAAATCCCTGAAGGGCGAGTTTAACAGCGGGAGGGGCCGCGAGTCACAGGAAGTGAATGAGGGCAAAGGAGAAACCGTAATGAGGTGACTGACGTCGCCGCAAAAGAGCCACGCCGGCGACGGTAACGCCGCCGAAAACGGGGTGCGCGAAGGACAGCGAATTGCCCGCTTGTATATGGGTATAGCCCCTAGAACGCACACAATTTACGAGCTCTGTTGATCCCCCAAAAGTGACAGAAAGCACGCCGCTAAATCGCCAGATTTCTATGGACAACGCCACCGCGCATGGCCGAAAATGCGAGGCGTGGAGGTCTGCTTCCTCTCTTGCAGGCGTCCTCGACCCCGGGGGAAATAAGGAGAAAATCTTATGCGTAAATTGGGAATTTTGGGGATCCCTGTCGCTGTGTGCCTTTCGCTGGCCCTTGGCATTTGCCAGGCGCAATCCGTATTGACGCATCATGTGCGCCAGGCCACGCAGGATGGAACCGCGCACTTCATTGGCAACCTTTCCTCATCGCAGACGTTGCGTCTCGTGATCGCGTTGCCGCTTCGCAATCAGGACGAGCTCAATCAGCTCCTCGTGGATCTCTACAACCCCAGCAGTCCGTCGTATCACCAGTTCCTCACGGTGGATCAGTTCACCGCGGAATTCGGGCCGACCCAGGAGGATTACGACTCCGTGATCAATTTCGCCAAGGCGAACGGACTCACAGTGGTCGCCATTTCGCCGAACCGCGTGAACATCCAGGTGACGGGAAGCGTGGCGAGTGTTCAGAGCGCGTTCCATGTGAACCTCGGCGTGTATCAGCATCCCACCGAGAGCCGCACCTTCTACGCGCCTGACAAGGAGCCGACCACGAGCCTTGGGATCTCGCTGTGGCATGTGGCGGGTCTCGATAACTTTTCGATTCCGCAACCCGCGGGCCTGACGCACATTCCGCAAAGTTCCGGCGCGAAGTCCGGCGCCACCACGGGTTCCGGCCCCTCGGCCTCGTTCCTGGGCAGCGATATGCGGGCAGCCTATTATGGCGGATCGCTGACCGGCAGTGGCCAATACGTCGGCCTGCTGGAGTATTACGGCACCGACCTCGCCGACCTGCAGACCTACTACACGAATGCCAATCAGACCTATCCCGGCAGCATCATCACTCTGCTTTCCACCGACGGCACCAGCACCAGTTGTGTGGATTCAAAAGCGGGCGGCAGCTGCGACGACACCGAGCAGACGCTAGACATGACGCAGGCGTTGGGCATGGCGCCGGGAATGGCGGGTTTGACTATGTACGTGGGTTCGACCGACTCCGCCATCTTCAACTCCATGGCGACACACAGCCCGCTCGCCTTGAACCTGAGCTCTTCGTGGACATGGAACCCGGCCGACCCGAGCACCGACGATCCATACTTCAAGGAGTTTGCGGCGCAGGGGCAGAACCTGTTCCAGGCCGCGGGCGACAGCAGCAAATGGACGACGTCGGGAACGGCTTCAGAGACTTATCCGGCGGACGATGTTTATGTCACTTCGGTGGGCGGTACGGATTTATCGACCTCCGCAGCGGCTGGCGCATGGACTTCAGAAACCGCTTGGTCTGATAGCGGCGGCGGCATCTCGCCACATAAGTATGCGATACCCTCGTGGCAAGTGGCGGCGGCGGCAAGCTGCGCCAGTTGCTCGCAGAGCTATCGCAATGGCCCCGACGTTTCAGCCAACGCCAACTTCACCTATTACGTTTGTGCCGACCAGACCACCTGCACGGCCAACGAATACGGCGGCACCAGCTTTGCCGCGCCGCTGTGGGCCGGCTACCTGGCTCTGGTGAATCAGCAGAGAACGACCAACGGCAACGGATCGCTGGGCTTTATCAACCCGGCTTTGTACACAATTGGCACAGGGTCGAGCTATACCGCGAATTTCCATGACGTAACCAGCGGCAGCAACGGCTACTCCGCCACCACGGGATACGACCTGGCGACCGGCTGGGGCAGCCCGAACGGCGCCAATCTGCTGAACACCTTGGCGGGAACGGTGGCGCAACCCGGATTCAGTCTCTCGGCTTCACCGAGCGCAGTCTCTGTGGTGCAGGGCAATGCGGGATCGTCGACGATTACGAGCACGGTGACGGGCACTTTCAATGCGGCCGTCACACTGTCGTACTCCACACTGCCTTCGGGCGTGACGGCAAGCTTCAGTCCGGCTTCGTTCACGACAGGCAGTGGAAGTTCGACGCTCACCTTCACCACGAGTTCGTCGACGCCGACGGGCACGTATCCGATTACCATCACAGGAACATCGGGGACGACGACCGAAACCACGACGGTGAACCTGACGGTGACGGCTCCGGTAGCGGCGAGCTTCACCATTTCCGTTTCGCCGAGTTCGGGATCCCTCGCCGAGGGCCAGAGCGGATATGCCACCGTAACCACGACCACTTCCGGCTCATTCAACGCGGCGATCTCACTGTCATACTCCACACTGCCCTCGGGCGTGACCGCGAGCTTCAGTCCGAATCCCATCGCGGCGCCGGGCTCGGGCACCGCGCACTTCAACCTGACGGTTTCGCGGACAGCCAAGACCGGCACGTATCCCATCACGATTACGGGAACGGGCGGAGGCGTAACAAAAACGACGACGCTTACCTTTGAAATCTTGAGGTAGTGCGCCGGCTAAGTACACATCACTAACGGCATCGCAACAAAAGGCCCGGACCGGATCGGTTCGGGCCTTTTTCTGTGCGGCAAAGGGATCGGATCGCGGGCTCCAGTGCGGTCCCACAGGCTCGTTGAGAACAGCAACGGCTTTTCACTTGGCGAAGGCGGACCCGAGCGCGTAGGGTATTGAGCATCGCTGCAATCGGTATGGACGGAGAGCCGAATGTTGAAATTGCCTTTTGCCCTGGCGCCGCAAAAACGCCTGCTTTCCCTTGACGTGCTGCGCGGCCTCACCATCGCCTTCATGATCATGGTGAACAACTCCGGCGCCGGCGCTTGGGCGCAAATGCACCACGCTGCGTGGAACGGATTGACGGCTACCGACCTGGTTTTTCCAACGTTCCTTTTCGTGGTGGGTGTGTCGATCGTGTTTTCGACCGAGGCGCGGCTGCGGCGCGGCGAATCGCGGACAAAACTAGCGTGGCACGCGGTGCGCCGCGCGGTGATTTTGTTTGCGATTGGAGTTTTTTCCAACGGCTTTCCCCACTTCCATCTCCAGCACTTGCGTATTTACGGCGTCCTGCAGCGCATCGCCGTTTGCTACCTGATCGTGGCGCTCCTTTATTTGTGGGACCGCCGCATATGGACAAAAGTCGCGCTGCTTGTCTGCCTGCTCATCGGCTACTATGTGCTGGTGCGTTGGGTTCCGGTGCCGGGAGCGGGCGTGCCCGGCCGCGACGTTACCTTCCTCGATAAAGACCAGAACATTGTGGCTTGGCTCGACCGGCAGCTAATGCCCGGCCATCTCTATGAGGACTCGCCGTCGCATAACGCGCGCGATCCCGAGGGGCTGCTGAGCGACATTCCTGCGATCGGGACAACCCTGCTGGGTTTGCTCGTGGGCCTATGGCTCAGTGGCTGGCTGCCCACGAGGGTCAAAGCCCTGGGCCTGCTTGGCGGCGCGGCGACGTGCCTTGCGATGGGATATCTTTGGGCCCTCTGGTTCCCGCTCAACAAGAAAATGTGGACCAGCTCCTACGTGCTAGTAGCAGCGGGATTCTCGCTGCTCGTGTTTGCGATACTCTATTGGGCGATGGAGCGGCGCGGATGGGGTCGAAATGGCTTGAGCAAGGCGCTGGCCTGGCCGTGGCTGGTCTTCGGCTCGAACGCCATCGTCGCCTATGTAATCAGCGAGGAGCTTTACGTGCTCCTGGTGCAGATTCACTTCACCGACGATGGGCAGCCGTCGAATCCGCTTCGCTATGTGTTTCATCACGTTTTCATGCAAATCCCGGATCCGGGATGGAGATCGTTTGCTTACGTGGTGGTCTATACGGCAGTTTGCTTCCTGCCGGTGTGGCTGCTCTACCACAGGAAGATCTTTGTGAAGATATGATGCACGGCGCGCGGCGTTGCGCATAGGAATCGACGAAAACGAAAGACCCGTCGCAAGCGAGCACAGGGGATGCAAATGAGATTCGGTCGGATGGCGTGGATGGTAGTGTTGTGCGCCGGCGCGACAGTGGCGCAGGCGCAAAGCTGCAACGTGCAGGATTGGCGGCCGATCGCGGGCGTGAGCGTGAGCGCGGGCAGCAGTGACGTTACTGTAGTTTGGCAGGGCGAACACGGCCAGCAGAATCGGGCGCGGTTTGCGCTGCGCGATGGGCAACCAGTAGTTGAAGAACTGGCCGCGCAAAAGGCCGGCGGCGCTTGGATCGTGCTGGGAACAAATCTAGAGCCGGAATTTCAGGTGACCACGGGCCGGCGTCGTATCTCGACGACAGAACTCGACATTCTGAAGCACCTCCAAAACGACACGCCCGAGGCTGAAGAAGAGTACAAGTGGAACGTATTCTGGGATGCGCCGCTGGAGGTTCCTGGCCACGACTCGCATCTTGTGGGTCCGGGCCGCACTCCCGATGAGGTGAAGCGCGCCACTGTAAGCTACAACGCGAGTGCCTGCCGCGTGGAAAGCGACGGCGACCGCGTGAGCGTGGTTTTCAACGGACTTGCGTTGGGCATTTTTTCGGGCGATCTGGAGTTCACCGCGTACAAGAGCTCGAACTTGCTGCGCCAGGAGGCGGTGGCCAGGACCGACGCCAAGGACGTGGCCTACATTTACAAGGCCGGCCTGAAGGGCTTCGCGATCGGGGCAAATACCAAGATTGAATGGCGCGACGATGCGCAGCTGTGGCAGCAGTATGCGTTTGGCGGAGACTTGAATGAGCAGCCGGTGGATCTTGAGGCGCGCAACCGGCTGGAGATTCTCGATGCCGGCGCGGGCTCGCTCGCCATCTTCCCTGAGCCGCACAAATTCTTCTTCGCGCGCGAGAACGAGGTGAACCTGGGCTACGTGTATTACCGCAAGGACAGTGAAAACTCGTTTTCACTGGGCGTGATGCAGCCGGAGCACGGCACGGGTTACGCGCCATGGGGAGTGACTGACGAGGTGTGGAATCGTCGCGTCCACGTGGCGCGGTCGCAGATCTACAATTACGCGCTCTACAACGCGCCTCCGGGTACATTGCAGCACATGCCGGTTTACTACTATCTGAGCGCAGAGAGCGCGCGGTCGACGCAACCGAAGGTGATGGCGTACACGCACGACGACGCCTACAAACCCGTGCCCGGCTTCAAAACCGTTACCGGCCATTTCCATCTCGACTTCAACGAGATGATCCGCGATCGCGGAACTTCGGACTTCATGCCCACATGGATTCCAGTCTTCCGCGGCCTCGGCATCAACATCGTCTACCTCGGCGATTTTCACGACGACTCCGATCTTGCCGATCCCGGCCCCAAGCGCTTTGCCGAACAGAAGCTTTACTTTGAAGGCGCGCGCAAGATGAGCGACAAGGACTTCCTCGTGATCCCCGCTGAAGAGGTGAACGTCTACCTTGGCGGCCACTGGTACCTGATGCTGCCGAAGCCCGTGTACTTCTCGCACGCCGCACCGCGGCCCGCGGATCAGACCTTCGAGGAAAACGACCCCACCTATGGTCACGTGTACCATCTCGGTTCAGTTCAGGACGTGGAGAATTTCATCAATCGCGAGCAGGGCATCCTCTGGGTGGCGCATCCGCGCACCAAAAGCTCGGCCATGTATCCCGAGGTCTACAAGGATCAGGACTTCTTTTTGAGCGATCGCTTCATCGGCGGATCGTGGGAGTCGCTGCCGGTGGATCAATCGCAAGCGCGGCTATGCGAAGTGCGGTGCTTCGGCGTGAACGACGACATGAGCAACTGGGCGCCCAAGCCCAAGTTCATGCTGGCAGAGGGCGACACTTATATGAAGGTGCCGAGCGACGAGACCTATCCGCTACTCGCGATCAACTACCTGAAGCTCGACAAGGTTCCGGCGTACAACGAAAGCTGGGCACCGGTCGTCGAGGGCATTCGCAGCGGCAATTTCTTCGGAACCACGGGAGAGATTCTCTTCCACAAGTGGGGCATTGAAGGCGCGGGCGCGAAGAGCGTCTACACGGCCAGCATTGAATACACCTTCCCGCTTGAGTTTGCAGAGCTGGTTTGGAGCGACGGCACGAAGGTCGATCGCAAAATCATCCGGCTCACCGATACGGAACCTTTCGGCACAAAAACCTTCCGCATCCCGTTCGACGCGCGCGGCAAGAAGTGGGTGCGCTTCGACGTGTGGGACGCGGCAGGCAACGGCGCGTGGCTGCAACCGGTCGCGGTGAAGTAAAAAGCGGCGAGAAGCTGTTTCTAGTACTTCGACTTGATCGCGTATGTCAGCCCCATCGTGAACTGAAATGAATTCGGCTTGGTCGGCGGAGTGGAGGATGTGCCCACGAACGGTGCGTCATTCAGATAGGAATCCAACGTCCCCACAGAAAAGCTGAAGTTCTTGTATGTGGGAAAAGCCACCGTGTCTGTTTCTGTGGCGGAGTAAGCGCTGAACTGGTTATACGCAGGAATAAATGAGAGCGTCTGCGTGTAAGTAAGCAGCTTAAGGTGCAAAATGTAGTTCGCCGCGAACGTCGAACCGATCAGATTCTGACTCACGCTCCCCGTGTTGGGAATAAACTGCTGCTTTTCGTACTGCACGGTACCCTTCAAGTCGAGCTCCTGTTTCGGAGACTTCACTACGGTCCATCCCAAACCCCCACCGTAGACTTGCTGCAATTGCAGGTCCTGGGAGTAGTTGTGGTCGAAGGCCGCCTGCGCAAGCACGTAGACGCGTGGTGAGAAATACTCGTCGCGCTCCGCGCCAAAATGCGTAATCGACAACTTGGTGACCACCGCGGCTACTGGAATGTATCCCGTGGCCGGAGGAGTTGCTGGGTACGAATAAGCCGGTTGCGTGATTTTGCCATACGATTCGTTAAAGGCGAAGAGGGTCTTGTTCCGCGGATCCAGCCACGCCGCCGTAGGCATCGTCCGCACCAGGTTGACCGCGCCCGTAAACGTATATTGATTGTTTGTCGCCGAGACCAGCGTCGCACCCGCGGTGGCTGCTCCATTCCATCCCGCGAAGAAGCCCGGCTCATGATTGATCTGTTTATCGAGTGTTGCGCTGTCCATGATGAACTGCGCTTTCGCTACGGGAATGGACGCGGGGGCCGGGGCATTCTCAGGACGGACCGTGAGCTTCTGATCCGCGACGTCGAACGTTCCCACAGGGAATTGCACAACGCCCTTCTTGCCGCGCGTCGCTATGGGCTGGTTGATGACGCCGAATTTTCCGGCTACGTGA
This sequence comes from Occallatibacter sp., assembly GCA_050013775.1. Taxonomy (GTDB): domain Bacteria; phylum Acidobacteriota; class Terriglobia; order Terriglobales; family Acidobacteriaceae; genus Telmatobacter. Next base: position 33,807 of record JBEKEP010000005.1, on the reverse strand, counting down.
AGCTCCTTGATTTTGTCCCAACTGAGATTGACGTCGCCCAGTGGATCGTTGTGGAATGTGACCTTGCCGCCAGTTTCGCTCACGAATTTTCCGTGTAATGTGTCGCCGTTGCTCAATATGAGCACGTCAGGCGCGGGGTTTGGCGCGGCCGGCTTACCCTGGGCAGCACAAATTTGCGCCAGGCAGATCGCAGCAACCAGCGCCGCGATGCGCGCGCCTCGAATAAGCAGGGAAGGGAAAGTGCGAGCGGGGAAGATGCTCATAAAAATGCTGACCTCTTTTTGATGATGCGGCGAAGGCAACGCCTTTCTCCGCGTTAAATCCTAAATATTGTATTCTGCGATACGCCTCGTAGGTCCACAGGTTGCCGTGGTGTGCCGGCGATTCGCCAACTGGCGCCGGTTGCCGCAGTCCTAACCAATTCCGGCCCATGCGCACGGCGGTTGGCGTAGACTGGTTCACAGAATTCTCAAAACTTTTGCGGAGTTGGCGATGTCCAAGGCTGTTTCCTACGCCCAATGGTCTCTGGAGCCGTATTGCATAGGCCTCAAGCTGCGCTCACTGCGCAACAGTAAACGGCTCACCCTTTCCCGGCTCGCGGCCGAAACCGGGCTCTCCACGGCGCTGCTCTCCAAGCTTGAAACCGACCGCATGATTCCCACGTTGCCCACGCTCGCCACCATCGCCCGCGTCTACGGCGTGGGCATGGATTACTTTTTCAACGAGCCCTCGCGCCACAAGCTCTCCATCACGCGCAAAGCGCACCTGCAGGGCAACGGACGCGGCATGGAGCCCGTAAAAGTAACACCGCTGAACGCCGATGGTGAGGGATTTCGGCTGGTAGCGCAGGTGGTCGAGTTCCCACCGGGCGGCTCGACCGTGGCCATGAACGCCTTTGAAGAAACCGGCGCCGTGATTTACGTGCTCGAAGGACGCCTGCGCCTGGACGCGGGCGCCATGCACGAGGTGCTCGATGCGGGCGATTGCGCGTGCATGGAGAGCGAGATGCCGCTTGCCTGGAGCGCTGCCGACAAGCATCGCTGCCGGGTTCTGGCAGTGCTGCCAAGGGTCGCGCACGCGAAACGCTGAGCGGGCCTTCCCCACGGGTGAATCCTTCGAGCGTTGCGCCGTCCAGCGCTATCATGCCGCGGCAATTCCTGCTCCAGCACGATGGCAGGCGCCGCGGAAGCGACTTAAGTCACTGGATGCACGCGGGCGCCGAACTGAGAGAGCGGTCCCTCTTTGCCACCTGAAGGGCCAGTCTGTACTATGGTTTGGGACTTTAAGGACATATCACGATGCGACCCAACGCCAAACTGACGCAAGCCTCGCTGACCGGAGCCCTGGGCGGCCTGCTAAATGGATTCGAGTAGGCGAGTGGCGTTACCGTTTGTGTTTCAGAGCGGGCCGCTGTTGACGATGCGGCGGGCAACCGGTTTTTGGGAAACATCGAAGCTAAGCACAAAGCGGTTCTTGACTCTCCTTGGTAGATGAGCATGCAAGGAAAGTCCCGACGCCAGGAGGCAAGGAATGCAGAATGCGGTTTTTGCGGTGAGCCTGATTATCATCGCCGGAGCAATTAACGGGAGCTTTGCTGCACCGACAAAATACGCGAAGCAATGGAAGTGGGAGAATATCTGGTCGGTTTGGAGCGTGTGGGGAATGCTGATTTTGCCCTGGGCGCTGGTATTTGCGACTGTTCCCCACGCGATTTCCTTCTATCAGCAAACACCGGCGGACCAATGGTTGTTGCTCATTTTGTTTGGGATCGGATTCGGCCTGGCTCAGATTTTCTTTGGGTTGGGCATCGCAGCCGTGGGCATCGCTTTGAATTTTGCGATTGCGATTGGCATTTCTACGGCTTTCGGATCGATTGTTCCTTTCTTCTCCCAGCATTCCGAGAAGGTCTTTACGCGCGAGGGCTTCTTCTTCCTCTTCGGCGTCTTTTTGATGCTGGCGGGCATCGTATTCTCGGCTGCTGCCGGACTGGAAAAGGAGCGGCAACTTCGAATTAAGACTGCCGGTGCTGCCGATGCGCAGGGGAAAAGGATGAGCTTTGCCGCGGGGTTGACCCTCTGCATTCTGGCGGGGCTGGGTTCTCCGCTCAACAACTTCGGCGCGGCCTTCTGCACCCCCACGGTCCAGCGGGCAGTCGCCATGGGTGCCAGCCCGATTAACGAATACAACGTGATTTGGGCGCCGCTTCTCTCAGCCTCGCTTGTGCCTTATCTGATTTATTGTTTCTATCTTTGGCGCAAGAACCGTAGTTTTCACCTTTTTGGAGCTTCGGGATCGGGAATCAACTGGGTATATGGATTCATCATGGCCGCGTTATGGATGGGCAGCGCGGCGATCTACGGAGTGGCTATGTCTCGGATAGGGAATATGGGACCGGTTCTAGGCTGGCCGCTGTTCATGTCAATTATCATCCTGGCGTCCAGCGGATGGGGGTTCTTTACAGGAGAGTGGAAAGGGGCAGGCTCAAAGTCGGTGAAGAGAATGATCGTTTCGATTGCACTGCTCATTCTGGGTTTTTGCACGTTGGCTTATAGCAGCAGTCTCGGCTAACGCCGCAGGTGCACGCTCATTGTCTGCGCCGTTGGCCCCGCGATATGCCTCTCCGGCGATGACGAATCAGATTGATGTCCGCCTGTGGTGATTTGCGCTTATTGAATGGAGCCGCGTCACCGCCCGCGTTTTTCTAACTCCGCAAACTCCGCTAGCCCGCACTAGCTCCGCTTCTTGCTTCACACTGCCTCAATGGCCTGTATACTCTCGGCCACGTCCTTTTTCAGTGTCTCTTCATCGCCATGGAAGAGCCTCCGTTCGCGCGCTGGCAGTGCCTCCAGCAGGTCGCTGAACGGTACTGTCGCGCAACCAGGAAATGCGGCAAAGCCAATGGTCGAGGCCATGGCGCAGCTCACCTTTACCAGTTCCGAAACATCCCACGCGCCGTCGGTGCGCCGCGATTCGTGATGCTGGAAAACCACGGATTCGAATTCTTCCGGAAGCTTCCAGTCGGCGATCAACTGGCGTCCGGTTTCGCAGTGATCCCAGCCGAAGAGCACGCGCTCGGCTTCGAGCATTGTCGCCGCGGCTCCCTGATGTTTCTCGAGCAGCGCGGCATAGGCGGCGGGCTGGATCAGCGCCAGGCCCATGCGGCCCACGTCGTGGAGGATGCCGGCGGTGAAGGCCGTGTCCTTGTCGATGAAGCCCACCGCCGCCAACCGTTGCGCGACGATAGCGCACCCCAGGTTGTGCCGCCACAATTTGCGCATCGCGGGGTGACTCATGGTTTTGCCGAGATAGGTGCGCACGCCCACCGTCACACACATGCCTTGCAGTGTGTTTGCGCCCAGCACAGCCACAGCCTGCAGGATGCTGGTGGAGGGATAACGCGGCGCGTAGAGCAAGGAATTGGCGACGGTTAGCACTTCGCTCGCGAATGCAGGATCGGACGAAATGAGATCGCATAGCTGACGCAGTTGCACATTTTCATCGCTGGCCAGTTGCAAAACTCTAACGGCCACCTGCGGGAATGGCGGAAGCCGCAAATGCGCCCACGGCATTCTAGCCGCTTGTCCGCGTTCTGCATTCGTTCCCACCGCAGCCCCTCCTTCAATTCGCGCGTTCCTGCGCACTCCGATAACTGGTTCTTCGGCAGCAGGAAGGATTTTCTAGAGGCAGGAATCGCGCATGAGGCGGGAAGCCCCGCGCAGGTACTTATTTTGCGGTCCAGGTTCGACCATCGGTACTCACCCACGTCTGATTTTTGTCATTTGAAAGTTCAAAGAATGCGGTGGGCGAGGGCGCGAGACCGGCATTGCCGGAAGAGCCGCCCGTTGGTCCGTTTTGAGCGGCCGGAGCTGCATACAAGGCGCCATGGAATTGACCTTGCTGTCGCACCACGACGGCGCGCCCCGTCCACTGCGTGGCGATGCGCTCCCACGTGGCGCCATGGTCCTCGCTCAAAAACAATGTGCCTGCTTTGTCGATGGCCAGCAGCAAATGCCCGCGGGATGCGATAGAAACGGTTGCCAGTCGGCTGGGCAGTTGCGTCGCCGTCGCCGGGGTGGGCTCAGCGGGCTCGGCTGCCGGCGTCTCGAGAGGTGGCGCGGCGGCGATCGTGACGGTTTGTGTGGCGTCGGCCGGTGGAGCGTCATTCGCTCCGTGCGCCGCGGCGGGCTCGGCCTTGTGCTTAAAGGACCGCATGCGCGACGCGTCGACTTCTGCCTGGCGCTGCTGTTCGGCCTGCTTGTGCTCAGCCTGCTCCTGCCTGGCTTCATACGATTCAGAGTCCGGCTGCGAGTAAGCAGGGCGCATCGCGCCGGTTGTGTATTCGGGAAGCGCTTGCTGCGCTTCCTCGTGATGCGGTTGCTGCGCTTCGCGCCTGGCTTCCACTTGATCCGTGGGTTCGGGCTCAGAGGTTCCGGGCTCTGACGGCATTTGCGCAGTCACTGCAGGCGGTGTTGGTGCGGGAGGTTGTTCTGCCGCCTCAGTGCGCGCGTGCTTCGCGGTGTGTGCCGTCGGTGGTGCGGGAGCGGCCGCAGCAGGCGGCTCGACCTTTGCCTGCTCCGTCGGTGGAGGCGTTGAAGGCGACGCTGTGCTCGAAGTAGGATTCTGTTCTGCAATCTTGATGTCTGGTCCACGCCGATCCGTACGCTCGATAACGAAGGAGATCGTCGTCACGGCAAAGGCAACTGCAACTCCAGCCGGAACCCACACCAGCCGCCAATGCTTCCACCACGCATTAGGTGCGACCGTTTTGCGGGTCGGCGCGGCCGTTTCAGCGCCGGCATCGGCGGCTTCGCGCGCCAGCGCCACCACCTGGCGGCAGCGTCCGCAGACGGCCAGATGCGCCAGCACCTCGGCGCGCTCCCGCTTGCCAAGCGCCTGCTCGGAAAATGCGCTCAGGCTCTCCGCATCGGGATGCAATCCGTGTTGGCTTGTCGCAGTCATGACGCCGCCTGTTCTTTGAACGCTTCCGATTGCGAATTTTGCAGGAGTTTTTTCAGATTCACCTCTACGTCGCGCGCATCAGCGCTCATCGCCTCTTCCGCAGCGCGCCGGCTCATGCCGCCTTGCTGCAAGTGTTTCAATATCTGCTTGCGAATTTCCTTCTCAGCGCGGCGCAACCTGCGGCTCACCGTAGCCTCATGCACGCCGAGCACGCGTGCAATTTCGAGCAGCGTCTGCTCGTCAAGATAATACGATGCGAAAAGATAGCGATCCTCGGCCTCGCGGTCGCTTATTGCCTGTGCAATCGCCTGCTCCAGCAGCGAGAGCTCGCGGGCTGGCGTCTGCGGCAGAGGTTCGGGAGCCGGCGCGTCAAAATCTTCAATGGGCTCCTCGCGGTGCGTCCGTCGGTAGTGATCCACTTGGCGCTGTGCCAGCGTGGTGCGCAGCCAGCCCATCAGCGAGCCGCGGCCGCGGTAGGAAAGCAGCGGGCAGCGCCGCTCACCGTCGCGCACATTCAATCCGTAGAGTTCGGCGTAAAGTTGATCGGACAAATCGCGGCCCAGCGTCTCGCTGCCAGTAATGGCGATGGCGGCGCGCGTGAGCGGTTGCCGGTAGACGGCGACAAAGTGCTCCCATGCGCGTTCGTTCCCGCGGGCGCAGGCGCGCGCAAGCGCGAGATCGCCCACGCGCAGGCCGCCGAAGAAGACGGCTTGTTCCTTAGCCCTCGCTGGAGTTGCGCTGCAGGCTTCAGACAGCCCGAAGTCTTGCGCCGTTCCCACATCGAGGAGAATCTGGTCGAATTCGTCGCGAGTCAGTCCCCAACTTGCCGCATTGCAGTTGCGCCACAGTTCGGCGGCCACGGCGCGGTCAAGAACGCAATCGGACGCGACGGGCCCGTTCGGGATCCCTGGCTCCGACGCGCTGGCTACGGATTCGGTTGGCGTCATCCCCACGCCCTCACGATACGCCAAGAATAAAGTCCCGGAAAACATTGCAAGAAGTAGTCTGCTGACCGTTCGACGGTTGAATACGCCCTGGGGGAATCAGGGCCGGCGGAGGATATTGATGAAAAAGCTGGGCAGATTGGGATTAATGGCCGCGCTGCTTTTCGCGCTGGCAGCATGGGAGCACGGGAAGGCTGTGAAGGCCGCTGGCGGGCCGGAAGAAAGTGCGAACGGCCCTTACCGCGTGCTGGCGCCGATCCAGAGCGGCAACCTGCTTTTGTTTCCCGTGGTGCGGACCGATGGAAAATCTACCGTAGAAACGCCGTTCATTACCTTCGACGAAGGTCTGAAAAACGGCGAAGTGGAAGTGACGGAAGTCGGACGCACGCGCGGCTTGGTGCGGCCGCGGGGCGCCGAGGAGCCGCAGAGCACAGATCGAGGCGACGAAGTGAACACGCTGGTCCTGGTCAACCACTCTCAGCGGCCTCTGCTGCTGCTGGCGGGCGAAGTGGTCACGGGCGGCAAGCAGGACCGTATTGTCGCCAAAGACCGCATTGTTCCCGCCGACGCGGACCCCATCGATCTCTCGGTTTTCTGCATAGAGCCCGGCCGCTGGACTGAAAGCTCAACCGTTTTTGGCGCATCGGATAAGTCCGCAGCCCGCAGCTTTATGGTTCAGCCCGAGGTGCGCGAGCGCGCCATGGTCGACCGGGACCAGCAGCAGGTGTGGGACTCGGTACATGGCACGATGTCGAAGATGCAGGCGGCCGCGGCTCCGTCGGCCCCTGCTTCTGGCGGGGTCGGAGGACCCATGTACGAGGCTGAGCCGCCGATGGCGCTTGGCACCACAAGCTACGCCAAAATGATGGAGAATCCGGCCATAGAACAAAAGGTGGATGAAGCCGCCCCGGTGATCAAGGCGCGCGAAGAGGTGTTGGCCAGGCTGCGCGACGAGCACGCGGTGGGCGTGGTGGTCGCTGTACGCGGCGAAATCGTATGGGCCGACCTCTTTGCTTCGACCGATCTGCTGGCGCGCTACTGGACCAAGCTGGTCCGCTCGTACGCGGCGGAAAGCTTGACCGAGGGCGAGGATCATGCCGCGCCCGGCGTAGCCGATGCGCAGCACTTTCTCGACATGCCTTCAGGAGGAACGGAAAACAGCGAGGGCGATGTGGGCATCTATCGCTATCGCGAGCTGAAGAGCGGAAACGCGGAGACCTTCGTGCTGGAATCGCTGCTGCCCGGCACGGGCTACGACGTGCACATCAGCAAGATGAAGCTGATTGAGGAAGTTCATCGCATCCGCAAACCGCACCCGATGGTCCCACAGCATCCGATCTACGAACCGCAGAGTTTCCATCCGGACGTTTACCGCCAGGATGTAGACCGCTGACGAGTGTTACGCCTTCTGCCGCGCACGTGCCACACGTGGCGCGGCAATGAGCGTAAAGGCAACCAGAAAGATAGAAGCAGCAATGTAGGCAAGGTGGCCGTGGCGCAGGTCTTCGGTGACCAGCTTGATTGCGACCAGCGCGATGGCTGCGTAACCCAGGCGCGTGAGCTCATCGCGGCGCCAGCGCACGCCCCCCGAGACTAGAGCAAGCGCCGCTGCGCACAGAGCCACGGTGCGGATCAAAGCCAGGTGATGCGCGCCGGGAACCAGGACGAACGCGGTCAGGGCAACCAGCCCGTCGACCAGCAGCGCCAGAACGGAGCCAGTAGCCAGCGCGGCAAATCCGATATGCAGCGTCCGCGGAATCCATCCCTTCGTTCCGCGAGGTTTCAAAAGCACGTAGCACAGCACCGCGCAGAGCGCCACGAACCACACGTCCACGGCCGGCGTGCCCGCGCGGGTTCCAACCAGGGCGGTCACCAGAAAGCCCGGGAGTTCTGAAGCTGCGGCGGCTGCCAGCAGAAACGCCATGCCGTAATACTCGAAGGCCTTCCAGCGGTCCTGCCTGCTCAACCACATCGCCGCCACCGCAGCCGCGCCCAGCAGCAGAACCACAAGCAGTGGCGGCAGGCAGAGAAGGCTTCCGAAGAGAAGCAGCGCCGCCGACCATGCGGCAAAGACATTGCGGTTGCGCAGCCTGGGCGCGCGCGCAAACAGCGTAAAGACCGCGGCATAACACACCACTGAGAGCAGCAGGCAAATTGCGCCGAGGATCTTCGTTCCGCGAGGCTGCCCGAAATCCGCGACGCTTACTGCGGCGAGCAGAAACGAGATGACTGCCTGAATGATGGCAAAGATTGCGATCTGCCGGCGGCGAAGAATCGTATTCAGCCCCACACTGGCCGCAAACAGAGCAAAGATTGCAATGCCGGGAGCGAGTAGTTCGACGCGGCTCAGCGCCGGGTAGCCTTCGCGCGTATTGAGTCCGCCGTAATACATGAAAATCAGGGTCCAGATGGCCGCGTCGGCAGCCAGCGCGATGATCGCTCCGGCTTCGGGCACGCGCTCGCAGCCGGGAACGAATTCGCAGACCGCCGCGAGAATCAGAAGCACGGCCACGAACGGCAGAAACACGTGCGAAGCGATGGCGAGGGCGAGCGCGAAGGCAGCCGAAGCGATCGCGGCCACGCGCAGAACCGGCTTGAGGTCGCGGGGCGCGAAGGCGGCAGGAGCGTAGAGCGTGAGAGCGATGGCGGCTAGCGCAAAAGCGCAAATCAGCACGGCGGCGCCCACCGCGGGCAGAACGTTAAAGCGCAGGGTCAGCTCCCAAAGCATGGGAGCCAGGATAAGGGCCGAGGTGCCTGCGTAGATGGCACTGGTGAGCTGCGGTCCGAACTTCACACGCGCCGCCCAGACCAGCCAAAGGAATGCGTACGCGATGCCGATTGTGGCCGCGGTCAGGCTCGGCAGGGTACTGGTTTCCTCGATGGCGCGCAGCACATACGCGCCGGCAATGCCCAGCAGAGCTTTGCCGAACACCGTAAAAAGATTCCCAGGCTGAGCGGGAGGTTCTGCCGCGATAGAGGCCAGGGCAAGCGTCGCCGATTCGACCTCCATGGCCGGTTGCGGCCAGTGTTCGGCGAGCGGATGCTCGAGAGTTTCGACACGCCGCTCCAGCGCTTCAATGTGTTGTTCCATCGAGCGCAGGCCTTTTTCAAGCCGTTCGATTTCGTCGGGAAGATCGTTCATGGTGCACACCCGATCCTTCGCCGGAGCCCGAACTCAGTCGCCTGCCGCAACCTCGTGCAGGCTTTTCTCTGGCCACGGGGGCAGCAGCTTGACCAGCACCCACAGGAAGAGGAAGGGCAGGATGGTCAACCCGATGGCTACCAGCAAGCCTTCGCGTGTCACCAGCGCCATTTTGTAGGTGGTGTAGCCGAGAAAGCTTTTCGAGAACAACTGCCCGCCAATGACCACGTTCCAGCGCATGGCGAAGACGCTGATCATGATCAGCGATCCGCAAATAACGTAAATCCGCTTGCGCACGATCGCGCTGAGGCTGTTCTTCCAAACCTGCGTGATGAAAAGCAGTACCAGGGGTACGAGCGTGCCAAGGATGATCTGGAGCACGATTTGCGAGAAAAAGAGCTTGGTGTGAACCATGAAGTCCAGACTGCGGAACGACTCATCGGCCTCGTAGATACGGTGAATCAGGTCCAGCATCTCCAGGCTGAAGTCAATGATGAAGATGTAGAACATGTACATCGCAATCGTGTCCACGCAATTCATGTCAATGGTCAGCTTGCGCAGCTTTGTGGTGACCATGTAGAGCAGCATGACCGCGGCCACGCCAGACACCATGGCCGAGAAGATGAACACCACGGGCATCAGCGGCGAGGACCACCAGGGATTAGCCTTGATCGATCCGAAGATGAAGCCCACGTAGCCGTGCAGCAGGAATGCCGAGGGAATGCCGATCAGGGTGACGATCCAGCCCACCTTGTCGTCGATGCGCAGTGAGCGTTCGCTGATGTTGCTTGAGCCCAGCGTCATGATCTTGTAGATCACGCGCAGCAGACCCTTTGATTGCTGCGAGAGAATCACGATGTCGCGGCGATAGTCGAGCCAGATCTCAAAGACCAGAACGGCCATCAGGTACCAGAGGTAAACGTAGCCGAACATGGCCATGGCCGATGTGGCGTGGGGCGTGAAGTACATCTCTGGCGAGCGCTCGGGATGGCCCAGGTGGAGTTGCAGCGGCAGCGGCGCGTCGAGCAGGAAGGCCAGCGCCGTGAGCAGCGCCAACCGGTAGGTCGGCTTTACTGCTTCCACGCGGAACACGCGCTCCAGCGACGCCAGAATGAATGCGCCCGCCACCAACCCCGTGATGAACGGGTACAAAACGATCAAGATGCTCCACTGCAGAGCATATTCGTTCGGATACATGAAGCCCACAACGCCGTTCATAGATACAACTCCTGGCTACTAGCTCTTTGCGCCGCTTCCAACCGTCTCGGTCCCTTGTTCCCTTGGCCGCTTGGTCCCTGCTTATCGCACCGATCCATCCAGCCCGAAGTAGTATGCCTTGGCGCCGGTCGCCATCTGCGGCTTCAACACCTCGACGGGATGCGTCTTCAGGAACTCGTGAATGGGGTCGTTGGGATTCTTCAAATCGGCCAACTGCCGCGCTCCCGTGGGGCAGGCCTCGCAGCATGCGGTGGTCAGCCCTTTGGTGATGCGGTGATAGCACAGCGTGCATTTGTCGGCCACGTGTTTGGTGGGATGCAGGTAGCGGCAGCCATATGGACAGGCCTGCACGCAATACCCGCAGCCCAGACAGTACGTCTGATCCACCAGCACCACACCGTCCGGGCTGATGAATGTTGCGCCCACCGGGCACACCTGCGTGCAGGGCGAGTCGGCGCAGTGATTGCACATCTTAGGAACGAAGAAGTACTTGCCCGCGTCCTCCTGGGCTACCGGAAAACCTTCCTTGCCCCCGTCGGGCGAGATCACCTCGGGGTTGGTCATTTCCGTGTCCGTGACGTGATAGCGCTCCACCCAGGTGCGGAAGTTGCCATCGGGCACGTCGTTTTCCGTCTGGCAGGCGCGGACGCAATTGCCGCAGCCGATGCACTTGGGAATATTGATGAGCATGCCCCACCAGTGATCGCTCATCTGGTAGTTAGGCGAGGCCTCGGGCGTGCCCGCTTCAACAAATTTCCAGGCCACGGCCGCGGCCGGCAAAAGAATGAGTAGATGACGCCGGCTGATGTTCATTTCGCACCTCCCGGAGCAGGGCTCGCGCCCGCGTCCGATCCCATCGTCGGGCTATGGGGGTTATGGCAGGTTTCGCAGGGAACTCCGCCCATGTGAACCGTTGGATCCACCTGCGGAAAGCCCTTGGGCTTGGCCGCGCTGGCCGTGTGGCAGCGAACGCACAACACCAATGTGTCCGGCTTCTCCGGAACCACGGTCGCAGGATCGTCGGCGTGGAGAAGGATAGGAGTATCGGGGGGAAGAGGAGGAACGATCAGGGCCACGAAACGCTGGTAAAGGTTCCCTTTGGGCTGCGGCGGCGCAGGCATTCGCTGAAAGAGCGCACCGTGGCAAGCTTCGCAGTTCACATGCGCATGCGCGCCCTTGGTTTTGGTATCGGCAATATCCGAGTGGCAGGTTTCGCACGTCTCGTGCCCGGCAAACTTCACCGGATGCTGGGCAATCTCGCCCATCGCCGCCCCGCGATAATGCCCATACTGCCCGAAGGTTTTTGGAACCACGTAGGCGCGTACCACCAGAAACACAAGAAACGCGACCACAAAGAGCCCCGCAAACCGGAAAAGATGTCCTGCATCCTTCAGACCGCTCATCAAACGCTGTCTCCGTACAGCCATCGCCGGGTGGAGGCTATGTGATCAAAGGTGTGATCCAGCACACTCCCGACAGCTCTGAAGTTAGGCATCGGGAGCAAGGCTGTATGTGAGATAGCTCACAAGCCGATGTGACAAGACGCACGTGTAGCTGCCAGCGGGTATTCGCAGGCTCTTTGGAATGAGCAGGTCCGGCGGAATTGCGGTTCAGCGAGCGGCTGTGACAGCGAAAAGTGGCGCTTGGATGCCCACCCCGACCCGCCTTAGGGTAAGCACGGTGATGTCGTCGTCCTGGCCGAAGCGGACTGCGGCTTCGGCGGCCTGCGTAGCCCCGGGTCTGGTGGCAAAGAGCGCTCCCAGACGTTCGAAGCCGTACAACTCGCCAGATGGACTGCGGGCCTCAAGCAGGCCATCTGTATAGAGAGCCAGATGGTCGCCGGGCGCAAGCGCAAATTTGTAGTCTTCGTATTGGGCCGCGGCGGCGATACCCAGTGGGAGCGCCCCGGGCAGGGCGAGTTCACGTCCGTTCAGCCAAGGCGCGGGATGGCCGGCGCTGGCCAGCGTGCAGCGGCCGTCGGAGGCGATGCGTAACGCTTCGCACGTGGCGAACCCGCCCTGGAGGCGGCCAGTGAGGCGTCGATTCAACTGCGCCAGCAAATCGGCCGGGGCAGAATGATCCTCGGCGAGCGCGCGCAAAGCGCCCACAATGAGCGAGACGGCCATGGCGGCCTTCAGCCCTTTGCCGCTCACGTCGCCAAGCACGATCAGCGTCGAGTCGCCATCGAGCGGCAGGATCTGGAAGAAATCACCTCCCACCTCGCGCGCCGGCCGATAGGCGCTGGTGATCGCGAAGCCGGGCGTCTCCGGCAGCGACGCCGGAATAAGAAACTGCTGCAACTCGCGCGCGTTCCTGAACTCCTGCTCTAATTCGACTTGTCGCTCGGTCTGCTCCACGGAGTAGCGCCAGGCAACATAAATGATGGAGAGGAGCATGCACGTACTGATGATGGTGCGGACGTCGAGCCTGCTGCTACCCAGAGTGACTATGGGCGTATGGACCCAGTCCGGGGTCGCCCAGTGCGTCCAGCGGAGACCGAGGGTCACGATATCGGCCACTCCCTGCAAAAGGTCGGTGAGCAATGCGAAGACAGCGAGTGTCCATCGTGCCGCATCGAGGCGCTCACGAAATGCGGCAGCTACAAGAACGATCCCCCAGAACTCGAGCGCGACGGCGGGAATGGTGGAAGCAGTGTCGGCAATCAGGCACGCGTGAGGGAAATGCGGGTACAAATTGAACAGCTCGATGATGCTGTCGACAGAGTCGAGCGCTATTTCGGCGGCGATAAAGATCCAGGTCCATCGCACCAGCCGCGTGCGGTTGCTCAGGCCGAGGAAAGCGATGAGCAGGAGCCAGAGCGCCATGTCGTTGATGCCGATCAGGACGCCGACCAGACCGTAGAAGACGCGAAATGGCATGAAGCCGATGTAGAACATCTCAAGCAGGTCAAACATGACGAGCGCAAGCCAGATGAGCACGGTGCGCTGGCGATTGCGCAGCCAGAAGAGCAGAGCGAGCAGCCCTCCGATGGCCGAGACGCGCGCCACCGAGATGGTGAACTGGTCTCCTTCAAGCCAACGATATTCGTCGGCGGCCCGAAGCGCGGCGACCGCCTCGCTCGTGCCGGCCTGGGGAATCGTGGCCAGGCCTCCTTCATTCGGGAAACTGAGGAAAACAATGGGTGCTTTCCACACGCGGATGGCGAGTACGCCCGATTGCGCTGCGCCGAGCTGAACCATGGCGGACGGTTCGGCGCGTGAAAAGTTCCACACCGGGTCCGGTGGCACTTTGCCGATGCCGCCGACCAACGCGCCGTTCCAGTAAACCTCGCAGGCGCTGTCGCAGGCGGGGTTGGAGGTGCTGTGCAGATAGATGGCAAACGCCGCTGCGCCCGGCATGCCGGGCGCGAGCACGATGTGCCGCCTGTACCATGCGAATCCCGTGAGATTCCGGTAGCCCTGCTCCTCCCAGGTCTTGCCCACCTCGATATTCGCCCAGCCCGAGTCGTCGAACTGCGGCGACGCCCAGCGCAAATCGTCGCCGGGTTGAAACTGCCAGGGGCCATCGAGCGGCACGGTCGCGCGTCCCAGGCCGGTCAATACAAGCGGTGCGTCCGCGCGCGGCTGCGCCTGGCTCGCACGAGCTGGCGCGGTGAGGCACGCGATCAATAGGAGGGCCGTCAGCGCTACCATGCGCCGCATGCGGGGAAGCATGGCACCAGCATATCTCGCGGATTGCACGGCAGGACAAAAAGAATCTGTCCGGCGCACCCCGCCCACCACCTGACTTTCACCTTAACCGGAAGCGATACGATGAATCTGGAGGCAGAATGGCAAGAATTCTCGACGGCGCGGCGTTTGCCGCCGCCATCAAGCAGGAAGTGGCTGAGGAGGTTGGCCGGCTGACCGCGCGCGGCGTGCGCCCGGGCCTCGCGGCAGTGCTGGTGGGCCACGTGGCGGCTTCGGAGATTTACGTCCGCAACAAGGTGCAAGCCTGCGCCGAGCTTGGGATATTTAGTGACTTGATCACGCCCCCCGGGGACGTCACCACGGAGGAATTGCTCGACCTCGTCGAAGAGCTCAACGCGCGCGACGACATCGACGGCATTCTCATTCAATTGCCCTTACCGCCTCAGGTCGACTCCAAAAGGCTGCTGGACGCCATCGACCCGGCGAAGGACGTGGACGGCTTCCACCCCGTGAACGCGGGCCGTCTGCTGGCCGGCCGTCCGGCGCTTGCGCCCTGCACGCCCGCGGGCGTCATTGAGATTCTGAAGCGCAGCCAGATTCCCATCGCCGGCCAGCACGCAGTGGTGGTGGGCCGCAGCGACATTGTGGGCAAGCCCGTCGCGATCCTGCTGCTCCACGAGAATGCCACGGTGACGATTTGCCACTCCAAAACCCGCGACCTGCCGGCGATAACGAAGCAGGCCGACATTCTCGTTGCAGCAATCGGCCGCCCCGGCTTCATCACGCCGGAAATGATCGCTCCCGGCGCGACGCTCATCGATGTTGGAATCAACCGCCTGACCACGCGTGAGGAATTCGATCGCTTCTTCAAGGGTGACCCCAAGCGCGAAGCCGCTTTCGAAAAACGCGGCTCGACCATCGTCGGCGACGTTCATCCCAAGGCCTTCGAGATTGCCGGCGCCTACACGCCTGTGCCCGGCGGCGTGGGCCTGCTGACGATCGCCATGTTGATGTCGAACACCGTGCGCGCAGCCAGATTAAGGCGGGGGTTGTAGATCGTGTTGCGCGTCGGACTCACAGGTGGCTTGGGCAGCGGCAAATCAACTGTGGCCGCAATGTTGCGCGAACTTGGCGCGCAGGTCATCGAAGCTGACGTTCTGGGCCGCACGCTCATGGAACCGGGCCAGCCCGTTTTTGCCGCGATCGTCGAACGCTTCGGTCCTGAAGTTGTCGGCCCCGACGGCCGGCTGAACCGCGCGCGTCTCGCCGATCTCGCTTTTCGTCACGGCCGATTGCAGGAACTGAACGCCATCGTGCATCCGCCCGTGATTGAGCTCCAGACACGTTGGATGAACGAGGTCTTTGGCCGCGATCCATCGGCCGTCGCCGTCATCGAGTCGGCGCTCATCTTTGAGGTGGTGCGCGACGCCCTAGCCCGCGGCGAAAATGATGGTATTTTGGCCAACTGGCGGCGGCGCATCGATCGCATCATCGTGGTCACAGCGCCCGACGAGCTCAAAATCAAGCGCTACGCCGCGCGCATCCAGGCGTCTGTAGGAGGGGGGGGGATCCTTGAAGCGATCGAGGCCGATGCGCGGAACCGCCTCGCGCACCAGGTTCCGGATGCCGAAAAGGC
The DNA here is from genome assembly GCA_050013775.1 of Occallatibacter sp. GTDB lineage: Bacteria > Acidobacteriota > Terriglobia > Terriglobales > Acidobacteriaceae > Telmatobacter. The sequence continues at coordinate 18,258 of JBEKEP010000005.1, read as the reverse complement.
CGCGCAGGCCGACGATGTGCTTGATAATTCGGGTGATGTTGAAGCGCTACGCGCTCAGGTCCAGGCGCTTTGGCCGCGTCTGCAAACCGAGAGCAACAAATCCGGCCAATAGTTGTCACTACAATAAGAAGAGTGGTAGCCCTGGCTTTATAGGGGCCGGGGACAGGCACAGTCCGAAGTGCCGCCGCATGCAATGCCCGCTCCATGCGATGGTTTGGAATGTTCTTTCAGGGATTTGAGTCATGAAATTAAGCCGAATTCTCCTAATATTGGTGCTCCTACTGGGCGCGTTCTGGCTGGTAACCACGTATCTCCAGCCTACGCACTCCATGGGGCTTGGCGGCGGGTCGAACGCGCCTCTCGAGCTGACTGAGGCCCAGGCCGCGCCCAAGTACGACGCCGAAGAAGAGAACAATATCGCGATCTACAAGAGAGTGCTGCCCTCCGTGGTCAACATCACCTCGACAGCACTGGTCTTCGACTTTTTCTATGGAACCGTTCCGCAGCAGGGGCAGGGTTCGGGATTCATTCTCGACAAGGCCGGCCACATTCTGACGAATTTTCACGTGGTGGCGGGCGCCAATCGCGGCATTGAAGTGCAGCTGAGCGACAAGCGCAAATTCTCGGCGCACGTCATCGGCAGCGACCGCACGCACGATCTGGCGCTGCTGCAAATCGATGCGCCCAACCTGCAGCCGGTCACGCTCGCCGACTCGTCGCAACTTAATGTGGGCCAGAAGGTCTACGCCATCGGCAATCCCTTCGGCCTCGCCGGCACCATGACGCGCGGCATCATCAGCGCCATCCGGCCCATTCGCAGCGCCGACGGCGCGCCCATTGAAGACGCCATTCAAACCGATGCGGCCATCAATCCCGGCAACTCCGGCGGGCCGCTGCTGAATTCGAGCGGCGAGGTCATCGGCATCAACACCATGATTGCTTCGAACGGCGCCGACCAGAGCTCGGGCATCGGCTTCGCCATTCCCATCAACACCGCCAAGGCCGTGCTGGCCGACCTGCTAAAGTACGGGCGCGTCAAGCGGCCCTCGCTGGGCATTGTTTCGTTTGCCATCGGTCCCGACCTGGCCTCGCAGATGGGACTCTCGGCTGACTCGGGCGTCCTCATCCAGCGCGTGCTTCCCGGTGGAGCGGCAGAGCGCGCCGGTCTGCGCGGCGGCAACGAGCAGGCCTACGTAGGCAACACGCCCATCATGCTGGGCGGCGATCTCATTCTCGCCATCGATGGCCAGGATGTCACAGATCCGCAGGACATCAACGCCTTGATGGACAAGCACCAGGCAGGCGACACCGTAAGCGTGACAATTCTGCGCGGCCAGCATCGCATGACGATCAAATTGATCCTGGGCGAAGCCAGAGACTCCAATACGTAGAGCGCGTTTCGAAGTTAATTTCGTGAAAAGGGCACGATAGGGGAACCCTTCCAGTGGATCGGCCGCGTGCCGAAAAACTCGTCGTGAAGCAAGAAGTGTCAGGGCACGGCTTCAGCCGTGCCGAATACGTCGCAAAATGAGCGTGGGCTTTAGCCCCTGATGGATTTCGGGCCGCTCGCCGCGGCGAGCGGCCCGACTGATTTCATCAGCGCATGAACGGCCACTGGTCACTGAGTTTCCCGTGAAGACCCGGTTGCATCGACCAGTGCCGTTAATTCTTCATCGATCCTGCTCTCGGGAACGAACCACGGTTTGCGCGTATCCCCCACGGTCAGGGTTTGGTCTTGAGGGTCGTATACCCAACTGATCGTGATCCCGTTCTTTGTGGCCGTTCCCTCGTTGCCGCTGATGGAGATGCCAAGCGCCTGTTGCGCTTTGGCTTCAATGGCCGCGAGTCGCTGCGGGTTGATGTTTTCGTAGATCACTTGACTGCCGCTCCGGCAAATCCACTGGCTGCCGCTTCAGCATTCCACGATGCCTTGAAGTCGCCTGCAGGGCCGCGGCCAAAACGGTGCCTGAGGAGCCCGCGCCCGGTGCGCGTATACCAGAGCAAGTTGCCATTGTTGCCTCCCGCCTCCGCTTTTACCGACGTCCTGCCACCCATCGTATTTGCGATGATCGCTTCCGCTGCCGCAACTGCAATGGCCAGCAGCGCTGCATAGGGAGCCGTAACAGGGATTGCCGAAAGCACTACCTCAGCCCCGGACGTCGCCGCATTCAGAACCTGTTCCCAGGCCGGCCCTGTGATTCCGCTTTGCACCGCTGCCGTAAGCGCAGCCGCTGCTGTCTTCAGGTTGTTGGCAGCGGTCGCGTCAGAAGTCTGGATCGCGGTAGCAAGATTGTTCAATGCCGAGGCAAGCGTAGCTGCATCGGACTGCAGTTCGCTGGTGCTTGCGGTGCATCCGGTGGTAGGCAGAGTTGCGCTCAGGGTCAACGCGATCAGCAGCCACACGCCGAATTTTGCTGCGCTCCCTTGCTCCCTCGCTCCCTTGCTCCCTGCTTCGGGATCTTTTGCCAGCAATCCCAACAGCGCCGTGGCCAGTGCACTTGCCAGCGAGACCACCGTGCCCGTTCCTGCTTTGCCCAGCGAGATGCCTTGTTGCGACAACACGCCGGCAATGCTCACCACCGCAATCAGCAGCCCCGCCGCTGACGTCTTCGGATGATTCCAGATATTCGTAAAAAGGTTCATAGGTCAAAACTCCTTCGCGCCACGTCTCTTCGTCGCGGCGAGCGCGCTTCATCAGGTTGTGTGCAATTGTTTCGAGAACTTTTCCCGCGCAACCCGGCGATGCACCCATCACCGGCTCTGCGCGTGGTCAGTGGTGGCCCTCAATGTCCGAATGTTGCCGTGGTTCCGGTCCTGCATCCGGTGGAGGGCCATCCAATCGAATCAACAGCGGTCCCGCACTCCCTGGGAAGCCATCGCTGCTTCCCAGGGAGCGTGCGCCGCGACGCCATCCATGACTACGGCTCGACTCTGTCTCTGCCAATTCGCCTGCTCACAGAGACAAAATGCAGGCGAATCCAGGAGCCGCAGAGGGAGGGCCTAACTCGTCGCCCGACGCTTTGCTTCCGCTGTTTATTCGGTTGTTTATAAGAGTAGGCAATTCAGTGCAAATACTATGCAAATTGCCGCAAGCAATTAACTCATTTAAAATAAGTAATTTAAGGCAATGGATCGAGGTGCTGGCACTTGACATGAATTGGATGAGCGAAGAATTTCAGGGATGAATTGGGAGCAGGGAGCGTAGCGGAGACTGTTCCCTGTTCCCTAATCCCTGTTCCCTGTTTTTACGTACCGCCGTCCGCGAACCTCATACTCTCCGCCGACCACACGGCCAATCGCCTCGGTGTAGGCGATGTGCTCCTCAGCGAGAATGTGCTCGGCGAGGGAGTGCGCGTCGTCCGCATCGAGCACCGGAATCGAGCGCTGCAAAATGATTGCGCCGTGGTCCAGCTCGTTATCGACAAAATGCACGGTGCAGCCCGCCACCTTCACGCCGTAATCGAAGGCCTGCTGCTGCGCGTCGAGGCCGGGGAAGGCCGGGAGCAGCGAGGGATGGATGTTGAGGATGCGATGCGGAAACGCAGCTACGAACTCTGGCGAGAGCAGCCGCATGTAGCCGGCCAGGCAAACCAGGTCCACGCCGTGCGCCTTCAGCAAAGCCGCCACATCGGCGTCGTGTTCCGCGCGCTTGCGGCCTTTTGACGCAACCACTGCGTGGGGCAGACCTAATCCGGCTGCTGAGGCAATACCCGCAGCCTCAGCCACGTTAGAGATGACGATCGCAATCTCGACGCAGGGAAGTTTGCCTGTACGGATGGCCTCAGCGATGGCCAGAAAATACGATCCGCGGCCGGAGAGCAGGATGCCAAGGCGGACGGGATTCTGCATACTAGCGCCGCTAACCCCGCTAACTCCGCTGCTCACGTGTACTGTACCCGGCGCTCGCCCTTCACCACGCGGCCGACTACGTAAAACTTCTCTTCCGCCCGGTCCAGCAGATTCTTGGCGCGTGTAAACTTGGCCGCGGGAATGACCGCGATGAGCCCGATGCCCATGTTGAAGGTGCGCATCATCTCTTCCTGCGGCACATTGCCCAATTCGCGGAGATGCTCGAAGATGGGCAGCACCGGCCATGAGCCAATCTCCACTTGCGCCGTTACACCCTTGGGCAGAATGCGCGGCAGGTTCTCCGTAATGCCGCCGCCGGTGATGTGCGCCATGCCCGTAGTGAGCCCCGCCGTCACCAGCTTCTGGATCACGTGCAGATAACTGCGGTGCGTCTTCATCAGCGCCGCGCCGGCCTTCTCTTTGATCGCTGTCACGTACTGCGTGGGCTTGTAGCCGCCCACCTGGAACAGCAGCTTGCGCGCCAGCGAATAGCCGTTGGTATGCAGCCCGGTGGAGGGCAGCCCGATCAGCACGTCGCCCGGCTTGATGCCTGCGCCCGTGATCATCTTGTCGCGGTCCACGGCGCCCACAATGAATCCCGCCAGGTCGTATTCGCCGTCGGCATAGAAGCCGGGCATCTGCGCAGTCTCGCCGCCGATCAGCACGCAGCCGTTGGCCTTGCAGCCATCGGCCAGTCCGCTCACCACGCTCTCAATCACGTCAGGGTCGAGCTTGCCCGTGGCCAGGTAATCAAGGAAAAAGAGCGGTATTGCCCCTTGCACGGCGATGTCGTTCACGCAGTGGTTTACCAGGTCCACGCCCACCGTCTGGTGCAGCCCCAACTCGAAGGCCACCTTCAGCTTGGTGCCCACGCCGTCGGCCGAGCTCACCAGGATGGGGTTCTTCCAGCGCTGCAGGTCCAGCCGGAACAGCGCGCCAAAGCCGCCGATCACGCTCAAAACATTGCGGTTAAAGGTCTTCTGCGCCAGGTACTTGATGCGCTCTTTGGCTTGGCCGCCGCCGCGGATGTCCACGCCGGCATCGGCGTAAGTTACGGGTTTGCTTGAGACTTCCTGAGGCACGGTCGAGGTCTTCATTTCGTGGAAGGTGCGCGGCGCGGATGAGCCGGAAAGAGGAATTCTAGCAGCATTTGCAGGGGCATTTCCCACAAAACGAATCGCCTGCATCGGGACCCTCCCGGCGTCCCAATTAGCCCCTGGTGAGAGGTCTTTTCAAGAAAATGGAAAGTCGGCTTGACATTGAATCCGTTTGGAGCTACTCTGGTTTGGAAAGTCAGCTTTACATGTCTCCGATCATTACCAATTGCGTCAAGGAACTCCGCGTCGCCCAGGGCTGGACCCAGGAACAGCTGGCCCAGGCCGCCGGAGTCTCGCGGCAGAGCATCAACTCCATCGAACGCAACCGCTACGTGCCCTCGCTGGAGCTGGCTCTCACCTTCGCCCGGATTTTTTCCTGTTCTACCGATCAGATCTTTCTATTGGAGAGACCATCATGACCCATGCCGTTCTCAGTCGCATTCCGATCCTCGGCAAATTCGTCGACGAGCGTTTTCTCGACCATCGCCGCCGCTCCTCGAGTGTTGCGGGCATCGCAGCCGCACTACTGGCCATCGCCCTTTTCGAGTACCGTTTTTTCCACGATCACTATTGGAACTGGGATCTGATGACCGTCGCCCTCGCTTTCGTGGTCATTAAGATGTCTCTCTTCACCTGGTACCGGCTCAACGCCTGAAGGCCGAAGGGAAGAAGATCCATGTGCATTCCCATGCATCGCAGCGACCCCCGAACCCGCGCCATCCTGATCGCTGCCAACCTCTCGCTGGTTGCCGGAGTTCTCCTTTTGGACCTCGCCCGGCACCGCACCGGCCCGACCCACGGATGGCTCGACGCGCTCACAGGGCTCTTCATGGGCTTTTCCATCGCGGCCAATCTCTTCGCCTCGCGTCGCGCCGGCCGTTGCGCTTCCTAACGGAGCGGAGTTCAGAGCGAGCCGGCCAAACGCGCAGCCTTCTATACTGAACCAAGCATGAACCGCACCCGTTCCCAGGCTCTACAGGAGCGCGCCGAGCGCTATTTTCCCGGCGGCGTCAACTCGCCCGTGCGCGCCTTTCGCGCCGTAGGCGGCGCGCCGCCCTTCATCGATCGCGCCGAGAGCGCGTATCTTTACGACGCCGACGGCAACCGCTATATCGACTACTTCGGCTCCTGGGGCCCTATGATTCTGGGCCATGCGTTTCCGCCGGTGGTGGAAGCGATTGCGCGCGCGGCAAGCAACTCTGCCAGTTTCGGCGCATCCACAGCCGCCGAGGCCGATCTTGCCCAGCGCATCGTGGCCTGCTATCCCGCCATCGAAAAAATGCGCTTCGTCAGCTCCGGCACCGAGGCCACAATGTCGGCCATCCGCCTGGCCCGCGCTGCCACAGGCCGCAAGATCATCGTCAAATTCGAGGGCTGTTATCACGGCCACGCCGATGGACTTCTCGTCAAAGCCGGCTCCGGCGTGGCCACCTTTGGCATTCCCGGCTCGGCCGGAGTTCCTGAAGAGATCGCGCACCTGACGCTGGCGCTGCCGTACAACGATCTCGCCGCCGTGGAAGCCGCATTCGACGCACATTCCGGCGCTATCGCCGCCATCATTCTCGAGCCTGTAGTGGGCAACGCCGGCTGCATTCCGCCTGCCGACGGATATCTTGCCGGCCTGCGCAAGCTCACCGCGCGTCACGGCGCTTTGCTCATCGTCGACGAGGTGATGACCGGCTTCCGCGTTGCGCTCGGCGGTGCCTGCGAGCTCTACGCACTCGATCCCGACCTCGTGACGCTTGGCAAAATTGTGGGCGGAGGACTGCCGGTTGGCGTCTTCGGCGGCAAGCGCCAGTTCATGGATCTTCTGGCGCCGCTTGGGCCGGTCTATCAAGCGGGAACGCTCAGCGGCAACCCGCTGGCCATGGCCGCCGGACTTGCCACGATCGGCTATTTGCAGGCGCACGCCGCGGAAGTCTACGCCCAACTTGAAGAAAAATCTCGCGCAGTCGCTGAGGGCGTCGCCCAGGAAGCCGTGCGAGCGCAGATTCCTCTCACCACCAATCGCGTCGGCGCCATGTGGACGTGGTTCTTCACCGGCGGATCCGTCACAAACTACGAGCAGGCCGCGAAATCCGATACGGCCGCATTCGGCCGCTTCCACCGCGCCATGCTCGAGCAGGGAATCTGGCTGCCACCTTCGCAGTTTGAAGCGGCGTTCATTTCAACCGCGCACAGCGATGCCGACATTGAAGCGACGATCACCGCGGCCCGCGTCGCATTTACGCTACGGAACATTTGAGCGCTGTCAAAGATTCAGCTTCAGGGCCCTGGTCCATCCACTCGATCACTTCCGCTGAACGTCTCCCGTTTGCATTTTCACCCCTACGTGAACAAATCCTCTTGACAGATTTACGCAGTCATAGTATTTAACTATTAGGTTATTTAACCTACAGGTTCAATACAAAATGACGCATGATTCCCTCAGTACCACTTTTGCCGCCCTCGCCGACCCCACAAGGCGCGCCATCCTTGCGCGTTTGGCGTTGCGCGAGGCCTCAGTCACTGAACTGGCCGAGCCATTCAGGATGAGCATGCCCGCAGTCTCCAAGCATTTGAAAGTACTGGAGCGCGCCGGATTGATTGCCCGCGGGCGCGAAGCACAGTGGCGGCCGTGCCGCTTGCAAGCCGCACCGCTCAAGGATGTGGCAGGCTGGCTCGAAAATTATCGCCGCTTCTGGGAGGAGAGCTTCGATCGATTGGACGAATACCTTCGCACGCTGAAAAAGGAGAAACAACGTGGCTCAAAGCAACGCAAGCATTAGCACGGCGGAGAATGGCCTCGGAATGGAGGTCGTATTCACCCGCACTTTCGACGCCCCGCGCAACCTCGTCTTCAAGGTCTGGACCGATTCCAGCCATCTCGTCGAATGGTGGGGTCCGCATGGATTCACGAATCCACGCTGCGAGTGGGATGCGCGTCCCGGCGGCGAAATTCACATCGACATGCGAGGCCCCGACGGCCGCATCTATCCGATGTCTGGCAGGTTCCAGGAGATCGTTGAGCCGGAGCGGCTTGTTTTTGTCAGCGCTGCGTTGGACGATTCGAGAGAACCGATGTTCGAGGTCCTCAACACCGTCACGTTTGCTGAGGACGGTGGCAAAACGATCCTCACACTAACCGCACGCGTTATCACTTCGACGCCGAACGCGCCGCAATATCTCAAGGGTATGGAGGTTGGCTGGAGACAGAGTCTGGAGCGGCTCTCGGTGCAGGTTGACAAAGCGCTTTCTACAGAAAGAGTGTAAGAATTCTTCGCTTGGCCCCGGCGCGATCCAATCAACCATGCGTGGGCACGGCCGCTACATCGCCTGCCCACGCATCCAATGTCAGAAACCGGTGGCTCTTTGCGTAGCGCTCCAGGAGCAGCCTCGCAGCCGTAACGCTTGGCTCGCGGTTAGCGTTCACATCGCGATGTCCGCCGTCATGCAGCACGATGTTCGCCGCGCGTCCGTTCCGCTCGAGCCCGTCGATTTTTTTCATCAGTTGTTCCGCGATCCGATCTGCCGACGGCTCGCTCCAGTCAGAGGTCATCGCGTTCCACAGCACCGGCTCCATGCCCAGCTCGCGCGCCACGCGGAAGACCACCGGCCGCCGCGCTCCAAAAGGCGGCCGGAAAAACTTTACCGGCGCGCCAATGATCTGTTGCAGGGTTTCGCTGGTTTGCCGGAGCTCCTTGCGCACGCGGCTCGCGCGTGTACGCGCCAGGTTGGGATGCGACCACGAATGATTTCCGATGGTGTGTCCTGCTGTCGCGATGCGCCGCACCAACTCCGACTGCTCGGCCGCACGGCTGCCCAGCAAAAAGAACGTCGCCCGCACGCCGTCCTCAGCAAGAATATCGAGCAGGCGCGGAGTCCATGTTGCATTCGGGCCGTCGTCGAAGGTGAGCGCCAGCTCGCCCGGTCGCGCCGGCGCAGTCAGCGCCGCGCCGAAGATGCGCGAACCCGGCCACAGCGAAGCGTAAGCGTACGCGCCCACGGCCAGACCCGCGCCTGCCGCAGCGCCCAGCCCCACGCACATTCCGGTCGCCAAAGGAGAGATCATTCTTCCTGCCAGTATGACGCTGCGTGGTCGATGACGCCAAAGTGCGCCACAGTTCAGGCTGTCTTCGCAGGCGCGCTTCCGTTGCCGTTCGACCCGGATTTTTCCGCAGCCGCAATCCGCTTCCGCGCGCGTTGTTCGCTCGAGCGCCGCTCCTGCCGCCACGTGGTCATCGAGGTCACGGCGTAGTTCCACACCGCTGTGAACAGCAACCCCATGAGCGCGGCCAGCCACCACGGCATGCCGTGATGAAACGCCTCATTGGCGATGGAGACGTTCGCCACCACGCCCAAACCGCATGCCAGGCAGAAGGTCACAAGCCCACGCCAGAACCGCCAGCTGCGCAGACGCCGATCGCGATAGGTGACGGAGTTGTTCATCACGAAATTCAAAATCATCACGATGAACGTGGTCACGGCTTGGCCGGTGGCGAACTTGAGTCCGGCCACGTGCAAAAGGGCTCTCAGAATCAGCAGATGCACGCCCACGCCTACGGCGCCCACCATGGCGAAGAGCACAAAGCGCACATTCACCAGGTTGCCCAGGTGCTTATCGACCAGCAGCTCGAAGTATTCGAGCCCCACCATTACATCGAGTTTGCTTTCGCCGTGCTCGCGCAGTCGGAAGCGGTACGGTACCTCGCCGATGCGCAGGTCCGGCCCCGCAGAAAGCACGATGTCGAGCAGAATCTTAAAGCCGATCCCTGAAAGCCGGTGCGCGAACCGCTCGAACGTCGCCACGCGCACCATGAAGAATCCGCTCATGGGATCGCTGAGCTCGTGCTCCGCGCCCATCAGGCTCAATCGTTTGCCCAGTTGGCTCAGCTTCACCCGCCAACTGGAGAATTCGCCCATGCTGCCGCCGGCAATGTTCCGCGAGCCCACTACCAGGTCAAGATTCTCTTCGCGCATGCGCCGCAGCATCTCGGGCAGAATGCTCTCATCGTGCTGCAGGTCCGCGTCCATCACCGCGACAAACGGTGCTGACGCGGCCAGAATTCCTTCAATGCACGCGGAGGCCAGTCCGCGCCGTCCGATCCGGTGCAGCACGCGCAGATTGTCGCGGTCGCGAGCCAGCCGCCGCACTACGTCCGCGGTCCCGTCGGGCGAGTCGTCGTCCACAAAGATCACTTCGTAGTGAATGCCGGCGAGCGTCTTCTCCAGCCGATCGACAATCGGACCCACGTTTCCGCTCTCGTTAAATGTGGGCAGCACGATCGCCAGATCGTAGGCCATGCTTTCCTCCGCCGCGCCTGATTCCTCATTCCTTATAGCACTTTAGGAGGCCACGCAGGCAGGACGCTTGGCACGCGGACCACCCCAGCCACTGCCCCACGCATTCCTGATTCCCATTCCACGGCCCGCGCATCTTATACTTGTAGTGTTCGGGTCGCATCCTGAGTTTGCGGAGCGGCACTGGAGCCAAATATGAGCCTCACCGAGTTTTCCGCCGGCGCACCTCTCGCGCAGGGCGGCCATTCCCTTCCCAAAGTCACCATGCCCGCACTGAGCGAAATGAAGCGCCAGGGCAAGCCTATCTCCGCGCTTACCGCCTACGACTACGCGACGGCGCGTCTCGTCGACGAAGCGGGCATCGATCTCATCCTTGTCGGGGACTCGCTCGCCATGGTCGTGCTCGGCCACGAGAACACTCTGGCTATCACCGTGGATGAGATGCTGCACCACACGCGAGCCGTGCGCCGCGGCGTGCACCGCGCCCTCGTGGTGGCCGACATGCCCTTCGGCAGCTATCACGGCACGATCGGCGAAGGCGTCGCCAATGCCGTCCGTTTCCTCAAGGAGGCGGGCGCGGAAGCCGTCAAGATTGAAGGCCCGCGCGTTGAATTAGTGCGGGCACTTGTTGCAGCCGAGGTTCCAGTGGTCGGCCATCTCGGCCTCACGCCGCAAAGCGTGCATCGCATGGGCGGCTATCGCGTGCAGGCTCGCAGCATCGATTCGGTCCTGCAACTTCAGGCCGATGCCTTCGCGCTCGCCACTGCCGGCGCCGGCGCCGTCGTTCTTGAAGGCATTCCTCGTGAAGCCGCGGCAGCCATTACCGCAGCCCTTCCCGTTCCCACCATCGGCATCGGCGCCGGCCCCGATTGCGATGGTCAGATTCTCGTCTTTCACGATCTGGTGAATCTCACCTTTGCGCCGCCAGCTAAATTCGTCCGCCGCTACGGCGACGCTTCCGCGCTCATCCACTCTGCCGTCGAGCGCTACCGCGAAGACGTTGAGCATCACGCGTTTCCTTCCGATGCGGAGAGCTATCATCTGCCGGAATCCGCGCGCCGCCTGTTTGCAATCGACCCCGATGCCACGGCCGCGCGCGAGGACGCCGACGCGGTGGTAAATCCCGATACGGTGGTGAATATCGACGCGCGAGAAGAAATGAACGAGGAAGTGAACCGGGCCTGATGCAGATCTTCCGCACCGTAACAGAACTGCGCGATTGGTCCCGCACTTTGCGCGCGGCCGGCGGCAACACTCTCGGCCTCGTTCCCACCATGGGCGCTTTGCACGCAGGCCACGCCTCGCTCATCCGCGCCGCGCGCGCCTCCTGCACGCATGTTGCCGTCAGCCTCTTCGTCAACCCCACGCAATTCGGTCCCAACGAGGACTTCGCGCGCTACCCCCGTGCCTTTGAGACCGACCGCGCGCTGGCTGCTGCAGAAGGCGCCGATGTTCTCTTCGCTCCCACGGTCGAAGAACTTTATCCCAACGGCCCCACTTCGACATTCGTCGAAGTTCCCAGCCTGAGCGAACTTCTCGACGGCCAATCCCGCCCCGGCCACTTTCGCGGCGTAGCCACCGTTGTCGCCAAGCTGCTCATCGCTGCCGAGCCGGACCGTGCCTTCTTTGGCCAAAAAGACGCGGCGCAGGTTGCGGTGCTCCGCCGCATGACCGCCGATCTGCTGCTCGCCACCGAAATCGTCGTCTGCCCCATCGTGCGCGACGCCGACGGCCTTGCGCTCAGCTCGCGCAACGCGTACCTCACACCGCAGCAACGCAGCCATGCCCTCACGCTCAGCCGCGCCACTCATCACGTGGAGTCGCTTGTCGCCGGCGGCGAGCGCCGCGCGTCCATGCTTCTCGCCTCTGCGCACGGCGTGTTTGCCACCGAGCCCGATGTGCGCATTGACTACATCGTCCTCGTGGACGCAGCCACGCTCGAGCCGGTTGAGACAGCTGTACCCGGCACGCTCTTTGCCGTCGCGGCCTGGGTCGGTTCCACGCGGCTCATCGACAATACGATTCTGTCCTGAGCAACGGAAAAAATCCGTTGCGTACCCGCGCGTTTTAGCCGCAATCTTGAAGCAGTGCCGGAACTGCCCGACATCACCGCGTATCTAGCCGCGCTCGAACCGCGCATTCTCGGGCGAACACTGGAGCACGTGCGCCTGCAGAGCGTTTTTGTCCTGCGCACGGCGGACCCTCCCATCACGGCCGTCGAGGGCTGCACCGTTCGCGAGCTGCGCCGCATCGGCAAACGCATCGCCATCGGCGTCGAAGGCGATCTGCCACCCCAACGACAAAGACCCGTCGTTGGGGACCCCGGGCTGATCTGGCTCGTGATCCATCTCATGATTGCCGGCCGCTTGCACTGGCGACCGCCACAAGCCAAGCTCTCCGGCCGTCAATCGCTCCTCGCACTCGATTTTTCAGACGGCGCCTTAGTCCTGACGGAGGCCGGCTCCAAGCGCCGCGCCTCGCTGCACGTTCTCCGCGGGGAGCAGGCCCTGCGCGACATCGATCCCGGCGGCCTCGAAGTTTTTTCCTCAGATCCGGACGCATTTCGTGCGGCACTCACCGCCGAGAATCGCACCCTCAAGCGCGCCCTCACCGATCCTCGGATCATCAGCGGCGTGGGCAACGCCTACTCCGACGAAATTCTTCACGCCGCTCAGCTTTCGCCCATCGCGCTCACGCACAAGCTCAAGCCGGAAGAATGGGGGCGCCTTTACGCGGCCACGTGCTTCACGCTTTCTTCATGGACCGACCGCCTCTCGGCAGAGGCAGGGAAGAAATTCCCAGAGGGCGTCACGGCATTCCGTCCAGAAATGGCCGTTCACGGCCGCTTCGGCCAGCCCTGCCCGCGCTGTGGCTCGTCCATCCAGCGCATTCGTTACGCCGATAACGAAACCAACTATTGCCCCGCTTGCCAGACCGGCGGCAAGCTCCTTGCCGACCGCAGCCTATCGCGGCTGCTCGGCTCCGACTGGCCGCGGACGCTGGATGAGTTGGAAGCCCTCAAACGCCGCTGATCAGCGCGCGAAAATGTGCGTTAAATCCGGGTAACCAGCAAGTAACACTTCTGCGTCATATCCCTTGATTTGCCTTGACATAGCGTCCGTACCTCCCGCAGAGTGGTTGCGGCGACTCCTTTCAGGCGGGGCCAGCGATCCGTCACCCCCATCTCCTGGTGCTTGTGAGCGGGAGCCGTAAATCAACTCCATTTTGGAGGAACTAAGAATGCATGTCAGTTACCTTTGGATTGTGGTTGCCGCGGTATTAATGTGGCTACTGGGAGCTCTCTGGTACGGGCTGATCTTCAAAAAATCATGGCATAAGCTTGTCGGTTTGGCCGATGGAGAGAAGCCCAAGAATGCAGTCTTCGCCATGGCTGCCTCGCTCCTTGCCAATCTGCTTCTTTCATTTGTTTTGGCACACGTCATAGAAATGGCGGGAGCACGTGTCTTTACCCAGGGCTTTATGCTGGGCGTCGTCTGCTGGTTGGGCTTCATGGCCCCGCCGCTCTTCGCGCAGCACATCTGGGAAGGTCGCCGCGCCAACCTATTCGCCATCAATGCTGCATATTGGTTGCTGGCCATGGCCTTCGGCGGCGCCATCCTGGCTGCATTCCACTAAACCACGGCTCCGCTCCGGGGCGCAGGTGGCTCGAAACGATCACGAGGCAATTCCCCTCAGGGGAATTGCCCCTTTACGTAGATATAAGTAGGCAGCGCGCGCCGAGTGCCATGGCAGCGTCGCGTTGGGTTCCGTAAATCCTCAACGTTCCCTTCACAACCACGCGTTGCCCCGCTTCGTTCGCACGCACTCCATCGCGCGTCTCAAAGGGGTGCAAGCCTATTACTATTAGTGCGTCACAGGCTCAAATCTCCTTGACATGGTTTGTTCGCCACGCGCAGAGTGAATCAAACGATCCCTGTCAGGCCTGCCAGCGATGATTCTGGCCCATCGGTGCTCCGTGTGGCAGATCCGACATCGATCCTGTTGTGGAGGATTCACAAATGCCCTTGGTAAATTCCCTCGCGCTGATGTTTATGGCGCCAGTGACTATGCATCTGCTGACCGTGGTAGTCATTTCGGCCGCAGTGCAATGTTTTCTTGGAGCCCTCTGGTATGGAATGATTTTCAAGAAATCCTGGATGACGCTCGTCGGGCTCTCCGAAGACCGTAATCCGAAATACCAAATCTTCGAAATGGTGGCCGCTTTTATAGGCTGCTTCATAATCTCGTTTGTGCTGGCGCATATTTTGGGCTGGGCGGGGTCGATTACCGCCACCGATGGTGCTTCAATCGCCGTAGTCTGCTGGTTCGGCTTGATGGCGCCGCCGCTCTTCATACAGCACATCTTTGAGAAACGGCGCGCCAATCTCCTGGCTATCAACGCTGCATATTGGCTGATCGCGATGGCTGTTGGTGGCGCGATCCTGGCGGCATTCCACTAGACTACGGCACCGCTCTGCCGCGCACGTGGCGCGAAACATTCAAGGGGCAATTCCCTTCAGGGGAATTGCCTCTTCACGTCAGGGGCTATTTAAAACGCCACCCACCCCGGTGGTTTGAACAGGCCCTGGACGGGGAGATGCCCTAAAATCTTCTTATGGCACGATCAATCATCACAACCGATGGTGCGCCGGCCGCCATCGGCCCTTATGCGCAGGGTGTCCGTGTCGGCAACCTCATCTTCACCGCTGGACAGGGTGGGATCGATCCCGTCGCCGGGCAGGTTGTTCCCGGCGGCATCAAGGAACAGACGGAGCGAACCATCCGAAACCTGAAAGCTGTTCTTGAAGCCGGAGGCAGCAGCCTGGGCCAGGTTGTCAAAGCCACCGTCTTTCTCAAGGACATGAACGATTTCGCGGCCATGAATACGGTGTACGCGTCGTTTTTTGCGAACGACTCCGACACTCTTCCCGCGCGCACCACGGTCGAAGCCGCGCGACTGCCGCGTAACATGCTGGTCGAAATCGAAGTCGTTGCCGAGGTCTAACTCGTGGCTCGTGAACCGTGGACCGTGAACCAGGGTCGAGGGTCGTGCGGCGCACACGGACCACGAATCACGACCCACGGTTCACGAGCTTTGGGAGGTCTGCCTTGAGCGATGCTCAGGATAAAGTTGTCCACAGCGACGCCGAATGGCGCGCCCGGCTGACGCCGGAGCAGTATCGCGTGCTGCGCGAGAAGGGAACGGAACGCCCGTTCACCGGCACGCTCACTGAAAACCACGAGACCGGCAACTACCACTGCGCCGGATGCGGCGCACTGCTCTTCTTGAGCGGCGCCAAGTTCGACTCGGGTTGCGGCTGGCCCAGCTTCATGATCCCCGCCGATTCAAAAGCCGTGGTGGAGCATGAGGACACGAGCTTCGGCATGCGGCGCGTCGAGGTCACATGCGCCCGTTGCGGAGGTCATCTCGGCCATGTCTTCCCCGATGGCCCGCATCCCACCGGACTGCGCTATTGCATCAACTCCGCGTCGCTCAACTTCACCCACGCGGATAAGTAAATTCGCCCGGACGCGTTTCTCGTTTTTCGCGCACAACAAAACCCCGTCCTTGCGGAACGGGGTCTTGAGATGCCTGACCAAAACCTGATAGCGCGGAGCGCCGTCTACGCCTTGGCGACCTTACCGCTCTTGATGCAGGTTGCGCACACGCGCATCCGCTTGGCGGCGCCATTGACCAGCGCTTTGACCGACTGCAGGTTGACGTTCCAGCGCCGGCGCGTCACGTTGTGCGCATGTGAAATGTTATTGCCGAAGCGCGGCCCCTTGCCGCAGATATCGCAAACTTGTGCCATGGTTAAACTCCAGATTTTTCAAGGACTTTCGGCGCCGCCCTAGCGGTACACCGGATTAGGAATTGGTGTGGGAACAGTTGATGCTCTCAAGTGCCGTTTTCCTCAAGAAAACGGCACCCTGCACGCCCTCAAATCTCTCACGTAAATTCCTAATCCGGTCAGGCGCACACCCGGATTCCCGCGTCCTCGCCCTGCCGAATCTTCAGTATACCAGTGCTTGGCGCGTCTCGGCTATGCCTCAGGGGCCGATGAGCGGGAACCGCCTCCGTACCCGGTGTTGCGCGCCTTCGGCGCCCAAATGGCTCTCATACAGCAGAAACTCCCGCGCCGTGAACGGCGTAAAGGACGACTCGCTGCGCATCCGGCCTGCTAGCGCGCGCAGTTCCGCGTCACGACCCTGCCCCTTGGCCCGCGCCAGCGTGATGTGCGGACGAAACGGCCGCATCACCCCGGCAAATCCGCACTGGCTTGTGGCCGCTACCACGCGCGTGGCGAGCGTGGCCAGATCCGGCGTCGCCGCGACATCGGCAAAGAACACGCCCTCCCGGTCGAAACAGTCCAGCGACCCAAGCTGCACGGGAACCGGTGCGCTCTGTACCTCGCCGAGCCGTGCCATCAGGCAGTCGTACTGCTCGGGCGCTGTGTATCCCAGGAACTGCAGGGTAATGTGCCAAGTACCGGGTTCGGTCCAGCGTAAACCGCTGTCATTTGACCGCAGCCGCGCCACCACAATCTCGAGTTCGCTCACTACCGCATCTGCCAGAGCAATTCCCAGGAACAACCGCATACCGAGCCAGTGTAATTCGGGCCCCGCGGCCAAAATCAATTCGATGCCGGTGGCGCGCCAGCTGCGGGCGGTGGCGTTCCCGGACCTGCGCCCGGACCCCCTGGGTGCTCCTCGCGCGGAACCACGAAAACTTCAGGCATCTCGTGTCCGCGATGGCAGGTTCCGCAGGTCACAGGCGAACCCATTCCGTCTGGGTCCAGGTCCATCGCCTTGCTGATGGTGTCCTTGTTGATCTGCTGCGTCATGGAATACATGATCCGCGCAATTTTCTTGTCCGGCTTGGAGTCATCGGCGAAGTTCGTGCGCGGGCGGCCGTTGGGGCCAATATTTTTCGGGTCGGCCGCGTGGCAGAATTCGCATTTCACCCCCAGCGAGCCCGCCCACGTCTCCATGATGTCGCGCACCTGGCGACCGGTCAGTTCCTTGGGAAGCACCTGCAGGTTGGTAGGCGGCGGATAATTGCGCATCGGCCGCCCGCCCTGTGCGCCCTGCGGCGGAGGCCCCTGTTGAGTGGCTCCCGGAGCAGTCTGATCAGTTTGTGGTTGCGGCGCAGCTTGCGGCGCCTGCGCCCCTGTGGTTACAGCAAAAATCGCCGCGGCGAGCAGTGCGACCGCGGCAGCAGGAGGAAGCAGGGAAGTAATCTTCACGGGAAGGGAATCCTTTCAGAGTTTTTGAGCAGACTCGGGGAGATGGTTCGGGTTCATTTTAGTGACGGAATGCGAACGCGGAAAGATGCTCTATCCATTGATTTCGGTCCGGAAACACAGCCGTTCCCGGCAATGACAAAACGCAAAGGCAGTTCCGCGGCGTAGCGGATGCCGATGCGCGGCGTCACCACTACGCGCCCGGCGGGCGTTCCATCGTCGCGCATTTGCAGCGGCGATTTAGGGTCCAGCAAATCCAACCCGTTGTCCGCGCTCCGCGTAATTCCCAACGCCTGGCAAAGACGGCCGGGGCCGCTTGTCAGTTCTTTCAGCTTGCCGCATTCTGCCGCCGTGCCCCATCCTTTTCGCGCTTGTCGCGAAAAGGATGGGAAGTCATCCAGGCCGCGATTTCGCGCCATCTGCTTGATCCCAATCACCGGCTCCAGGGCGCGAATCAGCACGCCTCCTCCGTGGCCCTTGCGCTCACACGAGATGTTCATGCAAAAGTACATCCCATAAATGAAATAGACATACGCATGGCCTGCGGGTCCGAACAGCACCTGGTTTCTCGGCGTGGGTCCGCGAAACGAGTGCGCCGCCGGATCAGCCGTTTGCTCGTGCGGTCCGAGATAGGCCTCGACTTCAACGATGCGCCCGGCCAACCATCCGGCACGACTCCGGCGCGCGAGTATTTTGCCCAGCAACCGCCGCGCCACGCGCTCCGGCGGCGCCTCAAAGAAGGCTCGCTGTAGCAGCTTGCCCGGCAGTTCTTTCTTTTCGCTCAGCCC
>JBEKEP010000004.1:0-55291 GCA_050013775.1 Occallatibacter sp. | reverse complement strand
GGGACGGCGGTGATACGTGTCCTCGATGCCGCCGCCAATCTCCGCGGTGAGGTAAGGCAGGGAATCGGGGGCGGGAGGCAGAGCGCTGGGCTCGCCGCGACCACGATCGGCGTTGACGTTGGCGGCCACGCGGCTTTGAAAGCGAAAGGCATAGACCTCGGCGGGCGGGAGCTTGGTGATGGACCCGTCCCAGGGCGCGTCAGGATAGCCGCCGTAGACGGGAATGACGGCGCGCGGAGGCACCACGGCGTCGTCCCAGCCGGTGACGAGATAGAGCGGCACGTCGAGGCCACTTGAGAGGGCGATCTTTTTGAGTTCGAGGATGTGCGCTTCGCCGGCACGCGGGCCGCGCTTCGAGTACTCGTTCTCTAGCTGAATGGCGATGACCGGACCGCCGTCTTTCCAGAGCAGACCTTTGAGCTGATCGCCGATCTGGCCGTACCAGGCGCGGACCGAGGCGAGATACGCGGGATCGTTTTCGCGGGTCGGGCCCTGCTTAAGGACCCAGTCGGGCAAGCCGCCATTGCGCACCTCGGCGTGGTCCCAGGGGCCGATGCGTGCGATCACATACATTCCATGTTTGGCACAAAGCTGGGTGAAGGCGCGCAGATCGCGCTGGCCCGTCCAGTCGAATTGGCCGCGGATCTCCTCGTGATGAATCCAGATCACGTATGTGGAGACGACATTGACGCCGGCCGCCTTCATTTTGAGGATTTCGTCTTCCCACTGGGCGCGCGGGAAACGCGAAAAGTGAAATTCTCCGGAAACGGGAAGCCAGGGCTTTCCGTCCAGGGTGAGGAAGCGGCTGTTCAGGCCGAGCGTACGTCCCGCGGGAGTGGAAGCGGCTCCTTCGTCATAGCGTGCTGGGCCGGGTTCGCGCCAGGGCTGGCTGGCATCGATGCGAATCGGCGTGACTACGGCTTGCGCGTGCGCCGGGAGGGGCGCGGCGAGCAAAAGCGCACTCGCTATCAGTAGCTTATGAACCCCGCAGATTCGGGAGCCCTTCCGGATAAAACGTACATAAGAAGACATTGAGATAGGCTCCGGGCCAGTGCCGTCTCGAGGGTGGGTTGCAGCTCGGCCATCGAGAAAGACCACTGTATTCCCCCGGAGCATTCTTTTAATCCGCCGAAAGTCGGATCGGTGGGCGATTTCTGGCGGAATCTGCGACGCGGCCGACAATGGCTTCGCGCTATACTTAGCGCCGCCATGCATAGAATACGTACGATTGCCGCCTGGGCCGCGACCGTGGTCTGGATGATGACGCTTGCGGGCGCCTGCGCGGTGGCGCAAAGCGACGCTTTTGCGGGCTATACACGGCATATCTGGCAGGCTTCCGATGGGCTGCCGGAGCAGACGGTGCAGGCCTTCGCCCAGACGCGAGATGGGTACCTGTGGATCGGCACCAGCGGCGGACTGGTGCGCTTCGATGGCGTGCACTTTACGGTCTTCGACCGGCAAAACACGCCGGCTCTGCATGAGAACAGCGTCTTTTGCCTGATGGTGTCGCACGACGGCGCCCTTTGGATCGGGACCGAAGGCGGAGGCATCGTGCGCATGGTGGATGGCCGCTTTCAGTCGTGGACAACAGCGGAGGGACTCAGCAACGACTTTGTGCGCACCGTGTTTGAAGATGCCTCAGGAACGGTGTGGGCGGGGACCGATAACGGGCTGATGCAGTACCGCCAGGGCCGCTTTGTGCGGGTGGACGGCACCGCTGCCATTCCGGAGCTATCGGTGCATGCGATCTACCAGGATCGCGCGGGACGATTGTGGGCCGGGGGATACAGGCTGGTTTGTATTGAACACATGACGGCGCGCATCTATTCACTCGGCGCCGGATTCGGCCAGAACATGGTGAAATCTATCACGCAGACACAGGACGGAACCTTGTGGGTGGGCACGGTGGCCGGTCTGGAGTCGATGCTGCCTGGGCAGGATCGTTTCCAGCCTGTGAGGGGCATTACGAGCACAGTGCGGACCCTGCGGCAGACCAGCGACGGGGTGCTGTTGGTGGGGACCATCGGGCAAGGCGTGTTCCAGATACGCAACGGCGTGTTCACGCACATTCTTGCGCCTGCCTATTTGCCCAGCAACACGGTGCTGAACTTCTTTGCCGACGGCGAGGACAATTTCTGGATTGCGACCCAGGCGGGTATGCTTCGCCTGACACGATCGCCGGTCAGCATTGTTGCCTTTCCGGTGCCCAGCGACTCCGATTTCGGAACTATCTACCAAGGGCGTGACGGCAGTTTCTGGGTGGCGTCGGCACAGCTCTTTCAATTGAAGGACGGCGCGTTCATTCCGCAAACCGTTCCGGGAGCCAAGGGCATCCATGTGCGCAACGTTTTTCAGGATCGTTCCGGAGTGCTGTGGGTGGGAACAGACGGCAATGGCCTATTTCGGATCGCGGGCGGGCAGGCCACGCATTTCACGACACTGAACACTTTTATCCGCGCCATCGTGCAGGCTCATGACGGCAGCATGTGGGTGGGAACTGACGGCGGTCTCAATCACATTGTGGCGGCAGGCGGGAAGCAGACAATGCGGCAGTATTCCGTCGGCAGTGGGTTGATTTACCCAAGCATCCGCGTGCTCGCGATCGACCACGCGGGCGATCTTTGGGTGGGAACGGATCGCGGCATCAATCACGTGCGGGGCGATTTGTTTCTAAGCGACCCCGCCATAGCGCCGCTGGCGCAGATGAAGGTGTGGGCGATCCACGAGGATGCGGACGGCGGCTTGTGGTTTGGCACCCGCGACAACGGACTGTACCGGCTACGCGCGGGCAAATTGGCACACTTTACAGCCGCGGACGGCCTGGCCAGCAATGCCATCTACCAGATTCTCGAGGATGCGACGGGGCGCCTTTGGTTGAGCGGCCCCAACGGTGTGGCACTGGTGAACCGCCATGAACTGGATGCGCAGGCCGACTCGTCTCCGCGCCATTTTGCGCTCACGTTTTATTCGACCGCCGACATGGCGGCCAACACCGAGATTTACGGAGGGACGCAGTCCTCAGGCTGCATCACGCCGCAGGGAGATGTGTGGCTGCCCAGCAACCTGGGGCCGCTGCACATTCCTGCTTTCGGCCGCGCGGCGATGACGCCGCCGCCCTTGTTCATCCAAAGCGTGCTCGCGGACGGGCGGCCGGCTGCGGCGAACGGCGAGGTGGTGCTGCGGCCGGGCAACGGACGTCTGGAGTTCGATTTCACGCCCATCGAACTGCGATCGCAGGACGGACTGCGCTTCCGCTACATGCTGGAGGGCTTTGAAAAGAATTGGAGCGCGCCCACCGCAGCGCGCACGGCCGACTACACCAACTTGCCTGCGGGGCGCTATCGCTTTCGTGTGGAGACTTTCGACGTGAGCAACCCAGATGCGGCGAGCGAGGCGTCGATCGCGATTGTGCAACGGCCGTTCTTCTATCGCACGTGGTGGTTTATGGCGGGCTGCGCCGGGCTGGTCGCGCTGCTGGTGTTTGGCCTGTATCAATATCGAGTGCGGCAGGTGCGGGTGCGGTTCGAAGCGGTTCTGGAAGAGCGCAGCCGCCTGGCACGCGAGATGCACGATACGGTGATCCAGGGCTGCACGGGAGTTTCCGCGCTGCTGGAGGCGCTGGCGATGGAAGGCGGAAAGGACAGCCGCGGCGAGGGGCTGATGGACGTCGCGCGGCAGCACTTGCGGGGCACGATCAATGAAGCGCGCGAGGCGATCTGGGATCTGCGCAAGCCGGACGATGCCGGTAGCCTGGGCGAAAAGCTGGAGAGCATGACGCGCCAGGTGAGCAGCGAATTCCAGGTGCCTGTGGCGTGGCAAATGAGCGGCACGCCCTTCACGGTGACCGAGCCGGTGGCTCACGATCTGCTGATGGTGGCGCGGGAGGCGGTGTATAACGCGATGCTGCACGGCCACCCGGAACGAGTGCTGGTGGCGCTCAGGTACAAGAGCAGCGAGCTAGTTCTGGATCTGGACGATGACGGATGTGGATTCGATCCGCAGCAGACGGACCGCGGGAACGGCCATCACTTCGGGCTCAAGGGCATGAAGGAGCGAGTGGAACGTTCAGGCGGGAAGTTCCAACTGGAGAGCGCGCCTGGCAAAGGGGTGCGCATCGAAGTGCGCGTTCCGCGCAAGTAAGCAAGCGAGCGAGGGAGCAAGGTCTCCTACCCGATTCGGGGGCGCAAAAAAAGCAGTCCGGATCGTGCGATCCGGACTGCCAGAGTTAAGGTAAGAAATCAAAAGGTGAGGCGAAGTGCGCCCTGGAAGACGCGAGGATGGCCGTTCATGCCGCTGATCACGCCAAAGACGCCTGGGGCCTGATTCACGGTGGACGACGGATTGGAGAAGTTCGGATGGTTGGTGGCGTTGAAAGCATCCCAGCGGAACTGGAGCACCTTTCCTTCCATCAGCGTCCAGTTCTTCATGATCGATGAATCGATGCCAAAGACGCCCGGTCCCCAGTACGCGTTCCTGCTCGTGTCGCCGAAGCCACACCATCCCGGGGTCTTGTCGTTACAGGAGACGGGAAGGGTGAAGGCTGCTTCGTTGAAGTAGCCCTTGCTCGGGTTCGTCCAATCCGAGCGGCTGCCCTTGCCCATGTTGGGGGCTACGCCAGCAACGAAATCGGCACGGTTATTCCACATGCCGACGCCGGGGTCCGTGTTCCACTGGCCAATCGAGAACGGTTCGCCTTTCTGCGCGGTGATGATGCTGCTCAACTGCCAGCCGCCGGCCGTCTCTGCCATCAGCTTGCCCTTTTCATTGAACGAGGGAGCCTGATAGATAAAGTTGCTGATCCAGTTCCACGGCATATCCTGGTTGGCGTTGCCGCGGTTCCAAGCGGCGCTGATGGGATTGCCCAGCGACGGATTGCCGAAGGAGATGTTGCTACTGCTGGCGATGTCGAGGGTATGCGACCACGTGAAGGCGGACTGCACCTGGAGGCCGTGCCAGAGGTGTTGATCCAGGCTCATTTGCAGCGAGTTGTAGCTTGCCGTCGCCCAGCTCTGGTCTTCGAAAATGTCCCCTATGGCTGAGTTCACGGCCAATTTTGAAGCGTATGGCGGGTTCATATCGATGGCCACCGACAGGTGATCGGTTTCACTGCCTACATAAGCCAGGCGGAAGCCCGTCGACCGAGTGAATTGCTGCTCGATCGAGACGTTCCAGGCATACGTTGTGGGCAGCTTGAAGTTGCGCGAGAATTCCTGGCCGACCTGGCCCTTGGGAATGGCAACGTTCTTCGCAGGCTTGTAGCCGACCGTCGCCCAGGGGAATGTCCCCGGGAAAGGACTTGACGCGTAAGGAGAGCCAGCGCCGCTGGCGGACCAGGGATTATCGAAGGGGATAATCCCGCCTGCCAGAGCAGTATCGGCGCTGCAGGGCCAGCACCATCCCGAGAAGTTAAACGTGGGGCTAAAGGGGGCGACGTCGGCGGCGTGGTTGTACTCCGAGTACTGCAGCGGGCCGGTGAAGATGCCCATGCCTGCGTGGAAGACGGTGTGCGGCAGGGCCTTGGGCTGGAAGGCCACGCCGATGCGAGGCTCCCAGTAACCATAGTCGCTGTTCATCAGGGTATTGGGCACGCCGGGGTCGCCGGGGAACAGAAGTCCCGCGGGAGCATTGGTAAACACGGTGCTTTGCTTGCCGGGTGCGCTATTCGCAAAACCGGCGACGGTATTGGTGCCCGGGACCCAGGCTGCGCCGCGGCTGCCCTGGGAGACGGGAGGTGTGTTCGGATCCCAGCGCACACCGAGATTGATGGTCAGGTTGGGGCGAATCTTCCAGTCGTCCTGGATGAAGGGACCAACTTGCCAGCCGGCCACATCGGCGATTTCGCCAGCGCCTTGCATGTATCCCGATGCAGCGCCCAGCATATAGTCAGCCAGGTATCCGCCCCATGGGGAGCAACCGACTTGGGAGCTACCGGAACAACCGATGCCGGTATAGGAACTTGTGCCCCCGCCGGTTCCGCTCCTTCCGAAGCCGATCAACGGCTGCGTCGGATACGCCGTATTCTCGACCGCGTGCTGATGCAACACGTCGATGCCTGCGGTGAGCGAGTGCTTGCCCAGGATTCTGTTGAGCGTATCGGTCAGGCCCAACGTGTTGCGGACTTCGGCAGACGGCTCATCCCAGCCGCTCTCAAAGCCGTAGTTCGAGTTGATGCGGAGAGCGCCCATGTAGCAACTGCCCGAGGGCTCGTTGACCCCAATGTTGACCCCATTGGAATCCCCGCTGTTATTGGAGAAGCACATCGGCTTGCCGTCGCTGCCCAACTCCTGGGCTCCGCTGTGTGCGCTCATCTGGTTCATAAAGACCGAGATGGTATTGACGGTGCTGGGATTGATCGTCCAGGTGTGCTGCAGCAGGTTGTTGAAGTAATACATCTGCTGCCAGAATGTGGCCGTCCACGACCCGTGGTTGTAGGCGCTTTCCATGTTGCCGGGTACGTCGGATGATGGAGTCCCGAAAGAGTTGGTAAAGGAACGCAGGGTGAGGATCTGCGACGGCGAGATGTTGTAGTCCAGCTTGAGTGTGCCTTCGTTGTAGGTGTTGTGGACGGTGGGATAGGTGTACATCATATCGCCGTCGGCCAATTGCAATCCGGGCTTGAGAGTGGTACCGTTCGCCGACGTCGTGGCGCCTTTGATCATGCCGTATTTAGCAAAATAGAGCGCCGCCGGAGATAAATGGGCAATGCTGGTGTCGAGCTGGTTGGGCTTGCCGGCGATGGTCTTGAAGGGGCCAAGCAGGTCTGTTGTGCCCGAAGCCAGATCGGGCGCCGAAGCCAGGCCGCTGAAGTCGCCCGTCTCCATGGCGGCGGTCGGCGTGGAGGTCAGCGTGTCGGTTGAGTTCCAGATGATCTTGGTGCCCTGGAAGTTGCCGAAGAAGAAAAGCTTATCCTTCTTGATCGGGCCGCCGGCGAAGAAGCCGTATTGGTTGCGCCGAAGCGTATCAGCCGCGTGGCTGAACCAGTCGGTGGCGTTCATGGCGTTGTTGCGGACGTACCAGAAGGCGCCGCCGTGGAAACTATTGCTGCCGCCCTTGGTCGCGATGGAGACCACCGCGCCGGGCGCAAAGCCGTACTGCGCGCCGTAGTTGCTGGTGATGACCTTGAATTCCTGGGTGGCGTCGGCGTTCGGGAATTGCGAGGCCAACAGGTTGTAGTTGTCCATGTTGGTGACGCCGTCGAGCATATAGAAGGTGCTGCCCTGGCGGCCGCCGCTGGAACTGGCGCCAGTCTCGGTCGGGAAGGAGAAGCCGGTCTGGATGCCTTCGCCGCCGTGATTCAAAACGTTGACGGTGCCGGGCGCAAGCAGAACCAAACTCGAAGGATCGCGCCCGTCGAGCGGCAACTCGGAGATGGCGGCTTGATTGACTGTCGATCCCAGTTCGGCCGATGTGGTGTTTACCAGCTCTGTGTCGGCTGTAACGGTGACAACTTCACTGGTGGCCGAGCCCACTCTAAGGTGCACGTCCTGGGTCGCGTAGAGGTCGACCGTGATGACGATGCCTTTCTGGACATACTCGGCAAAGCCTTTTGCCGTGATGGTGAGCGAATAATTGCCCGGCATCACCGGCTTCAACAGGTAAACTCCTGTTTTATCGGCGGTTGTCGTTTGAATAGCATCGGTATCGACGTTTTTGAGCATGACCGTCGCATTGGCAACGGCTGCGCCCGTAGGATCGGAAACTTGCCCGGTGAGACTGCCGCTGGTGCCCTGTCCGTAGACGAGCAGGCCAGAGCCGACGAGGGCTACCAGGATTACAAGCATCAGAGCTCGAAGGCTCTTTGCGCTAATCAATTGCATAACTACCTCCTGAAATGAGTACAAAGGGCCCGGAAAAGAGCTTCCAGCGACTTTCAAGCCGTCGAATGCGCTTTGAAACCGCTTTCAATTCGATATCCCCAAGACCCTTTGGCGCCGGGCGCCAGTTCTGTTCCCGACTCATCGCGTCGATTCCATAGCGTCAGAAGCGACGTTTCCGAGCCGAGTCGAACTGTACGCCGACTGGAACTGCCCATGTATCCGCCAAAAGTACGATCACGGCAAGTTTTGCACGCGTGCGTACACCGGGCGCCAGCCGTCATTGTAAGCAGGGAAATATGCCGCGGTCGGTGACGCGTGAACACGTCCGAATGGGCGGCGCAGCTGAGGAATGGGGTGCGCATCCGTGGGGGAAGAGGGAGGCGACCGCGAGGCACCGTGGGAATTTCAGGCGCAAGCGCAGAAAATGCCGTAGGATAGGTGCGGCTTCCTATTGATGTGAGCGTGCACGGCAGAGTCTTGGTCGGCAACCCGGCGGCAAGCACCCGTCGCAGGGAAGCACTGTTTGCGCTTGGCGCGGTGGCTGCGATGGTGGCGGTTCTGGGCCTGGCGGGACGAGTTGGCCCGGCCGGTCGGCGGTTGCTGCATCGGATGCTGCCGGTTCACGTGGAGGCGGCTCGGGGCAGGGTGCGGCCGGCGGCGCTCGACTGGAGCGACCGCTTCGGAGACGGAACGCCCGACTTTGTGCGCTTGACCGATCCGGCTGACCAGGCAGCGTTTCGTCGCTGGTTCACGCTGATTGCCGAGTACCAGGCGAAGCGGCCACCGACGGAGACACCAGCGGAGATTACCGATTGCGCCAGCCTGCTGCGTTATAGCTACCGCGAGGCGCTCAAACGTCACGACGAAACCTGGTTTCAAACTACCGGCATTGAAGTTGCTGCGCCGCCGGGCGAGATTCGCACGTGGAGCTACCCGCACTCGCCGCTGGGCACGGCGCTGTTTCGCGTGAAGCCGGGCGCATTTACGGCCGACGATCTAACCGATGGCGCATTCGAGCAGTTCGCCGACGCCAAAACGCTGGTGGAGCGCAATGCGTACTTCGTGAGCGGCGATGTGCGCGCGGCGTTGCCGGGAGACTTGCTTTTCTACCGGCAGTTCGGCCAGTCGTCGCCATGGCACTCGATGATTGTGACGAGGAACGGCGTGGCTGCCGAGGTTGTCTACGACACGGGGCCGGACCACGGCGCGCTCGGTGAAATCCGCCGCGTTCTGCTTTCTGAGCTTCTCGACCATCCCCAGCCGCAATGGCGGCCTACGCCCGGAAACCCCAATTTTCTCGGCGTCTACCGCTGGAACATTCTGCGAGGCACACAATGAAATCGACCGCAGGGGCTAAAGCACGCGATTATTCTGCGCCGTTTACGGCACGACTGAAGTCGCGCCCTGACACTTCGCGCCCAACGACGCATTTCTCTGACCGACCGACGACGAGGCCTGGCACTTCGTGCCTTACGCCGCATTTTTCTGACAGATATAAAGCTATCTCCCTGCGTGGCGCCGTCTGTGCAGCCAGGTCGATTCTCTTCGTTGCTCTGCTTGTGCTGTTTTCGGCTGGCGCCGTTGCACATGCAGCCTCCGGCGATGCGCCGCGCTCGTTTTCCCTCTCGACCACGCGCACGTTTGCGCCGGGCGATAGTGTCAAAATCCAGCTCTTCGCGCGCAACGTGCCAGAGCTGGAGTTTCGCGTCTACAAGGTGCGCGATGCGGAGAAGTTTTTCTCGGGGCTCCAGGATCCGCACAGCTTCGGCGTGAAGCTCTACTCGCCCAGCGAGCAGATCGACCAGGAAACATGGCTGGAGCGGATTCACGATTTCAAAGCGCATCTCTGGTGGCTGATCCGAAGTTTCTTTCGCGGCCAGTTTACCGTCGAGGCGAGGGACAGCATTCTCGAGCGGCAGAGCCAACTGGGCAAACGCAGCCAGGTGGTGGGGGCGGCACAGTTTGCGCGGGTTCCCTTGCTGAACGAAAGCCAACTGGTGGCGCGATGGAAGCTGGTGGTGCCGCCGGCGCTGGTGAGCGAGAACGAGGTGTTGCCGATTGACGGACTCGACGCGGGAGTGTACCTGATCGAGGCCACGGATGGAACGTACAAGGCGTACACGGTCGCCATCGTGACGAAGATCGCAGTGGTGGAACAGACGGTGGACGGAAAAGCCTTCCTCTTCGTGGCCGACCGCAAGACCGGTGCGCCAGTGGACCAGGCCGACGTGGTGATGTGGGGCGATGGAAAGCTACAGTCGTCGGGTAAGACCGGCAGCGACGGCCTGGCATCGCTCACCTATACGGTGCGTGGCGGCGCGCAGGGAGCGGAGCCGGACAATGTGTGGATCCTGGCGCGCCATGGATCCGACGCCGCAGTGGTGACGCCGTTTGGTTATGGATTCGGCGCGCAGAATCAGCAGCAGGAGCGCGACTACATTTATACGGACCGGCCTGTTTACCGGCCCAGTCACACCGTGCACATCAAGGCGATTGTGCGCAAGGAAGTGAACGACAACCTGGTGCTGCCCGATGAACGCACGCTGACAATGCGCGTGACGGGGCCCGATGACAAAGTGGTGTTCAATAAAGAGCTGCCGGTTTCCGCGCATGGGACCGTCGCGGCGGACTTCGATCTCGCCTCCGATGCGGCGCTCGGTTATTACACTATCGATTTCAAGGGCGCTGATTCTGAGGCGGCTTACGGCGAGGGCGGCAGCGGCAGTTTTTACGTCGAGGAGTACAAAAAGCCCGAATATCAAGTAACGGTGAAACCCGCGACGGCGCGGGTGCTCCAAGGCAACACCGTTCAGGCATTGATTGAAGCGCGTTACTTCTTTGGCGAGCCGGTTGCCGGAGCCAAGGTGACCTACGTGGTGCACACCTCGCAACATTATTGGTGGGATGAGGACGAAGAGGACGATAACGGCACGGGCGATGCATCCGCCGATACGAGCGATGACGAAGATACCGATTCCGGATATGGCGAGACCGAACAGCAGGAGCACCAGGGCGTGTTGGACGCGAACGGCCAACTGACGGTGACGCTGCCTACGGCGGTTGACGGCAAGCACAACGACCAGGACTATCGCATTGAGGCGCGCGTGACCGACGTGGCGAACCGCGAAGTGAGCGGCCACTCGACGGTGCTGGCTACTTATGGATCGTTCCGCGTGAGTGTGGAGCCGACCAGTTATGTAGTCGAAAACGGAAAGCCTGCGCGGGTGAAGGTGACGGCGCAGGATTATGACGGAAAGCCGGTGCACGCGCAGGTGCACATTGCCGCGGTGCAAACGTGGGATGCAACGAATCACCAAAGAGCGAAGACGGAGGTGGCCAGCAGGGACGCCGCGACCGGCGCCGATGGAACGGTGCTGGTGGATCTGCCGATGGGCGGAAGTGGCGATTTTCAGATCACCGCGAGCGCGCAGACGCCCGAGAATCGAACCGTTGAGGGCGAGACGTGGTTGTGGATCTGGAATGGCGCGGGCGCGTACTACCAGGAAAACGCGCAGGCGCAGATCATAGCGGACAAAAAGACCTACCAGGTGGGCGACACCGCGCATCTGCTGCTGGTGACCGGCCTCGACGAGTCGTGGGCGGTGGTGACGGCCGAGGGCGACAGCGTGCAATCGCAGCGCGTGATGCATGCGACGGGCACGAGCGTGGCTTTCGATGTGCCGATTACGCAGCAGGCGCAGCCGAACCTGGTGGTGACCGCGATCCTGGTGCACAACGACCAGTTGATGACGGCGCAAAAGAGCCTGAAGGTTCCGCTGACGGAACGCACGCTGACCATTACTGCGACGCCCCAGAAAACCCAATACGAACCCGGCGACAAAGCCAGCTTCGACGTGAAGGCGGTGGATGCCGGTGGCAAACCGGTCGAAGCCGATTTGAGTTTCGGCGTGGTGGACGAGGCGCTCTACTCGGTGCGGCCCGATACGACGAGCGATATCGTGGCTTCGTTCTATCCCAAGCGCGAGGTGTATCTCGATCCGCAAACCTCGTTCGATTTTTATTTCGAAGGAGAAGCGGGAACGAAGAGCCCGATGCTGGCGGGATTGAACGGTTTGTACCATCCGCGCATGGCGCAGGTGAAACCAGGATCGGACCTGGTGGTGCCGAAGGTGCGCAAGGCATTTCCAGACACGGCCTATTGGAATCCCGATGTACATACCGGCGCTGACGGGCACGCGCGCGTGGAATTCAACTTCCCCGATGCGTTGACCACGTGGCGCACCACGATCCGCGCCATGACGGACGACGGCAAAGCAGGCGGAGCGGTGACGCGCGTGCTGGTGCGCAAGAACCTGATTGTGCGCCTGGCCGCGCCGCGCTTCTTCCGCGAGGGCGACGAGACGGTGATGCGCGTGATCGCGCACAACTACCTGGCGACTTCGAAGGACGTGACCTTCGCTCTTGACGTCAGCGGAGTGGACGTCGAAAGCGGGCAAACGCAAAAGGTAACGATTCCCGCCGGAGGCGAGAGCTACGTGGATTGGCAGGTGAAGGCGCGCGTGACGGGCAATGCAACGTTCACGGCCAAGGCGCTGACCAATGAGGAGTCGGACGCACTGCAAGAGACGCTGCCGGTTCTGCCCTACGGCGTGAAGCAAAGAGCTGCGGGCGCGGGCGAGGTTTTTTCTGGTGCGGGGCAAAATCAGTGGTCGTACAGTTACCCGGCGGGAGCGGATGTGAACTCGCGGGGAATGACGATCACGGTTGCGCCATCGGTGGCGGGCACGGTGTTTGACGCGCTCGATTATCTGACGAGTTACCCGTGGGGCTGCACGGAACAGACGATGTCGAGCTTCCTGCCCGACCTGATTGTGGCGCAGGCTGTGGACAAGCTGCATTTGAAGTCGCCCATCGACCGCAAGACGCTGGACGACGAGGTGCAAGCGGGACTGGAGCGGCTTTACAGCTATCAGCATGACGACGGCGGCTGGGGCTGGTGGCCCGACGACCAGAGCATGGTGTTTATGACGGCGTATGTGGTGAGCGGATTAGGACAGGCCAAAACTGCCGGCTACGCGGTCGACGATCAGCGGCTGGGCAAAGCGCAGACGTGGCTGATCAAAATGCTCAACGCGCATCCTGACATGATTCCCGATTTGCGGGCGTACACGGTGTACGCTCTGGCCACAACCACTGGCGCGCCGAAGGACGCGCTCGACAAGGCGTGGGACAGTCGCGACAAGCTGAGCGACGAAGGGCTGGCGTTGACTGGGCTGGCGCTGGCGGCGGCAAATGATGGCCGCGCGAAGCAGGCCGCGGATCTGCTCGAAAAGAAGGCGCACGCAACCGACGTTGATGCGTACTGGGTGGGCAATTACGACGGCCTGCTCGATTTCTGGGACGATACTTCGCCGGAGACGACGGCCTTCGCGCTGAAATTGCTCATCGTCGAAGATCGCTCGAGCGGGCTGATGCCGAAAGCGGCGCGCTGGCTCGCCGAGCATCGCGACGGAGACTATTGGTACTCGACCAAGCAGACGTCGATGGTGATCCAGGGGCTGACGGATTACCTGGCGCTGAGCGGCGAGCTTGCCAACACATCGGACGTGGAAGTGCTGGTGAACGGTACGAGCGTGGGCAAGCGGCATTTCGGTCCAAGCGACGCGTTTGCCGCACCGTGGCAGATCAAGGTGCCGGCGGCACAAGCGGGGAACGGCGGACAAGTGACGATCCGCAAGAGCGGAAACGGGATCACGTATTGGTCCACGGAGGACAGTTGGTATTCGGCTGACCGCAAGAATTTCCAGCAGGGCCAGCTCGCGCTCAACATTACGCGCGACTACTACCTGTTGCAGAAGCGGCAGGACAAGCCGACCGACCCGATTACTTACGACCTGGTTCCATTGAAGAGCCCGGTGCACGTGGGCGACATTGTGGCGGTGAAGCTGTCGCTGAGCGGAACGAGCTGGAAATATCTGTTGGCCGAGGACCCGATTCCTGCGGGCACGGAGTTCC
This sequence comes from Occallatibacter sp., assembly GCA_050013775.1. Classification (GTDB taxonomy): domain Bacteria; phylum Acidobacteriota; class Terriglobia; order Terriglobales; family Acidobacteriaceae; genus Telmatobacter. The sequence goes on along the minus strand of JBEKEP010000004.1, from coordinate 41,498 downwards.
TGCCGGAGAGCGGACTGTACAGCATCAACCACAAGCCGGATTGGTGGGCGGACTACTTTACGCGCAAGGAATTCCACGATGACCGCGCGGCGTTTTTCAACGACGACTTTTCCGTCCATCGCGAGTACGTGTACCTGCTGAAGGTGGACAATCCCGGCAAATTCCAGATCAGCCCGGCCGATGCGGGACCTATGTATCAGCCAAACATTGAGACTACGACCGATCCCGCGACTTTGGAGGTGCAGCCATGAGCACATTGAACGATTTGTTTCGGCGCTTGCGCACGAGCCTGGGATGGGTTGCAGCCCAATTCTGGGCGACGCTGCTGATCGTGCTGGTGGGAGTGGGGTGGACGCGTGTACCCGAAAGGCATGTGTGGCAGGTGGGACTGACGCTGCTGCTACCTCTGGTGATGCTCGCCTCAACGCTCGTACTCGAAGCCGGTACCATGCGGAGTTTCTTCGATCAAAAGGACGGCCGCGTGCGGTTTGTGTGGGGCGCACTTACGTTGCTGGTTTGGATTGCGGTGGTTTGGCTTGCGTGGTACATCCTGGACTGGTGCGACGATCAGATTCCGCAGTGGGCTGGGTATCTGAACTCACGCGCTCCAGCGAACGCGCGGGCGCGGATTTTTACCTACGAGCACATTTCAACCTGGCTCAGCGTTCTGGAGTGGATCTTCCGCTGGATTGTGGTTCCGGCGAAGGTGATTCCGCACGCGCTGGCTTCTACGCAGTGGGGCTGGCGGCTACCGTGGCGAAAATTGCTGCGCATGATGTTGAACTGGCGGTGGTGGAGCGGCGCGGTGATTGCGGCCCTTGTGGGCGCGCTGCTGCCCAGCTACTTCTTCAATGGCGAGCCGCATGGAACGGTGACGCACCAGGTGTGGGCCGCGATTCTGAAACCGGTTGGAGCCTATCTGCTGGCAATGGCGAGTTGGGTACTGCTGCTGGCGTGGTGCGCGGTGCAGTTGGCGCGTGAGGAGCACAAACCCGAGTGGCCGGGAGACGATGCGCTGGTTGCAGCGCCTGTCGGTTCAGGGCCGGTTGGCGAAGACTCCGTCAAGCTACCGCTTCCCGAGAGTGGAAGCGATGCCGGCGGGAACATCTGAGCGCAACCAATTGAGTACCTGCGCGCGGTCGTAACGGCTGAGGAGTTGCGTTGCGTACCACGCGGCGGCCCGATGTGCGGCTTCGGACTCGTCTTCGCTTGCGGGATGCGTGAGAGCGGCGTTGATTTCGTCGATGGTGAGCTTGGGCTTGACGGAAGGCGACATTGCCGAAGCGGAGTCGCCCCACGCTTCGACGAGCCCTTCGCGCAACCAGAGCGGAGCCTTCGGTCCCGCCTCGCGCTCCACAAGAGCATGCAAAAACTCGTGGCGCATGGTATCGGCCAAAAGTTGCCGCGTGGCGAGAGTGCGCAATGGCTGCGCGCCGATCCAGTTTCCTTCAGTGAAGGCCGCCACCCAGCCCGGCGCCAGCGTGGCCTGGCGAAAGTCGGGCGTGGACGCGAAGGCGCGGACGGTGAACGGAGTGGCGGCGTGCAAGCCGGATCGCTCGGACGCTTCAGTCCGCGCGCGATTGAGTTCGGGCAAGAATGCGGCGTCGCCGGCATCGAGCGATTCCAAAACAAAACCGTCGCCGGCGAAGCTTTGCCAGTCGCGTCCTGTGGTTTCGTCCGTGGCCTCCGCGCCGGGAAAATACTGGGCGAGAATTTCGCGCGTGGCGCGGCCTTGCGCGGCCATTGCCGCCGCGCCCTTTTGACACAGACCCACGCCGTGCCCCCAGCCGCGCCCATGGAAGGAGAATGTATCTCCCTGGCGGCTCACCTCAAACCATGTGCTGGGAACCTTGTTCCAGCCGAGCGACTCGCCGACGGCGAGCTGGAAGTCTTCGGCGGAGATCTCGGTGCGGTCGAGCTGCAAGGTGACGGCACGCCCCGAGGGGCCGCGCCGCGCGACAGTTAGATTCTGCCAGCCCGGTTGCGCGAGGCCATGCGCGGCGAGAGCCGCGGTCAAATCGGAACGCGTAATCTGCGAGGCCCACTCGCGGGCACCCTGCCGCGTGCAGAATGGATCGGGCTGCGAAAGCAAATACGGAAGTGGTTTCGCGTGCGGCCAAATCTCGTCGGGAGAAGCGGTGCGACCGCCGCAATCCTTGCCGAAGTAAGCGAGTGCGCGTTGCCCATGGAACCAGAGGGTCTCGCCGGCAGTGGCCAGCGTGGCAGCATGCGCCGCGGCGCGGCGGTCGCCGTTCCCGCTCCAATGCAGAAGCTGGCAATGGGTGGAATCGCACAGATCATAGTCGGCGTGGCCGTGCGCCTCATGCAACGCAAAGCTGCGCACCACGATGGCGAGCGCTTTCAGCGACTCAGTGCAGTCGCCGGGGCCGCTCTCGCTCGCGACGACGCGCTCCACATAGTTCTCAACGGGCAGCGTGACAACGATGATGAGAACGCCGGCATGCGCGGTGATGGCTACGGGATCGCGCAGAGTTACGGTTTCGCCGTGCGCCGTGAGGGTGACCGGTCCGCTTAGGCGGATTTCGCTCGAAGTGACCGTTTTGCCCGTCGTGAAAAAAATCAAGCCGTCCTTTTCCGCGAGAATCTTCGCCGGCGCGTGCAGCACTTCCACAGGGCACCGCTCGCAAGTCTGGAGCAACGTGAATTGCTTTGGCCCCGTGGGCGTGAGCGTTACCTCGTGATCGTGCCAGAGGGTCCACATGCCTATGCGCAGCGTGGTGCGCGCGGCCGGCGGTGCCGCTGCGGCGAGGACAGCGACTGGCGGCGCGGGTTGCACACTGCTCAACACCGCAGCGGCGGCCGCCACGAGGCTGAGCGCGCGTCGAGACCAAGACTGCCGGTTCACGGCCGCTTCCGATCTGCGGTGATGGGCGCGTTGGCGAGCAGATTGCCGGCCAGGTGTGCGGCATCGGCGCCACGGCCCGCGGGCAGGAATACGGCAATCACTACTTGAGGACTTTCCGCGGGCGCGAGGCCCACAAACCACCCATGGGTGCGGCTCGACGACGCGCCCTCGGCAGTTCCGGTTTTGCCCAGCACGGCGACGCCGCCCAGGCTGGCCTGACCCGCCATGCCGAAGCTGGCCGAGTCTTCTAATCCCGCGCGCACCACTTGCGCCGCATCGGAATCGGCATGCGCCGCGAGTTCGAGCGCGAGCCAGCGATAGGCCGCGGCCAACTCGAGGGGCGTGACGCGCACGCCGTCGACGCCCAGCAAAGCCAACTGGCGCGAATCTGGTGAATCAGGCTCGCGAAATTCGGCTACGGCTTCCTGCGGCGAAAGGCCGGTGCGGCCGAGCAGTCCGGTGGGGCGCAGAAGACGGCCTAACTCGCCCGGCTCGAGGCTGCGCGCCACCGCGGCGAAATAGCTATTGCACGACCAGGTGAGCGCTTCGCGCGCGTCGAAAGGCGGCGCGAGTGGGTGCGTGCACGCGAGCCGATGCCCGGCGACGACGAGTTGCCGGTTGCAGGCCACACGGCGCGAGGAATTCCAGCGGCCCTCGCGGATCAGGGAATATAAGACCAGAGGCTTCAACGTAGAGCCGGGTGCGGCTACGGTGCGCGCCGCGTCGTCAAGCCGATGCGACGCGAGAAGGCGGCCGCTTGCCAGATCAAGCACAATGATGCGCGCGTCAAGATTGATCGCGCTTGGGTATTGGCGGGCCATGCGATCGACTGCGTTTTGCCAGGCGGATGCAGGGGTTTGGCAGGAGGCGCTGAGAGCGCCAACGACCGCAATAATGGCAAGCGAACGCAGGATTCCGTACACACGAGAAGTATCACCGATTTGCGCCGGAATCATCAGTGTGGCGAACCCGGTATAATCGGCGGCGACGTACGATCGCTCCTGACTTTCATCGAAAAGGACCCGCGATGCCCATGTTGCCGACTCGCAATCTTCGGTTTTTCCTGCTTCCGGTTCTGGCAGTGACTGTGACTCCCGCGCTCTTCCACGCGCAGGATGCCGCGCCGCAGCGGCCGCAAATCACTGGCGTCTCCCATGTGGGCTATTTTGTTACGGACCTGCCGAAGACTATCGCGTTCTGGCACGACCTGCTGGGCTTCGATGAGTACACGACGCTGAACAAGCCGGGGACGGACCAGACCCGCATCGCGTTCATCAAGATCAACGACAACCAGCATGTCGAGCTGTTTACCGACGCGCCTGCCTTGCCGCCCAACATGATGAGTCACTACTGCTTCAGCGTGAGCAACGTGGAGCAGATGCGCGCGTATTTGCGGTCGAAGGGGTTCGACGTGAAGCCGGGCAACGGCGGAAAGACCCGCACCGGCGACTACGCCTTCGAGATCAAGGATCCCGACGGCACGCTGGTGGAGTTTGTGCAAAGCTTGCCCACGGGAATCGAGATGCAGGCAGCGGGCAAGTTTATGCCGCTTACGCGCATTGCCGACGCGATTTACCACTTGGGTTTTCTGGTCGGAAATCTCGACAAGTCGCTGGCGTTTTACGAGGGCGTGCTGGGCTTTACAGAGACCTGGCGCGGCAGCAGCAACGGGAAAGAGTTGAGCTGGGTGAATCTGCGCGTTCCTGACGGCAAGGATTACATCGAGCTGATGCTTTACGACCCGCCGCCGTCGGGCTTCGGGACGAAGAACCATGTGTCGCTCCTGGTTCCCGATGTGCAGAAGGCGGTCGCCCAGATCGAATCCCGGCCCGCGTACAAGGACTACCAGGCCCATGCGAAGCCGGTCGTGGTGCAGGTGGGCAAGAACGGCAAGCGGCAGGTGAATCTCTACGATCCGGACGGAACGCGCGTGGAGCTGATGGAAGGGCATACTGCCGACGGAAAGCCGGTGCCACCGTCGACCGCGCCGCCTCCGGCTCCGGCCCACGATTAGTGCGCTGGCTGGACTCGAGTGCGCAGCTGAAGCCTATGTACTGATACAACTGGAGAGCCCGAGAGCGAGGATTCGGTAAGGCAATCGCGCTCGCCGCTTCAGCTTCCTGTTATTCTCGCAATCACGCATGGAGAAATCTCTGCACGCATCGAAGACTGGTTCTCCGCTCGGTTTGCCGCGCGTCCTGGGCGCGGGCGAAGCTATCGCTATCGTGATCGGGACGGTAATCGGCAGCGGGATTTTTCTGATCCCAAGCGAGATGATGCGCGACACCGGCTCCTCGCTGCTGGTGTATCTGGCGTGGATCGTGGGCGGACTGCTGTCGCTCTTCGGAGCCATGACCTACGCCGAATTGAGCACCATGATGCCGTATGCGGGCGGCGAATATGTTTACCTGCGGGGCGCCTACGGGGACACGGCGGGGTTCCTCTACATGTGGACCTGGTTTACGGTGGCCAAGCCGGGGTCGATCGCCACCGTGGCTGTGGGCCTGGCGCGCACGCTCGAGTTCTTCCCCGTCTTTTCCCGCCTGTCCGAAGCGATTCCCGGCCTGCCCTTCACGCTCTATTGGTCGCAGGTGTTTGCCATCGCCGTCACGTGGCTGATTACCGGGCTGAATTACCTGGGCATCAAGAAAGCGGGGGATTTTCAGCTGGTGTTTACGGTGCTGAAAGCGGTTCTGATCCTGGTTGTGGTGGCGCTCTGTTTTCAGTCCACCAGCGGATCTTGGAGTCACTTTCTGACCCGTTTGCCGCACGCGATAGGCGGCTGGAACGGCTTCATGCTGGCGCTCATCGCGACGTTGTGGGCCTACGACGGCTGGAGCGATTTGAGCATGGTGGCGGGAGAGGTGCGGCGTCCCGAACGCAATCTTCCCCTGGCTTTGATCGGAGGCCTGGTGGCCGTCGGCGCGCTCTATATGGCCACCAACGCGGCGATTCAATATGTGCTTCCAGCGCAGGCGATCGCCGACTCAGAATGGCCGGCGGTGGCGGCGCTCAGGGCGGTGGCCGGGACGCGCGGGGCAGGAATCGTGGCCGCGGCCATGGCTCTCAGTATTCTGGTGTGCCTGAATGGATCGACGATGTCGGGCGCGCGGGTGCCATATGCCGCCGCTCTCGATGGGCTGTTTTTCCGGCGGTTTGCGCAAGTGCATCCGCATTTCCGGTCGCCTTCCACTTCGCTGGTGGCGCAGGGGCTGGTGTCGACGGTCCTGCTCCTGTTTTTGAGCCAGTTTCAGCAGCTGTTTAATCTAACGGTGTTTGCCGAGTGGCTTTTCTACGCGCTGGCGGCCAGCACGGTCTTTGTGTACCGGCGCAAATTACCGAACGCGCCCAGGCCCTACCGGGTGTGGGGCTACCCGGTGCTTCCGGCCATCTTCGTGGGGTCGGCCGTCGTGGTGCTGGTCTCGAGTTACGCCGGAAATCTCCGGGGATCGTTGATCGGTACCGCTCTGATTCTAAGTGGCTTGCCTGCCATGTGGCTGATTCGCAAGCAGCGTGCAATGCGCTAGCAGGGCAGCGAGCGAGATGGCAAGTCAGCGGGCTGGCCGGAAGATTTGACCGGTTGCAGGCAGACAAGATTCGAAATATTCGAAGCCCTATAGGACGACAAACTCAGGCTGAAGTTGCACAGGAAGGCAAACGACGCCCGATAGGCAACCGGATTTGGCCGGTTTGACGGCTTTCATGCGGCCGAAAAAGTGAAAAACTGTCTCCAAAAACAATTTCCGGGACTGCGTTTTGCAGATAATTACTCACTTTTGGCTACCGTTGAATCAGGGGTCGAGAAAGAGGGGAACCTGGTCATGCGGGAAAAGGACCGGAAGTTGGAGCGGATGAGGTTGGACGAGGAGATGAAGCCGTTTCGAATGGCAGTAAGGGAGGCGAACCCGACAGACGGGCTTCTGCGGGCGGTGAGACAGACGGTGGGGATTCCCCTGGCTGAAGTTGCGGCAAATATGGGAGTGGTGATGTCGACGGTCACGGATCTGGAGAGGAGGGAGTTGGAGGGGACGATCACTTTGCGGTCGATGGCCCGCCTGGCAGAGGCGATGGGCTGCAAGGTGGTGTACGGTGTGGTGCCGAAGAAGGGCAGGACGCTGGGGTATTTGGTGGAAGAAAGGTTGTGGAGGAAGGTGTTAGGAGCAGGGAATAGTGACGACGGACCGGGGACCAGGGACGTAGGGACTTAGGGAACTGGGGGAAGAATGCGGCCGGGATGGATGGATGGCGAGCCCAGGAGACGGGTTTTCACAAAGAAATCCGCTGAAATGTGAATTCCTTACGCAATTTTCATTGACATTTGGTGAATGCACAGCTAGTTTTGCATACATCCAGTCATCTATATGACTTGGCCGGTTTTTGGATTTTCAGGCGCGGTTGGCACGTAATGAACGCTCTGTTGCCGTTTCCGCTGAACCAGGTTCTCCTCCCAGACTATGGTTTCAGGAATCAACTTCGATTCCGAGACTTGTGGCCGGGATGGCGAGGACACTCCACGCAGACTCCGGTCTGGTGGCTGAAGACAGGGTGTCTTCACGTCGCCGATTCCGAATTACACAGGAAGACCTCTCGCATCGCCAGAAGAGGTAATTCCTTCTCACAGAAAATGGCTCCCGGTTTTTTGCTCAATCAAAGCCTCGCCGGCACGGTTTTCGATCATCTGTCGAGCCGGCGTCTCCAATCCGTACTTCTCAACCGGTGAGGCTGGTGCAGAGCAAAGGCACGGGGAACGCTCTTCATCGGCAGAACGAAAAACATTCAGGAGGCAATCAACTGCTATGTCGCACAAAATTGCAAAGAGTTTATTTGCCCTGTTGACCGCAATAGGGCTGGCGTTGACCGTGAGTTACGCAACCGCGCAGAGCAACGTTTCCGGCAGCATCAGCGGAACAGTGATGGACGCGACGGGCGCCGTGGTATCGGGCGCCGCGGTGACCATCACCAACACGGATCGCGGCGAAGACATTCGCGTTACCAAGACCAATGCGACCGGCTTCTTCACGGAGGAAGCGCTGCCGCTTGGCAACTACAAGGTGACAATTGTTGCTTCTCACTTCAAGACGGAGGTCGTCACCGGCCTTGTGCTGCACGCGGCTGACGAGCTTACCGTGGACCGTAAGCTGACGCCGGGCGGCGCAAACGAAATCGTCACGGTGACCACGACCGACAACCTGGTGAACGTGAATCTGGAAGACGCGACCTCGGCCGGCCTGATCAACAGCGAACAGATGAACGAGATGCCGCTGGTCACGCGCAACTACGAAACGCTGATGAACCTGCAGCCGGGCGTTGTCTTCGGCGGCGCTACGGACGATCTGACGCGCGGCCCCGCCGGCCTTAGCGGTTCTTCGAGCACGGTGTCGTTCTCAGTGAACGGCGGCCGCAACACATCAAACGGCTGGACGATTGACGGCGCCGATAACCTGGATCGCGGCGCGAACCTTACGCTCTACACGTATCCCAGCCCGGATGCGATTGCTGAATTCAAGAACCTGCGCGGGCAGTACAGCGCGCAGTTCGGACGCAACGCTTCAGGGCAGATCGACGTGGTGACCAAGTCGGGCACGAACGGTTTGCACGGCAGCGCATATGAGTATTTGCGCAACAACTATTTCGACGCCAATACGTATTTGAACGATTTTCACGGCGGTCCTGCGTCGTCAGCGACCTTTGCGACTCCGGTTTATCGTTACAACGTTTTTGGATTCTCGGCCGGCGGGCCAGTCTGGATCCCCAAGATTTACAACGGCAAGGACAAGACCTTCTTCTTCGTGTCCGAAGAGTTCCAACGCATTGTCCAGGTACTTGCAGCCGCGACGGCCACGGTGCCACAGGCTTCGGAGCGCGCGGGCGACTTTACGCAGTCCGGACAGTTGATCGGTGGCGTGTGGACGACAGCGCCGGTGACGGTATGTACTGCGTTCACGAACAACTCGTCGTCACAAGTGAACACCTGCACGGCGACGGGTACGTCCGTTACGTCGGGCCTTTCGCCGACGGCGCAGGCCTATATGAAGGACGTGTTTGCCAATGTGCCGGTGCCGAATGTGGCCTTCAATATTGCGCATAACGCAGATCCGCACACCATTTACACGAACTTCAAAGACATTTTCAACAATACCGATTCCGTGGCGCGTGTTGACCAGCAGTTCGGAACAAAGCTGAATGTCTTCTACCGGTATCTGCACGATACGTTCCCTGAGACCCTTCCTCAGGGCCAGTTCACCACGGTGTATATCGCCGGCGCGAACACGACCACGGTGGTGAATCCCGGCACGCAGCACCTTGCGCACGGAACGTACGTATTCAGCCCTACGATGCTGCTGAATGTGGGTTACTCGTTCTCGAACGGCAACATCGTGAGCACACCGTCCGGCTTCCTTTCTTCGGCGCAGTCGCCCGACGTCAAACCCACGCTCGTCTATCCGAACACTGTGGGACTCATCCCGAACCTTTCGATCGCTGGCATGACGGCGCTGAGCGGCAGCGTGGCCTATACCGACCATGGCACCAACCACCAGCTCTATGGCGATTTCACAAAGATCGTGCACAACCATACGTTCATCTTCGGCATGAGCTACAACCACTACCAGAAGCTCGAGAACAACACGACCGGCACGCAGGGCGGTTTCACATTCGCAAGCGATTCCGGCTTCTCAAATGTGCCGACGAATAACAATGGCGGCGCGAACGAGGCGCAGGGGTTTGCCAACTTCCTGACGGGCAATGCCAACGGCGGCTTCAGTCAGCTCTCGAGGGATCCGGTGACGGACCAGAAGTTCTCACTGTACGAGGGCTTTGCGCAGGACAACTTCAAGGTGAATCCGCGGCTGACACTTAACCTGGGCGTGCGCTATGGCTACTACGGCCAGCCGTGGGATGCGAACGGTCTGATGAGCAACTTCGATCCTGCCAAATATACGGCTGCGGCGGCGCCGACCATCGCCAGCAACGGCCTGATCTGCATTACCAGCCCCTGCAACCAGGCAGGCAGCAACGCCGGCCAGCCTACAACCGCCAATGCGTCAGCGGACATTGTGGGCATCAACTATATGGATGGCATCATCTACAACGGCCCGAACGCGGCCAACAACAACCAGGCTTCGCCCTGGGGGAACAAGGTGGGCCAAGCGCAGAAAGCTAACTTTGCGCCACGTGTCGGCTTTGCTTACGACGTGTTCGGCAACGGAAAGACCTCACTGCGCGGCGGCTACGGCTGGTCGTATGACAACGCCGAGGTGAGTTACTACGAAACCACGGTGTTCGACAATCCTCCAGCGGTTTCTACATACTCGGTGAGCCAGTCAACGCTCGACACGCCGGCGGGCGGCGCGACGACTGCATTTTCGACTACGCCTGCGCGTATTCAGGGGGTTCCGCTCAATTTCCAGACGCCGTATGTGCAGCAGTTCTCGCTCGACCTGCAGCAGGAACTGGCTGAGAAGTTCATGTTGGACGTGGGCTACTTTGGCGACCATGGAACGCACCTTCTGGGCGCGATGGACATCGATCAACCGCAGCCGGGCGCCTGGCTGGGCACGGCGAACAGCGGGGGCAGTTACACGGTGAATCCGGAGACGGCCAGTTCCAGTTGCTTCATCGCCGTCAATGGGGTGAACGTTCCTGCCAATATCAGCTCCACTTGCACGCGCGTGGTGAACCAGATTGAACCGTATCTGGGATACGGCGCGATCGATGCGCTGCGCACTATCTTCAATTCGAACTACAACTCGTTGCAGGCGAAGGTGACCAAGCGTTTCAGCGGCAGTACATACGTTGACGCCAACATTACCTGGTCGCGCGACCTGACCAACGCTCCGGCAGATTACTCCGGGTTCATCCAGAACGAGTACAACATCAACGGCGATTACGGCCGCGCTTCGCTGGACCGCAACAAGGTGTTTAACTTCGATGGCGTCTTTGAAGAGCCATGGTTCCGCGAGCAAAAGGACCTGGTGGGACGCGCCCTGGGCGGATGGGAGATGAGCTTTATCTACACCATCGATTCGGGACTGCCGTCCACAGTTGCAGCGAGCGCGGGAAGCACGATTTTCTATAACCTTGGCGGCGCAGCGAGCATCTATAACAACGCGACGGGCGGCGGCGAAGTAAGCGACAACGCGGGCCTGCACGACTCCGGGCCGACTTCGGACGGCTTGCGAGCGAACCAGATCGGCGACCCGAACTCTGCGGGGAACCTGACGAGGATTCACAATAAGAACTACGAGGTGCCGAGTGCACCGTGGTTCTACTCCGGCGCATTTGCGGCTCCGTTGCCGAACAATCCGGTTCCGGCGACTGCGAAGCGCGGCACGATTCAGGGCCCTGGATTCAACCGGCTCGATCTTGGCGTTCACCGGAACTTCAAGATCACGGAGCGGATGAGCTTCCAGTTCCGCGCCGAGGCCTTCAACGCAATCAACCACGTGAACGTCAACTCCATCGGAACGACTGCGACGTCATCGACGTTCGGCGAAGTTACGGGATATCGTGACATGCGCATCATGCAGTTTGCCGGCAGATTTACTTTCTAACTTGAACGATAAAACTGGCTCGGCCCGCCTGGTTCCTCTAAAAAGGGAAACAGGCGGGCCCGGCCCTGCTCTCATGCAAAATTGATGGTTGTGGCTGTACCGCCGGAGCAGGAATGCCGCCATGGGATTGAATACGCTGGATCTGGTGGTGATCGGTTGCTATCTGGCCGGCGTGACGCTCTTCGGCTTACGCTTCCGTAGCGGGCAGCAGACGCTGAAAGGATACTTCCTCGCAGACAACGCGATTCCGTGGTGGGCGATTTCGCTTTCGATTGTGGCGGCGGAAACCAGTACGCTGACGGTCATCAGCGTGCCCGGCCTGGCATACGACAAGGATTTCAGTTTTCTGCAATTGGTGATCGGCTACCTGATTGGCCGCGTCGTGGTGAGTTTTGTGCTCATCCCGCAATACTTTCGCGGCGAACTGGTGACGGCTTATCAACTGATCGAACGCCGCTTCGGGCAACGGCTGCGCACCATGACCGCGGGAGTGTTTCTTATCACGCGGGCTGCGGCTGAAGGGGTACGCGTATTTGCTGTGGCCATTGTGGTAAGCGTGGCGCTGGGCGGCCTGCTGACGGGCGTGAGCGATTTCGAGCGCGACCTGGTGGCGATTGCCATCGTGACCGCACTGACGCTTCTCTATACGTTGAAGGGCGGCCTGAAGGCGGCGATTTGGACGGATGTGATGCAGCAAACGGTGTATGTTGCCGGAACCATCGTCGGTCTTGTGACCATCCTGCATCTTGTGCCCGGCGGGTGGGCAACGGTGCGCGAAGTTGCAGGCCAGGCGGGCAAGTTCCGGGTGCTGGACTTCACATTGGATTGGACCACTAAATACACACTGTGGTCGGGAGTGATTGGCGGAGCTTTTCTGACCACTGCCAGTCATGGGACCGATCAGTTAATTGTGCAGAGGCTGCTGGCGGCGCGCAGCGAGGGTCAAGCGAAGATCGCGCTGCTGTCGAGCGGCGTCGTGGTTTTGTTTCAGTTCTCGCTCTTCCTGATGATTGGAGCGATGCTGTACGTGTTTTATCGTATTTTTCCGCCGCAGATTGCGTTTACGCGAACGGACAGGGTATTTCCCGTTTTCATCGTGAATCACATGCCGCACGGCGTGAGCGGGTTGCTGATTGCCGCGATATTGGCGGCGGCGATGTCAAACCTGAGCGCGGCACTCAATTCGCTTTCTTCCACTTCGATTGTCGATTTCTACATGCGGCTTCGTCCGCTCTCGTCGGAGATCCGCCGCATCTGGTTGTCGCGGGCGGCGATGGTGGTTTGGGCGCTGGTGCTGTTTGGGTTGGCGCTGTTGGCGCGACACGGCGGCAGGGTGATCGAAGTCGGGTTGACGATTGCCTCGGTCGCGTATGGAGGAATGCTGGGCGTGTTTTTGTTAGGCGTGCTCACGCGCCGGGCCTCAGAGAACGGGGCCATGGTGGGCATGATCTGTGGATTGGCGTTAAACCTCTACCTCTGGCTCTTCACCGGCGTGGCGTTTACGTGGTACGTGGTGCTGGGCAGCGTGGTGACGTTCGGCGTGGGTTATGCCGCGAGCTTCGCCATGGGTGGAAAACCTGGAACGAGTTCGAGTCAAGGGATGCGAAATGCAAGTGCGTAAGTTGATGACGGAGCGCCGCAATCCGGCAACAGAGAATCTGGACCGGATGAGCGCTCTTGAAATGGTTACCGCGATGAATCGGGAAGACGCGAAGGTTCCACGCGCCATTCATAAGGTGTTGCCGGAGATCGCCAAGGCGGTGGACCTGGTGGCGCAGCACCTGGCTGAGGGCGGGCGGCTGATTTATGTGGGCAGCGGCACCAGCGGCCGCATCGGCGCGCTGGATGCGTCGGAGAGTCCTCCGACATTCGGCGTGAGCGCAAAGAAAGTGCAGTTTGTGATTGCCGGCGGGGAAAGCGCGCTGATGAAGGCCGCCGAGGCCAGCGAGGATTCCGCGGAGTTGGGACGCAGGGACATTGCGGCACGAAGACCCGGCGTGCACGACGTGGTGGTGGGCATCGCGGCCAGCGGATATACGCCGTATACCATCAGCGCGCTGGAACATGCGCGGGCCAAAGGCGCGGCGACGGTAGCCATCGCATGCAATCGCAATACTCCGCTGGGGAAGGTGGCGGATCTGCGCATTGAAGTCGAGGTTGGGCCGGAGGTGCTTGCGGGCTCGTCGCGGCTGAAGGCTGGTACCGCGGAAAAACTGATCTGCAACATGCTGACGACCGGGGCGATGGCGCGGTTGGGGTACGTTTATAGCAACCTAATGGTGAACCTGCACCTGACCAATAAGAAGCTGGTGCAGCGCGGCATCATGATCTTGCAGGAGTTGGCAAAGGTGGATCGGGAGCGGGCTGCGGCCACACTGGAAAAGGCGGGCAGGAGCGTTCCGCTGGCGCTGGTGATGTTGAAGACGGGCACTGGCAAGGCCGAGTCCGCGCGACGCCTGCGCCGGGCCAAAGGAAATGTTCGTCAGGCAATTGAAGGCTGACATGGGGAGTGTTCTGAAAACGATTCGGATCCGGCGCGGGTTGGTTTTCCTGCTGGCGATTGCGCTGATTGCTTGCGGCGAGCGGACGCTTGCCGCGCAGGCGACGGCGACGAGCGGAAACGGCGCTGGCGCGCAAGATTTTGATGCGATCGATGCGCTGATGCAGGCGGCCGTGGCCCGAGGCAACATGCCCGGCGGCGTGGTGATCATCGGCCACAATGGCGCAGTGGTGTATCGCAAGGCCTTCGGGTCACGATCGTTGGAGCCGACGCGCGAAGCCATGACCGCGGATACGATCTTCGACCTGGCATCGCTGACCAAGGTGATTGCAACCACCACCGCGGTGATGCAGCTCGTGGACGAGGGCCGTGTGCGGATTGACGATCCCGTCGCCGTATATCTGCCGGATTTTGCGCAGAATGGAAAGTCACAGATTACTGTGCGCGACTTGATGACGCATTTTTCCGGCCTGCCGCCCGATCTGGATTTGAAGGAAGCATGGCACGGCCGCGACACGGCCTTCAAAATGGCGATGCAGGTTCAGCCCACGAACCCGCCAGGCACGCGGTTTGTTTATAGCGACATCAATTTTGAAGTGCTCGGCTTCATCGTGCAGAAAGTCACCGGGATGCCGCTGAATGAATACACGGCGACGCACGTGTTCGCTCCGCTGGAGATGACGGAGACGGCCTTTCTTCCGCCTGCGAGCTGGGTGCCGCGCATCGCTCCCACGCAATACGACGACGATGGAATCATGCTGCGCGGCGTGGTGCACGATCCCACGGCGCGAAGGATGGGCGGAGTTGCGGGGCACGCGGGGCTGTTTTCGACGGCGGACGATCTGGCCAAGTTTGCGCAGAATCTGCTGAGCGACCATCCGAAGGTTCTAACCCGCTCAGCGATTGAGGAGATGAGCACGCCGCAGCAGCCGGGATCGACTTCGATCCTGCGCGGATTGGGATGGGACATCGACTCGCCCTACTCCAGCCCTCGCGGCAAGCTGTTTCCCGTCGGCTCCTATGGGCACACGGGATTCACAGGCACCTCGGTCTGGATCGATCCTCCCAGCGACACGTACATCATCCTGCTCACAAACGCGGTGCATCCGAACGGCAAAGGAAACGTGATCGCGCTGCGCAGGCAGCTGGCGGATGCCGTCGCGGGCGCGCTGCATCTCTCCTTCACCGAAAACCCGGAGAAGCGGATTGGGCCCATCCCCCGCCCCAGTGAGCCGGCGACTGCCGAGCGGCGCGTTGCCGCGCGACCGGGCGAAGTGCAGGTTGGGATCGATGTTCTGGAAGCGGACGGATTTCGCGAGCTGCATCCGGACGCAAATCATCCGGTGAGAATCGGACTCGTCACCAATCAGACCGCAGTCGATGCCCACGGGCAGCGCACGGCCGATGTTCTGGCGCACGCGCCGGGCATCAAACTGACCGCGATTTTCAGCCCGGAGCACGGCATTGCCGGGGTTCTCGACACCACGGCGATCGGCAACTCGCGCGACGCCGCGACGGGCGTGCCCGTCTACAGCGTCTACGGCGAGGGAGATGCGAAGCGGCGGCCCACGGACGAAGAGCTGGGCGGCGTGGATGTGATTGTTTACGACATTCAGGACATGGGCGTTCGGTTTTACACCTACGAGAGCACGCTCGGCTACTTTCTTGAAGCGGCCGCGAAGGCGGGAAAAGAGATTGTCGTGCTCGACCGGCCGAATCCACTGGGCGGTGCGTACGTGCAGGGGCCGATGCTCGATGCGGGACGCGAGTCGTTCGTCGGCTACTGGCGGACCCCGGTGCGCCACGGCATGACGGTGGGCGAACTGGCGGGACTGTTCAACAGCGAGCGTGCGATCGGCGCGAAGCTCTCGGTGGTGCGCATGGAAGGCTGGTTGCGCGGCGACTGGTTCGATTCCACCGGCAGAGTGTGGATCAATCCCTCGCCGAATATGCGCAGCCTGACCGAAGCCGAGCTTTACCCCGGCCTGGGGATGATTGAGTGGACGAATATCTCGGTCGGACGCGGCACCGATACGCCGTTCGAGTTTGTGGGCGCGCCGTGGATCGATGCGGCAACGCTCGCCCGCTACCTGAACGCGCGCACGATCGACGGCGTTCGTTTTGTGCCGGTCAACTTCACGCTCAATGCTTCGAATTATGCAAGCCAATCCTGCGGCGGCGTGAACATTCTTGTTACCGATCGCGAAGCGCTGGACGCGCCAGAGCTTGGGTTGGAGATTGTGGCCGCGCTTGAACATTTGTATCCCAATGATTTCAAGATCGCCGGGCTGGACGGCTTGATGCGCAATAAGGCAACGCTCGATGCGCTTACGGCGGGCGAAGATCCACGCCGCATTGCCGAGGATTGGCAGGATGCGGTGAAGAATTTTGAAACGGTGCGTGCGAAGTATCTGCTTTATTGATTGTGCGCACGGCGGCAGGGCCGCAGAAGTCAGAGAGCGTGGGTCGGGAGACCCACGCTACAGCCGGCTAGGAAGCTGGCGCTACAAGGCGATTGGCTAGGAAGCTGACGCTGCAAGGCGATTGCGCGCCGCTGAATGCGAAGGAGCGGGAGTTGAAGTTCGAAGCGAGCAAAATGCGATGGGGTTGGATGATAGCGGTGGCCGCGCTGCTGGCTGGGACGTTCGCGCAGTGCGCCGTGGCCGCGCCGCCGGTTCATCTTGACCGCAAGGGCGAGCGGTGGGCCCAGTCGACGCTGCGCAAGATGACACTCGAAGAAAAAATCGGGCAGATGATCGTGGTCTGGGCGAAGGTGAAGTTTCTGAACCCGGAGAACCCGGAATATCTGGAACTGCGCGACGAGATGGCGAAGTACCACGTGGGCGGCTTCGGCGTCACAGATCCTATGGAGGGTTCGCAACTTTTCATGAGCGAGCCGCTTGAAGCCGCGGCGCTGACCAACCAGCTGCAGAAAGATTCGAAGTACCCGCTGTTGATCGCCGCCGACTTCGAGCGCGGCTTGTCGATGCGCCTTGAGGGCGCGACGGCGTTTCCCGCAGCGATGGCGTTTGGCGCGGCTGGCGACAAAGAGCTGGCGCGCCAGTTCGGCCGCATCAGCGCTGAGGAGTCGCGCGCCATCGGTGTCCAGTGGAACTGGTTTCCGATTGCGGACGTCAACTCCAACCCCGCCAATCCCATCATCGATACGCGGTCGTTTGGTGAAGATCCTGCGCTGGTAAGCGAAATGGTCACTGCGTATATCGAAGGCGCGCGCAGCGAGGGATTGCTGACGACGGCCAAGCATTTTCCCGGCCACGGAGACACGGACACGGATTCTCATCTCACGCTGGCGCGCGTGCCGGCGACCATGGATCGCCTGAACGCGGTAGAACTGGTTCCGTTTCGCGGTGCGATTGCAGCCGGAGTGGATTCGGTGATGGTGGGTCATCTCATCGTTCCCGCCGTCGAACCCGATCCCAATCGCCCCGCCAGCGTCTCTGCGCACGTGATCAAGGATTTACTGCAGGGGCAACTCGGTTTCAAGGGACTGGTGGTCACCGATGGATTGGATATGGCGGGACTGACGCACGTCTTCACGGGATCGGAGGCGGAGATTTCGAGCGAAGCGGCCGTCGCCGCTGTGGAGGCCGGCGAGGACATGATTATTATTCCTGGCGACCTCGGTGGCGCGTATAACGGCCTGCTTACGGCGGTGAAGAAGGGCGAGATTTCAGAGGCGCGCATCGATCAGAGCGTGTTGAAGATCCTGCGCATGAAGGCGTCGGTGGGCCTGGATCGCAATCGCTTCGTGGATCTCTCCAGAGTGCAGAATGAGATTGCGAAGCCGGAGAACGTGGCGATTGCCGAAAGCGTCGCCGATCGGGCGGTGACATTAGTGACGGATGGCGGCAAGCTGATTCCGCTGGCTGCGGCGTCGCAGCCGGGCCAGCCGGCTTCGCGCATTGTTGCGGTGATTTTTGCGGACCGGCCACGCGGCAGTGACGGAGGCCGCGCCTTCGTGAGCGAACTGCGCAAGCGCGCGCCCGGCGCCACGGTCTTTTTTGTTGATCCCAGCAATTCGAATTATGTCTTCGAGAACGTGCTGGCCGCGGTGCGCAAGGCAGACAGCGTGATTGCCATCGCCGAGTCCGTACCCAATCCGAGACGAACCACTGAGGGCCACGCGGGCGGTTCGGTGGGTCTCGACACTGGGCCGATGCAGTTGCTGACCGGGATCGTGAAGACGGCGGGAGCGAAAACCGTTGTCGTCGCCTTCGGCGATCCATATACAGGCGGCTCGATCCCGGGTATCAAGACGTACATTTGCACGTATTCGAACACGGTGGTTTCAGCATCGAGCCTGGTGCGTGCGCTGTTCGGCGAAATTTCGATCCACGGACGGCTGCCGGTGTCGATTCCCAACCTTGCGCCGCGCGGAACGGGCCTCGACCGTGATGCGATTACGGCGCGAGCCAGTACGCCATAGAAACAGATTGGTGATGTTGAGAGGAGCAGTGCAGTGAGTGTCGCAGAATCGAATCCGAGAAAAGCTCAGTCGTGGCGCGGCGGAATCGGCAGCGTAGGCCGCGCGATCGTGGCCGGTCTGGCGCTGGCCGTGCTGCTCGCTGCGACGCCGACCCAGGCGCAGCAGTCCGTTGACCATCCGGATGCGGTGGTGGCGAGGCCGGTGGTGAATATGTACAGGAACGCGACGGATGCGAGCGACGTGGTTTCGCAGGCGCTCTACGGCACCGGCGTGTCGACGCTCCAGAGCAGCCAGGGCTGGTCAAACATTCGCACCGCCGATGGATATACGGGCTGGGTAGAAGCGGCGGACCTGAAGACGCTGAACGGTGGATCGTATGCGCCCAAGGACGATGCGGTGCGCGTGACGGCGCTGAGCGCAAACGTTTATCGCGAACCCGACGTGACGGCGCATGCACCCGTTTTGCAACTGCCGTGGGAGGCGCGGCTGGAGCCTGCGCCGGCGCCGGCGAAGAATACCGAACGCTGGCTTGAGGTGCGCCTTGTGGATGGGCAGACGGGCTGGGTGCAGCGCGGCGACGTCAGCAACGACTTCACGCCGGTGAGCATCGGCGACATGCTGCAGCTTGCGCACCGGTTTATCGGCACCACGTATACCTGGGGTGGCGTGAGCAGCTTTGGCTTCGACTGCTCGGGATTTACCCAGATGCTGGAGCGGCAACGCGGCATCGGGATGCCGCGCGACGCGGATATCCAAGCTGCGTGGAGCGGCGTGATTGCCGTGGAACGCAAGGACCTCCAACCGGGCGACCTCCTCTATTTCGGCTCGAGTCCATCGAAAATCACGCATACCGGCATGTACCTGGGCAACGGCGAATTCATTCACGACACTACGCACGACCATCCCGGCGTGCAGATCAGCCGGCTCGACGACATGCCGTGGACGCAGATTCTGGTAGCGATACGGAGAGTGAAGCCATGACTCAAAACGCGATAAATCGGCGCGATTGTTTGAGAATTGCCGGCGCTGCAGCGGTGCTTCCGTTCGCGACCTCGACGGCGCGGCCGCAATCCGCGCAGGGGCCGTGCACGGTCGACGTTGGATTGAAGCGTTTGATGCTGCGCCACACCTGGACCACGACCATGTCGTCCAGCGAGTATCGCGACACCGTGCAAGTGAAATACCGGCGCGACGGGATTTCCGGTCACGGCGAGGGTGCGCCGATTGTGCGCTACCAGGAATTTCCGGAATCGGCCATGAAAGCCGTTCAAGCACTTGCGAACAACATTACCACGGGCAATCCCTGGCAATATCAGAAATTTCTTTTTGAGACTCGCAAGGCGCTGAGCGAACAGCAGCACGCCGCGATGGCGGCCGTTGATATCGCCATTTTCGATTGGCTGGGCAAGAAACTCAATGTGCCGCTCTATAAATTTCTGGGGCTGGACCCGGCGGATGCGCCGATCACGGATTTTTCCATCGGCATTGATACGCCGGAGATCACCCGCCAGAAGACGCGCGAGGCGGCGGATTTTCCAGTGCTCAAGGTGAAGGTAGGTTTGAAGACCGACGAGGCGACCATCGAAGCCGTGCGTAGTGTGACCAAAAAGCCGATTCGCGTGGATGCCAACGAGGGATGGACCGACAAGGAAGAGGCCATCCGCAAGATCAACTGGCTGGAGACGCAGGGCGTGGAGTATGTGGAGCAGCCCATGCCGGCGCACATGGTGGAAGAGACTCGCTATGTACGCGGCAAGGTGCACCTGCCGATCTATGCCGACGAGGCCTGCACCGACGTCACAATGATTCCAAAACTTGTCGACGCCTACGACGGGATTAACGTCAAACTCGACAAAGCAGGCGGCATTCTGGAATCGCTGCGCTGGATCGAGGTGGCGCGGGCCATGAAGATGAAGATCATGCTGGGCTGCATGGTGTCGAGTTCCTGCTCGGTGACCGCGGCGGCGCATTTGTCGCCGCTGGTGGATTATGCCGATCTCGACGGCAACCTGCTGGTGGCCAACGATCCGTGGAGCGGCGTGCGCGTGGAAAAAGGAAAGCTGCTGCTTCCGGACGGCCCGGGTTTGGGCCTGAAGCCGGCGTGAAATGCGGCGAAAGATTTGTTGAAGTTTTTGCAATGTATGTGGACGGTGTTTTCGGGCAATCGGTAAGCTAGTTGAGCAAAGTGCGTGGATGCAGTCTGCCAGGGCCCGCCGGCAGTGTTTAGAGCGGAGGTTTACTTCAAAGTGGAACCATCGGAATTGATGACAAACCGAAGCCGGAAGCCGCGTCCATCGCCCCTGGACCGCAGAAGCGGCATTCCGCTTTATCACCAGATTCAGCAGCGCCTTCTGGATCAGATCCAATCGGGCGAGCTGAAGCCGGGCGAACCCTTGCCGTCGATTCAGCAGATTGCTACGCGGATGGGCGTCAGCCAGATGACGGTGCGGCAAGCGGTGGGCGCGCTGTGCGAGCGCGGAGTCATTTACAGCCGGCAGGGCAAGGGCACGTTCATTTCCGGCATCAAGCTGGAGAGGGATTTTCGCCAGGTCCTTTCCTTTTCAGAAGAGACACAGGCGCGCGGAGCAATGCCCAGTTCGAAGGTGCTGACGTTCCGCATCCAGGCGCCAACCCAGGAGGTGAAAGAGGCGCTGGGCCTGAATGATGGGGAGCATGTCTTCAATCTGCGCCGAGTGCGCTGCGGCAACTCCATTCCTATGGGCATTGAGTCCAGCTGCCTGCCGGTGCAGCTGTGCCCCGGACTCATGGAGACCTTCGATGCCACGACCTCGCTCTACGATGAGCTGGCGCATCAATACGGAATCCAGTTGATGGTGACCGACGAGGTGGTGGAGGTGGGTAAAGCCAGCGCGGAAGATGCGCGGCTTCTGCAGATTGCTGCACAGAGCCCGATCTTCCTGTTTACGCGCGTCTCGTATCTCGAAAACGGCACACCGGTAGAGCATGTGAAATCTGTCTATCGCGGGGACCAATACAAGATTGTGAACCGGCTGATGCGCTTGAAGCGCGAACGGCTGGCAGCCACGACCAAGCCGGCGACCGACTCAATCAACTGAGCGTGGCGGTTGCGAAATCGCAGGCGAACGGCATAGGCCGCAGCCGGATTTTCCTAGTCCGGGTCTCTCAGCGCGCGAATTCGCAACAGAGCAGTTCTTGCGCAGCAAAGTCTCACGGAGTTTCAGCGCTGAGGCGCACCGATGGAGGTTTGCATGATTCATCCAGTTCGAATCGCGCATTTTGCGAAAGCAATGTTCAGGAGCGGGATTGTTTCCACACTCTTGCTGCCGAGCATTCTCTTCGCGCAAACAACCTCGGATGCCGCATCGGCGCCGGTGTACGACCTGATTCTTAAAGGCGGACATGTTTTCGACGACAAGAATCAAATTGACACTGAAATGGACGTGGCCATCAGGGACGGCAGAATTGCGAAGGTAGCGGTCCATATTCCGTCCTCGGATGCGCTGAAGACCATCGATGTAAAGGGGCTTTACGTAACGCCAGGTCTTATCGATATTCATGTCCATGTATATGCCGGGACAGGTGAGCGCAACTCCTATGCCGGCGATAACTCTGTTCCGCCCGATGGGTTTACCTTCCGCAATGGTGTGACTACGGTTGTCGATGCCGGATGCTCCGGATGGCGTAACTTCGAGGACTTCAAGCAGCGCATCATCGACCGCTCGAAGACGCGCGTCTTTGCCCTGCTCAACATCGTCGGCTCCGGCATGCGGGGACCGCAATACGAACAGAACCCCGCTGACATGGACGGCGAAGCTACGGCAGCCATGGCGCTCAAGTATCCGCAAGTCGTGGTTGGCATCAAGACCGCGCACTACGCAGGTCCAGACTGGAAGCCGGTGGAACAGGCAGTGATTGCGGGAACGAAGGCGAACATTCCAGTGATGGTTGACTTCGGCGAGTATCGCCCGACCCGCCCAATCTACGACTTGATGACCGTGAAACTCCGCCCCGGCGACATCTACACGCACATGTACTCCGGGCTTCGGCACGAGCAAGATCCTGTCACGCTCGGCCCCAGCAAAGCTCTGATCGAAGGCCGAAAGCGCGGCATCTATTTCGACGTGGGCTTTGGCGGCGGCAGCTTCAAATGGTCGCTCGCCGCGCCCATGATTAAAGACGGGTTCATTCCCGACTCAATCTCCACCGATCTTCACATCGAGAGCATGAACTCGGCCATGAAGGACGACCTCAACGTCGCGGGCCATATCCTCGCCGCGGGCGTCCCACTCAAAGAGGTGATTGCGGAGATGACCTCTCATCCCGCGCATGAAATCAAGCATGACGAACTCGGTAATCTCTCCGTGGGCTCAGTCGCCGACGTCGCCGTCCTGCGGCTCGAAAAGGGCAAGTTCGGCTTCACGGATATGATGAACAAGCGCTTCGACGGTACCGAGAAGCTCATTTGCGAACTTACGATCAAAGATGGAAAGATCGTCTACGATCTCAACGGCATCAGCGCTGACCGTTGGGACGCACCTGAGGACCCGCATGCCGCGGAAGCATCGCGATGGACCACTTTCGCCCATTAGCGGCAAGGTGGCCCGGCGTGAAATGACTTCGCTCACAGCGCTTCTTCAGGAGCGCGACCAGATGACCGCAGCGGTGAGACTGCTGATGACGAGGGGAAACCACACCTGAGCTAGCCATGGCGTGGGAATGAGGAAGAGAATATCGGGGCTGACGAGCGAGCCGGGCCAGCCGATGGTGACGCGAAGCCAGACGTAATAAAAGAAATCCCAGAACGCGAAGGTCCAGAGAAACGCGGCGGCTCTAGCCTTGAAGTTTTGTCCTGCCAGCCATGCGATCCCTCCGAGCATCACGATGGTTGCCGCTTCACGGAAGCACTCGATTCCGACCAGGCTTTGCGGCAGGGCAGCGGGAGCGTACGCCTGCGGAACCGGCCATAATCCGGTGGCGGCTCGCAGATACACGACCACGGCCGCTTCGACAAAGCCAAAAGCAATGCCGAAGACAGCAATGACCAGAAGCCGCCTTCTGCCCAGGGTAAACTTCGCTTTCCGCGCCAGAAGATAAGGGGCCACGGGAACGAGGATGAGAAGGTTCACCCACCACGGCGAAGCGAAGAGTGCAAAGCGGGTCATAGGGTGAGTCTACGACGGTGCGGGTTTCGCGTCCGGGATGGAAGAGTCACTGAACGCCAGTTGCATCTATATAGGAGCAAGTTCGAGGGGTTTGTAACAGCTATTCGTTTTCTTGACTTCGACACGACAAACAGCACGGCTCACAAGGGGGAGTTTTATCCGCCTGAACACGCCGCGGGTGGACGAAGCCGATACGCAATCACCTTGGGACTGTCGTACCCGCCGGGCAGGGAAGTGACCTGGAACAGCGCCTCGAAGGGAGCTACGCTGGTTCCTGGCTTGTGCCCCATGCTCTCGAGCAGCATATCGAGCCGCTGCGGATCGGTCACCATGTCACCGGCTGCCTGGGTGGCCTGCGCATTCAATCCTTCCACCAGCACGGTCAGGCCTTGATCGCCGCACCCTTTCAAGAGCGCGACGACTCCGTAGCTGAAATAGGTTTTTTCCTCGGACCGCTGCGTATCGTACATGTCCGGGATGCCGTAGGTTGCATCTTCATGCCCCTGGGGCGTGCGGTTGCGGAACATGGGCGCGCCCGACTGCGGATCCTGATCCAATATGAAGTTCAAATTCGGCTCATACACCGAGACCCACGGATTGGAGCGATGACTGCCAATGAGAACCACGTTGCCCTGATGGAAGAACGCGGCCTCGGCATCGCGGGCGAACATGGGGTTTTCCTGGCCCCCGAACTGTTCCGCAATGGTGGCCAGATGCACCGAAAGCGCCATGTCGGCCGGGCTGGTCACGCGCCGCATGACCACGTTGAAGAGCTTGTTCCCTTTCTCGTCGTAATATTTGCGATTCAGATAGTCGCCCAAGTCCAGGGTTTTGCCGTTCAGGTCCTGCCACAGGGCAAAACTGGTGTCGGCATACACTACTTTCAAATCTTCATTGGGCTTTGCGAAGAACTGCTCCCAAAAATCGGCAACCGCGCCGGCTGGACGGGCAGAGCTGAACGGGGTCTTGTTCTGCAGCACATAGCGAGTGGCTGCGACAGAAGCGGCAATGGCCACCGCGAGTACGGCTGCGAAGGCCAGCCAATGCCGAAGAGCCGGCTTCCGGACGATTTCGACCTCGGCGTGGACGTCTTCTTCCAGCGCGTTCGACGGAGGTTCCTCTTCTGCCGGCGGCTTCAGCTTGGCTTCTGACAGATGGGCGGACTTGCGGGGCATGAACTCCGGCGCGTAGGCGCCTCGCGGCATGGTAATCACCACCGCTTCGTTGGCGCCCTCTGAGGTGAAGTACTTCTCCAGCCGACCCCTCAACTCGTGGGCGCGAACGCGGACAATATTGTCATCCGCAGGATTGTAATTTGGCTTGCGCCCCAGCACCTCGGCGCCGATCGACTGCTCTTTGAGTTCGTCGGCGCGGCCCGAAATCACGCGTTCAGTAATGTAGAGGAGAAATGCGCGCAACGCCGGCGAGCGGCGAAACAATTCGCTGTTCACCACGCGCTGTACAAGCTCGCGCTTCTGCTCGGGCGATAGGGCATTCTGGTTTTCCTGCCGTTGCAATACCGGGGATGATGTTGTTTCCTGCACGAGGAGCCATTTTACGGTAAAGATTAACCTTCTGCAACGTGCGATAAGGAACTGGTACCTGAAATCCGCAATCCCACCTTTGGCCTCTCAGGTGGATTCCATTTTTGGTAGGTCCGATCCAGGTTTGTGGCCATAACGCCACGCCGCTCCGAACCCCTTGAGCTCCCTCTAGCCGCACGCGCTCCCTGACCAGCTCTCCAGTGTCCCAAAGACGGCAATCTCTATGGTTTTCTTGCGGATACATTTTTGCGAAAGGTGGCCTTGGCTAAAGGAACCACGACGCGTTGTCCTGCTCTGGGCCCACGGCCTCATGCGAGCCTGGCCGTCACAATCCCTGAATACCGTTCCTGCGCAGGGAGCAAATGGTGCTTGCCATGTGGCCCGTACCCCGCCTCCTTAACTTCAGAGAGCGGTCTCTCAAACCGCTTACAACGCTTCACAAAATGGCTAAACAATCTTAATCGATTATTTTACCGTTACTTCACTTCACAAGTCGCCCATGTGCGGAAGAGTCTTGTGGGCGGACAATGAGACACCAAATCACATTGATTCTCCGTTTCCCCGGCCCAGCGGTCGCGCCGTGCGACAAGCTGTGGACCAAGCCCATTGTCTGTGCAATGTCCTGGCATTGGAGATCGCGCCTGGACAATCTCGCAAGTTAACCGAGCAACCACTCGTTTCATGGTCAAAAGGGATCAGCCGGTCAGCACCGAAAAAGGTAGGGTACCGGGCAACACGAACCATGCTTAAGGAGGCATGTGCAATGAAACAAAAGGAATGGGCAATTCCACAGAGTTTCCTGGTAATAGCCTGTGCCGTTCTCATGCTGGTGTTCAGCGGGCAGATTTTTGCCCAGGCGGGCATCGATGTGGGCAATGTGACCGGCACCGTGAAGGATCAGAGCGGAGCGGTGGTACAGAAGGCGCAGTGCACACTGACTAATGTGGATACAGGCACGTCACAAAAAGCCATCTCCACTTCGGTCGGCGCTTACGTATTCACAAACGTTCCGGTTGGTAACTACACGCTGAAAGTTGGTGCGACCGGATTCGAAGAGGCTGTCATCAACGGCATCGTGGTGCACGTGGGTGCAGTAGTTACGGAAGATGTTGGGCTGCATGTGGGCGCAGCGAATGTTTCCGTCACAGTTACCTCGGCCGCGCCCCTGCTTCAGGCGCAAGAGGCCTCACTGGGCACAACCATTGACAGCACGGCGGCGACAGAGCTGCCTCTGTTTGGCGGCAGTGGTGGCCGCAGTTTCATGGATCTTGTTACCACCGTGCCCGGCGTCCAGTTTACGGGCAACAATTCAAGTACGGGCACATTCCTTATCAACGGCGTGCAAAGCGGCGCGGTTGACGTTCGCGTAAACGGCGCGGATGATAACGCCGAGGTCTTCGGCGGAATCACCATCCCGCCCATCCCTGACGCCATCCAGGAGATGAGGGTAGAGACAGGCAACGATCCCGCAGAGATGGGCCACTCTTACGGCACGGTCGTCAACGTTGTTACCAAATCCGGAACCAATAAATTGGTGGGTTCGGTGTGGGAATACAACGAAAACGACATGTTCGACGCCAACGACTACTTCAACAAGCGGAACCAGATCTCGGGTAACCATCCGAACCGGCCTGGAAGGCTCAAGTCGAACTCCTTCGGCGGCATCGTCAGCGGTCCCGTATTTATTCCGCACGTCTATGACGGCCACAACAAGACCTTTTTCACGTTCGACATGCAGGACACGGATTACACGGCGGTGAGTGCCTACACTGGAACGGTTCCCACGGCCACCATGCAGAGCAGCGGATTTACGAACCTGGTGGATACTCTTAACCTGAGCACCACCAAATATACCGACGGTCTTGGACGCCAATTCCAAGCCGGCACGGTGCTCGATCCGGCCACTACGCGCACCGTTTTATGTGGTGGGACCGATCCAATCACTGGCATCACGTCAGCGCCCTGCGCATCCGGCGCATCCGGAATCATCACAGATCCCAATGTCAACGCCGGCGCGAAGACCGCCGTCGTTCGCGATCCTTACTTCCAGGAACTGGGTCAGCCCGCGGGATGCCCCAGCATTACTGGAACCACAAACTGGGTTTCAACGGTTGCAGGCGGCCCGGTTGCCACTTCCTGCTTCAATCATCTTCCGTCGGGGCGTGTGGACCCCAACGCTCTTGCGCTGATCAAGCTCTTTCCGCAAACCTACAACAACGTCGGAATCAACCCGGCTACCGGACTGAGCACTGCCGGAACCAATAGCTACGGCAGCAACTTCTACGAGCTTCTGACGAACCCGATCAGAACCAGGCAATACGAAGTCAGACTTGACCATTCCTTCAGCGACAGGGACACCGGTTACCTTACGTGGGACAAATATAACCAGACCCAACAGCAGGCTCCGCCTTATCCCGCTCCCCTCGAGGGCGGTGGCAGCGCGCCCTTCTGGACGACCAACCCGACCTACATGGTTGTAGTGACGGAAACGCACGTCTTCAATCCCAGCCTGGTGAACGAATACAGGATGTCGGACGAACACAACTGGAACACCCGCATGGATGCCGGGAACATCGACAATACCTTCGGGACTCCCGCGCAATTTGGGATTCAGGGCATTCCGCAAACCAAGAATAACGGCGGGTTGCCGATTTTTAGCTTCGGCAGCAGCATCTCCGCAGGCGGCTCCCGCACCAATGTTACCTGGCAGAAAGTTGGCGCGTGGCAGTTCTCTGACAACCTAACCAAGATCAAGGGCAAGAATGAGTGGAAGTTCGGTGCCGAGTATTGGTGGACCTACGGCAACATCGCGCAATTGCCGAATTCAAGAGGCAGTTTCGGCTGGGGCCAGTACTCCAACGTTCCGGCCTCGGGTGACGGTGGACCGGGCTTGACGGATTTCCTGCTCGCACCAACCGCCAATACCAACAGCACACCTGGCGCCAACTTTGTCAGCACGGCCTCTGCGCCGCTAGGCGGCATCAACAGCTATGCCGGCGACAACTGGAACAAGAGTGTCTATCACGCGCCGTACATCGCAGTCTATGTCTCCGACAGCATCAAATTCACACCTAACCTGACAGGGTATTTCGCAATCCGCGACGACTACTTCGGCCCCTACTACTCGGCCGGCGGCTCGGAAGGCGAAGGCAACTTCTGGATGGGCGGCACCGGCAACGTGGCCAGCGGCAGTGCTTATTACATGAACTCGGCCGGCTGCTCCACGACCACTTCTGCATACTTTAAAACGTTGCTGGCTTCCGACAACATCCCGATCATCTGCTCACCGACCAACGCGGTGAACAAGACGCCGAAGGCCAACTGGGCGCCGCGTATGGGATTCGATTACCGCGTGCGGCCGAACCTGGTGGTGAAGGCGGGCATGGGCGTGGAATACGGTGCATTCAACTCCGTCGGATACGGCGGCACGCTGGGCACCAACTATCCGTTCCGGGTATCCGTCGCGAACGGCCCCTCGTACTCCTACAAGCCACAGCAAGCCACTCCCGCTGGCAGCAGCACAGCGCAAACACTGACCATGGAGAATACCTTCGCGGACATCGACATGACCAGTGCGACCAATGCATACCAGCCGTTGGGTTCAGTGGTTCTGTACGGCAAGCCGTATAACTTCCACATCCCTTACGAGGAAACGCTCAGCTTCGCGGTGCAATACCAATTCACCGGCCATGACTCGGTCGAAGTGCGCTACGTGGGAGTGCTCGGCAAGCAATTGGAAAGTGCCAACCCCTACCACAACGCTGCTCGGCAGGCTCTGCCCTCCAGCGTAGCGCTGGTTAACGTCCCAACCGTCGCCCAGCAACAGACAGCAGGCTGCTACCCGCACTGCGTGGGCAACGATACAAGCGCCGACCCCATCTCCTCTCCGGCGATGCCTGACGGCACTTCAACGCTGCCTTTCCCGAACCTGGCTGCCAACGAGGGGCCAATCGAGAACACTGAACAGATCAGCAACTACGAGTCGGGCCAGGTGGAATACATCCACCAGTTCGCGGGCGGTTTCAATATGGACGCGAACTACACCTACGCGGGCTGCTTAGCTGACTCGCAGGGAGGCCAGCAGAACGAAGGCGGTCCGGCGAACGGGCGCGCGCCGTGGATTGTAGGCTTCGGCGGTTATCGCGCCGACTACGATCGGTGCCAAAACCTGGCGGCTCAGGTATTCAAGCTGTCGGGCGAGTATGGAATTCCTCTTGGCAAAGGCGCACGCTGGCTTCCCAATGCCAATGCGGTTGAGGATGCCATCGTCGGCGGCTGGAAGATAGATCCTATCTGGATTTCCTCCAGTGGCGTCCTGTCCAACATCAGTTGCCAGGGATCGATTGGCGGCATTCCCAACGCAACGGGTCAGTTTACCGGCCCATACTTCAACGGCAGTTCGGCCTGGGCTTGCGACGCGCCGCTGGTGTCTGGTGTCAACAAGTACGGTCATGGTCCGAACGACCTGGCTCGCACCAAGGTCACCGGCTGGTGGAACTCCGCGGCGTTTACTGGACCAACTCAAGGGGTACAGACGATCGGCCAGCAGAACTTCGCCCCCTGGGGAGCGAGAGGCGATCAGATCTACGGTCCTGGCTGGTACGACGTAGATCTGTCCATTCACAAGCAGTTCAAAATCGTCGGCTCCACGAAGCTTGAGATTCAGGCTCAGGCCACCAACGCTTTCAACCACGTACATTTGAACAACCCAACAACCAGCAACTACACGCAGCCGCAAAACGAAACCCTGACCGGCGGCTGGGGCACCATCACTGGCGACACCTCGAGCAACAGTTCGGGGCGTGTCTTCCAGTTCGTCGGGAAGTTCTTCTTCTAGGAACATCCGGCTCGTCAATAAAACCCGCAATGCATAAACCATTGCGGCGGTGAAGATCGAAAAGCGATCTTCACCGCCGCAACACAAGAACAAGTTGTCTAAAAAATAGCCAATTAGGCAACAACAGGATCTATAGCCATGCGCGACAGAACGACGCAATCACTGCCTCTTCGCAGGCACGTGCGAGACGAAATTCAGCGCCGGATTTTGTCGGGCGAGAGTCTCCCTGGCGAGCGCCTGCCCCAGCAAAGCCTGGCCAGAAAGCTGGGCGTCGGGCAGGGCACCGTTCGGGAATCGCTTCTGGAACTAGAATGGCTCGGCCTTGTCGATTCCGTCGACGGCCTGGGAGCTTTTGTCGGGAATCTGGATGCTTCGCGGCTGGTTGAGGCTTACGAGGTGCGCGAGTATCTTGAGGGCCTGGCCGCGCGTCGCGCCTGTGGGCACGTTTCGCAGTCCGACATCACTGCGCTTGAAGCGATGGCCGACCGTATTTGGGGCTTATCGAAAGAAGGCAATGTAGAAGAGATGGGCGTCGTGGACCGGGCATTCCATCTCCAAATCGTGCATCTGTCCCGCAACAGCGTTCTCGTTCGATTGGCGGAGGGATACAGGACGTTGGGCATGGCCGTCCGCGCTTCTCGTGACCCGCGCGTAGTCTATGACGAACATGTGCGCATCATTGGGGCCATCAGCCGGAATATGCCGGACGATGCGGAACGGTTTGCCCGCCAGCATGTGCTCGAAGCCCGTCTCATCATTGAGCAGGAAGCGGCACAGAACGTGTTCATACCCAAGTGGGTGGTGAATACAAACGGCTGAGCGCCAGCATAACCGCATGTCGTCGCTTGACCACGCGGCAATCCGCCTAAGCACGGCATTTGGAGTTCACGATGAACCGGAAAACAGGATTGCTGCACGGTGCTGTCCGCGCTACGACAAATGTCGCAACGGCCCAAGTTCGCCGCCGTAGTTAAGGAATAACGGGGCGATGGAAACGTTTAACTGCGCCGTGCAGCTATGAGTTATGCGATCGAAGAATTTGTGAAGCGGAGAGTTGAGTGCGAAACAGGAGACCGATCATGATGGGAAGAACGTGGGGTGTCGTCGGCTCCTGTTGCATTTTGGCCGGCGCACTGTTGGCGCAGGCCCCGGTTAGATTGAAAATCGATACCGCCTCAAGGCAGTTTCGCATTCCAGGCGATTTCGCCGGCCTCGGTTTTGAAACCAAAAGCGCGGTTGCCAACGCCTACGGCGTCCATGGCAATTTCTTCTCTCCCGCGAACACCCAGCTCATCATGCTGTTTCGCAATATCGGTATCCGCAACATTCGCGTGGGCGGTGGAACGGTGGATGGATCCGGAAAGGACGAGCATTGCGCCACGCCTACGCCGTCCTTTGCCGACATCGACAATCTTTTCGCGTTTGCCCGCGCGGCCGACGTCAAAGTCATCTATTCGGTGCGCCTTCTGAACCTCGGCTCCTGCCCGAATCCTCATCTCGCCGAGGACGATGCCCGAATTGTCGGCTACATCTGGCAAAAATACCGCGCCCAGCTCGACAGCTTCTCCATCGGCAACGAGCCCGACGTGCGCGGCTTTCATTCGCGGCCCGGTCAGGCGGTCGACCCGGACATTTACGAGTCCACGCCCGGCGTTGCCGGTTCGGCGTATCCCTCCTACTTTTCTCAATGGCAAAAGTTCGCAGCCGTTATTCGCAAAGCCGCGCCCGGCGCGAAGTTTTCCGGGCCCGACACCGCCGTCTCCGACACCAGCAGCTTCACTCCCGATCCCGAGCAGGGAGTTTCCTGGACCGTGCAATTCGCCCGGGATCTGAAATCCTCCGGCATGCTGGCCGCGGCGCTGCAACATCATTACGTGTGGGGCCTGCCGGAAAACACCACCCCGCAGGAGGCCATCGACGACATGCTGTCGAGCGCGTGGGACGACGATACCGCGATTGGCGCGCAACCTGCACACGACGGCGGCACTGCAGAGTTTCATTCGTATCCATATGTATATGCGCGCGTGCTGGCTCCGTTGGTCGCCATGGGCGTGCCCTATCGCATGACGGAAGCCAACGATTGCCTGCACGGCGTGCCCGGCGCAAGCAATGGATTTGCCTCGGCTCTCTGGGTTCTCGACTACATGCACTGGTGGGCTGCGCATCGCATGGCGGGAGTCAACTTCCACAACAACCCATGGCTCCCGACCGACACCATCGTTCCCGATCCCAATCCCTGCACCTCCGCAGGCTGCGCAAACTACCGCGTCACGCCCAAGGCCTATGGCATCAAAGCCTTTTCTCTCGGCGGCGACGGCTATGTTGAGCCGGTCGCCATCGCCAATCCGCAGAAGATCAATCTCACGGCCTACGCTGTCGGAAGTGCGCGCGATCTCTTTGTCACCATCATCAACAAGACGCATTCCACGACGCATGATACCGATGCTGCCGCGGTTATTATTCAAGCCGCCGGTTTCGAGGGTGCGCGTGTCGATTCCATGGTGCTCACCGATGGCGAGCCCGGCAATGCTGGACTCGCCAAGGTGACGTTAGGCGGAGCTACGATTTCGAACGATGCTGCATGGCCAGGCAAGTGGACGTCCCTGGGCCGCGTGCACAACGGCAAATTCGCGCTCACCGTCGAAAGCACCACTGCCGTGATCGTGAGAATTCGCGCCGCGTCCGCAGTTGTGCCAGGCCCTCGGTGAGGAACTCCGAAGAACTCTCGTCATCGATGGAACGTGAAAATCTGGGCGCCGACAGAACGGGGTATCTCACTCGGATGTCCTTCGTGGAATCCAAATGGTGAAGTACCTCGCTAAATCTCAAAATCTCTCTTGAATTGCCGTCCTGATCGCGAGCTGCGGCATAGAATTGCCAGCATCCGGCGTTCTTGCGATACTGTGTCAGGCGAGCTTTTTGGTTCCCTTGCCTTCAACTTTAGGGTCAACATGTTCCCGGTTGTTTTTCGTCGAACTGCCGTTCGATCGATTTTCGAGCGCTGATTCTCGCGGGAAGTGTGCGGAACACTTGCGCAGATCGCAGCGCAGATGACAATAGGTTAGTTTTGACATTAACCGCGAATCAATCAACTAAAGGATTGATTCTAAAGAGCGGGAGTAGTTCAGTGGCAGAACGTCAGCTTCCCAAGCTGAATGTCGCCGGTTCGATCCCGGTCTCCCGCTCCAATCCTCATCATGGCGCTCAGGCTCCCAGCTCGCCCGCACAGTTTCCTGAACCTTCATGACCGGGCAGGTTGAAGATGTCGGCGCTCGCGCGCGATCAAGGGCATCGGTGTGGCATCGATAGCCAACAGATATCAATCTCATGGAGTCACGTCCGTCTGGCATTGCGATGGTTTTTGGCGAGGGACAGTCGTGCGCATGCTGCAATGGGTTCCTTCTACTCATCGAATGGAATTCCTGGATCACTAGATAACCCTTAGAAGTCGTTCATGCCTTCCTTATAACGAGCCCCCTAACCTAGCTCCATCATGAATCCAC
The DNA here is from genome assembly GCA_050013775.1 of Occallatibacter sp. Lineage (GTDB taxonomy): Bacteria > Acidobacteriota > Terriglobia > Terriglobales > Acidobacteriaceae > Telmatobacter. The sequence continues at coordinate 8,105 of JBEKEP010000004.1, read as the reverse complement.
GTTTCAAACGCACCTGTCGCAATGCGTCGGGTGCGCCGGGGTGAGTTGCATCTTGTGCATCCTTAACCGTTGGTAGCAGCCTCAATACTTTTGATTTCCTGCGCATGCGAGATTCGACGCACACGCGGAGGTGCGCCCGGAATTCAATCTCTCGCTCGGCGGAATTCTCAGAAGCGCCCGGCTCTTAATAAACAAACTACGACTGCTTTATGTCTCGCTTATGACCGCTGTCATGGAATAGGGAAGTGAAGACGACTTCAAATGATCTCGGTTGAGTCATTGTTTCTCGCGGCAACTTTGCGCTATATGTACTTTTTTCTGACCCAATTGCGAGCCGCGCGCGAATCCCATGAATAGGGACTGTCAACCCCGGAGTGAATCCGGCGGCCTGACAAAACCTAAGACGATTTCTGAAATTCCCGCAGAAAGGGAGAGCTGCATAATGAGAAAGTTCTTTTGGAATGCCATGACGTTGGCGGTGATTGCCGCCGCAACTGCTTGCATCGGCATGGCGCAGACCAGCCCGGCGAGCGCGCAACAGCCGGCTCCGCTGGAGGCATCAAATCCGCCAGGCGCCGCCCCCGCTGATACCACCAAGCACTCAACCGCGGTCACACCTCCGGCCGAATCGCCTATCGAACAAGAGGTCGAAGTCCTCAAGGCTCGCATCGATCAACTCGAAAAAGAAATTGAGCGTCCGGCCACGCTCCAGGGTTCCAATGACGCCACTGCATTGAGCACTGCGGAAAAGAACCTCCTCGGCCCCAATGACGCCTCCGCTCTTCGCGCCGCCACGCCGCAGGCGGCCGCTGCACCAGCTGCAGAGCCGGCGCCTCCTGAGATCAGCGCAGAGAGATTGACCAAGGCAGCGCCGTTCCCAGGCGACTGGACCTGGCTCAACAGCAACGGGCATCAGACAGACAGCCCCATGTCGACCAAGTACTTCACGCCGGAGTTTCGCGCCGATGTGAACTACACGCTCGACTTGAACCACCCCGAGGACGATTCTCTGGGGGGATCGACAGAGACCTTCCGTTCTGATGAGTTCCAGTTGGAGCAAATCAGCATCGGCGGCGACATCCGCATCGATAACGTGCGCGGGCGCATTCTCTTTATGAACGGCATGTTTGCCACCACCACTCCGCGTAACGATGCCAGCCCCAACCGCGGTCAGTGGGATCTTACTGACGCCTACAAGTACGTATCTGAGGCATGGGGTGGGTACCACTGGGATGTGGCGCACGGGCTGAACGTGGATGCGGGTATCTTCGTGTCTTACATCGGCCTCTTCAGCTACTATAACTTCGATAACTGGACTTATCAGCCGTCATTTGTTTCCTCGAATACGCCTTGGTTCTTCAACGGCCTTCGCATCCAATATTTCCCAACAACAAAGCTGAAGATTGAGCCCTGGATTATCAATGGGTGGCAATCCTATGCTCGCTATAACGGCCACGGAGGCCTGGGCGGACAGATTTTGTGGCGCCCCAATCCGAACACAGACGTGGTTTTCAACAACTACGGAATGGGTGAAGACGACGCAGGTTACCCCGGACGCTCGCGTGTCCATGCCGACTACAGCGTACAACAGAGGCTCTATAACAATCCGAAGAAATACCTGGATCAGATCGCCTGGACGATCACTGGCGATGCTGGTTGCGAATATGGTGGTGGTGCTGCCGTCGGATACTACAACCCCAAGGGACTCTCGCCTGAGTTTGGCAGCGCCGACTCTTATACCGGTGGTGTGAACTGCCATAACAGCGCCAATGGCAAGCCCAAGCAGATGTTTATCGGCTGGATGAGCTATCTGCGCTTCTGGTGGGACAAGAATCTCTTCGCGATGACGCTTGGCGGCGGCGAGATGAACAACCCCGGCCGTTACCTGACGCTATTGCCGCCCATCGATGGAGCCACGGCCGTCACCGGCACTCCATACTACACCGAGAACGCCGGCGACAGGGCTCAGATGCACGACGGCACTATCACTCTCGACTACATGCCCAGCCAGTTCATTACCTTCCGCCTCGAGTCGGGCTATCGCTACTCCGATACGCCGTACTGGAGCGGTCGGCGAGGCATTACGCCCCCCGGCGGAAACAATGGCGCGGCGGCACAATACGCCTGCTCCAGTGGTGCGCCGTCAGGCTATGGCTACGGCACGCCTTTAACGACGGTCAATACTGCATGCGGCGGATCGGGAACCTGGACCAGCCCAACCGCGGCCAACAATGCCATCTGGTGGCCCGATCTACGGACCAATCAGACGGTCGTCACGGGCGCGATCATGGTCCGGTTCTAGATACCGCAAAAACGCCGGTCGCGGTCTACACAACAGCTGCGACCGGCGAATGTATAACCTCCGGCATCGCGGCTTTATCTGATGCAAAGAACGCGCAAGAAGGCTACGGCAGTGGGGCGCAAAGGGGAAGACCGAGCTGATGGTTTGGGTCCTCAATCTCGAATGGGTAGTGCTGGCCACAGCGATGAGCTGGCTGTGGGCGCGCCACGCGCGGCTCAAGGGCCCTGGGCGCCAAGTGCAGTTCATTGCCCTGGCGTTGATTCTCGTCAATATGTTCGTCGTGATCTCGATGTATGACGACATGGCGATGGCGCAGAGCCCCGCCGAGACAAGCTGTTTCGCGCGCGAAGATTTTTCAGGCGCACGTGCACACGCATTGCTTCATCCGGTAGCGAACTTTCCTCAGCCGCTCTTCTCAGAGCCGTCTTTTGCGACGTATTACCTTGGCGTGGTGGGAAATTATCCTGCCCCGGCGCTGCAGTCGCCCGCCCTGGGTTCCATTCAGAATCGTCCCCCTCCCGCCGCCTGATTCCTCTCTTCCTCTAGCAGAAAGCAATGGGTTGATTCACTTCCTAAGTCAGCTTTGCGCATCATGGCGCACTGCACATGGGAAGCTAGTCAATCCCACCCGCCCCAGGTGGATGGGGGCACGGTTTGCTTCCTCTGCTGGTTGCAACTCCATGGGAAACTGCGAAACAGCAAACGCCCAAATACTCGAGGCCCTGCGATGAAAAGCAAAGCTATAAAACTTTCAATTCTGCCGATGGCGCTGATCGCGACTCTCGTTGTCAACGGCTGCAAAAGCGGTAATGTCGATGCGAACGCGGGCGCGCCGCCACCGGCCAACGTGGTTTCCGGAGTGGATCCTTCGTTCTTCGCCGTCGAGCATCCGGAGCTATATCCGATCGAAACCGCGACGCAATACCAGGCCCCGTCGCAATTGTCCGTGACCGGCACGGTATTTCCGGACATCTCGCGAACGGTTCCGGTGATTTCGCTTGCCTCAGGCCGCATTGTGGACATCCGCGTTCGCCTCGGCGACACAGTAAGGAAGGGCCAGCTGTTGATGCGCGTTCGCAGCGACGACATTTCAGGAGGCTTCGACGCCTACCGCAAAGCCATCTCCGATGAGCTGCTTGCGCGCAAGCAATTGGATCGAGCCAAGCTGCTGTACGAGCACGGCGCCATAGCGCAGCAAGACCTGGAGGTCGCGCAAGACAACGAGGACGACGCCAAGACCACGCTCGACACCGCGACTGAGCATCTTCACCTGCTCGGCAGCGATCCCAACGACCCGAAGGGTCTTGTGGACATCACAGCGCCTGTATCCGGAGTGATCACTGATCAGGAAGTGGCGATCGGGGCGGCTGTGCAGGCTTACTCTACACCGAACCCATTCACGATTTCCGACCTGACCTCCGTGTGGATCGTCTGCGATGTCTATGAAAACGACATGGCCAACGTGCGCATGGGGCAACCAGTCGACATCAAGCTGAACGCCTATCCGGACAAAGTTCTCAAGGGCACCATTAGCAACGTCGGATCGATTCTCGATCCCAATATCCGCACGGCGAAGGTCCGCATTGAAGTGGCCAATCCGGGCGGAATGATGCGGCCGGGCATGTTCGCCACGGCCACTTTGTTCGGCAAGGAGAAGCAGACCTACGCGGCGGTCCCAGCGTCCGCAATCGTGCATCTGCACGACCGCGATTGGGTCTACATCCCAGCGCAAGGGAAGTTCAAGCGGGTTGAGGTCGTCGGCGGCGAACAGTTGCCCAACAGCATGCAGCAGATTCTATCCGGATTGCAGCCGGGCCAGCAGATCGTGACGAACGCGATCAATCTAGAAAATGCGATCGACAATGAATAACGCCCAACTCCGGGACTCGAGGAAGAAAGCATGATTCGCAAACTCGTAGATTTTGCTCTCAACAATCGATACGTGGTGTTGGCGGTTGGGGTGCTTTTGCTCGGCTGGGGGGCGGTGTCGTTTCACAACATGCCCGTCGAGGCCTATCCGGACATTGCCGACAATTATGTGAATATCATCAGCCAGTGGCCCGGGCATTCCGCCGAAGAGATGGAGCAGCAGGTATCGGTTCCCGTCGAAATTCAGGTGTTTGGGATTCCGCATCTCACGACGGTACGTTCGGAATCGATTTTCGGTCTTTCCCTGATTACGCTGATCTTCGACGATTCATCGGTCAACGATTGGAACCGCCAGAAAGTGCTGGAAAGGCTCACGCAGGTCAGCGTGCCGCCGGGCGTGCTGCCTCAAATTGGAACGGACTGGAGCATGACAGGCCAGATCTACTGGTACACAATCCGGAGCACGAATCCAGCGTATGACCTGATGAATTTGAGGAGCATCGAAGACTGGACTCTGTACAAGGAATTCAGAAAAGTTCCCAACGTCGTGGACGTGAGCGACTTCGGCGGCACCGCGCGCGAGTACCAGGTGCGCGTCGACCCGAGTAAGCTCATCGCCTACGGCTTGAGCATCAGCCAGGTCGAGAACCAGTTGTCTATCAATAACGTGAATGCGGGCGGCAGCTTCGTGGAAGAGGGCGCGCAGCAGCTGAACGTCCGTGCACTCGGACTTTTCCGCAATGTGCAGGATATCGAAAACACTGTCCTGACCACTTCGAATGGGGCGCCAGTTCGCGTGAAGGACATTGCTGTCGTTGAATGGGGCCCGAGAATTCGGCTGGGTCACATGGCCAGAGCAGACCATCGACCGGACGGCGTCATTGTCGACGAGCCCGACGTCATCCAGGGCGGCGTGCTGATGCGCAAGGGGGCCGAAGAAGGCCCTACCCTCGACGGGATTCACAAGAAGGTGGACGAGCTAAACAACCATATCCTGCCCGAGGGTGTGAAAGTCATTCCTATGCTGGACCGCAGCGATCTGCTCCGTTACACGCTGCACACGGTACTGCACAACCTCGGTGAGGGGATGATCCTCGTAACAATCATCCTGCTTCTTTTCCTCGGCAATGTTCGCGCCGCACTGATCGTTGCGATAACAATTCCGTTTTCCCTGTTGTTCGCCTCAATCTTCCTGAACCTGAGCGGCATCCCCGCAAACCTGATTTCACTTGGCGCGCTCGATTTCGGGATGGTCGTTGACGGCGCCGTGGTGATGGTGGAAAACATTGTTCGCCACCTTAGCCGCGAGTTTGGCGCCAACTCGGCACACGGAGAGCAAGCCAATGATCAGCCCAGCGGCCGGCAAACCCTTCCCAAGTCTGTTTCTACCGTAATTCGTGAGGCGTGCCACGAAGTTCAGCGGCCGGTTTTCTATGCCATCGCGATCATCATCACCGCCTACATGCCGATCTTCACACTGCAACGAGTGGAAGGGCGCTTGTTCCGGCCCATGGCCTGGACCGTTGCCTTCGCACTACTCGGCGCCATGACGTTCTCGATTCTGATCGCGCCGGTGCTGTGCGCCATCTTCTTCCGGAACGGCGTGAAGGAATGGCGCAACCCGGTCATGGTTTTTCTCACAGACCGCTACAGGAACGGCGCGCGCTGGGCTGTTAGACACCGCGCGATTGTAGTTACCGTTGCCCTGGCTTCGCTAGCCGGCGCTCTTTTCCTGGCGTTCAGCGGTGTCATTGGCTCGGAGTTCCTGCCGCATTTGGACGAAGGCGCCATTTGGGCGCGCGGTGCAATGGCCAACAGCGTAGGCGAGACGGAAGGCACGCGCTTCACCCAGCAATCCCGTTATATCTTCGCCTCGTTTCCCGAGGTCACCAAAGTCGTCTCGCAAGCTGGCGCGCCGGACGATGGAACCGACACGGGAGGATTCGGCAACACGGAGTATTTTGTCGATTTGAAGCCCAAGGACGAGTGGCGGCCCGTCTTCCATCAGAATAAAGAGGAGCTGATCGCCGCGATGGATCGCGAGCTGGAGAAACATCCAGGGGCTTTCTGGAATTTCTCGCAGCCCATTGAGGACAACGTAGACGAAACAATGACCGGCACGAAGGGCGGACTGTGCGCCAAGCTTTACGGGCCGGACCTGGACGTTCTCGAGGCGAAGGGCGACCAGATTAAAGAAGTTATGTCCAATATTGACGGGATCAAGGATTTGGGAATTCAACGTGATACGGGCCAACCGAATATCGATCTCACTGTTGACCGTAAGGCAGCCGCGCGCTACGGCATCAATGTGGCCGATATCCAGGATGCAATCCAGACCGCGGTCGGCGGTAATCCTGTCAGCCAGGTACTGCAGGGAGAAGCAGTCTACAACGTGGTGGTGCGCTATCAGAAACAGTATCGCGATACCAAGGAGGCTATCCAGGATATTCGACTGCTGTCACCCTCAGGTGAGCGCATCTCGCTGGCTCAGGTGACCAAAGTCCAGGTTCACGATGACGCTTACGACATTTACCGGGAAGACGGGTCCCGGTACGTGGCCATCCGCTTTGAGGTTCGCGGGCGCGATCTGGGCACCACGGTCAAGGAAGCCATCGACAAGATCGCCAAAAATGTGCAGTTACCGCGCGGCTATCACCTCGAATGGTCTGGAGAATACGATAGCGAAACGCGAGCCGAGGCCCGGCTGGCCCTCATCGTGCCGCTGACGGTTTTTTTGATTTTTATCATTCTCTATAGCATGTTTCGTTCCTTCAAATGGGCGCTGCTGATTCTGGCCAACGTGGCGATGGCTCCCATTGGAGGCTTGCTCGCTCTCCTTGCGACGGGCACATACTTCAGCGTGTCTTCCGGTGTCGGCTTCCTGGCACTGTTCGGCGTCTCAGTTCAGACGGGCGTGATCATGCTTGAATACATCAACCAATTGAGAGTTCGCGGCTATACCGTTGAAGACGCTGCGGTCGAGGGCGCCGTCTTGCGGCTGCGGCCGATCATGATGACGATGATGGTAGCTACCCTGGGACTTCTTCCGGCGGCGATGTCCCACGCCATTGGATCTGACTCGCAGCGTCCCTTCGCCATTGTCATTGTGGGAGGGCTCGTCACAGCACTTGCGATGAGCATTTTCCTGCTGCCAACCTTGTATGTCTGGGTGGCGCGAGAGGGCGACACTCTGCCCGAACCGGAAAAGGGGGCGTCCTTTGAACATTGATCTGATTTCTACACACATGCAGATTCCGAAAATATGCAGAAGTCTCGTAGTGGCTTGCGGATTGATCGCCGTGTCGGTAATTCCGACGATTGCGTTTGCCCAGCAACCGTTTGACTGGGACCAAGTCAAGGCCAGGTTCATAGCGAATAATCCGGCGTTGAAAGCTGACGCCGACAACGTGGACGAGATGCAGGCGGAAGAGATTACCGCTTTCCTCCGGCCGAATCCGCAGTTCAATTTTGCCGTGGATGGCAACCAGGCGGCGCCGCACAATGGGGTCTGGACCCCCTTCAAAGGCACTACTGAACAACCGAACGTCAGTTATCTGCACGAGCGCGATCACAAGCGCGAACTGCGCCTGGAAAGCGCGCAGGAAGGTACGCGCATCACGCAGTCGCAGCATGAGGATCTGCAACGGAACATGATCTTTGCGTTGCGCACGGCATTTGTTGGAACGCTGCAGGCGAAGTATATTCTCGATCTGGCGAAGGCGGACCTCGACTACTACGACAAGATCATCGACATCAGCCGCGCAATGTACAAGGCAGGCGCCATCGGCCAGATCGATCTGGATCGCATCGAGCTGCTTCGCGTGCAGTACGAGTCCGAAATCGAGAATGCGATCGTGAATCTGCGCACGGCCAAGATCCAGCTTCTGCAACTGCTCGACGATCGCACGCCGGTGGATCAGTTCGACGTAACTGG
>JBEKEP010000003.1:0-57540 GCA_050013775.1 Occallatibacter sp. | reverse complement strand
GTTTTCCCAGCTTTTCCGCCACCATCTCGTGAGCGTGGGCGAAGAACTCGTCCTTCGCGATCTTGCCCGCTTCGAGATCGGCCAGAATTGCCTTCTGCGCCAGGTACTCGCGGTTGACGATGCCGGCCTTCGACTGCAGCATGCGCCACGCCTTACGCCGCTCCGTGCAGAACATCACGAGTTGCCGCGAGAGCGCGTAGTAAACATTCTTTCCGTCTTGATCCATTTGAATGTACACGCCGAAGTCGGGAATGAAACTGCGGTGTTCGGGCAGCAAGTAGTAGCGATAGACAATATCCTGCTGCGTGATGCGCACCAGCATGTTCTCGAGCGAAATCATCTTCTCCGCCTGCTCCGGCTTGATTTTCTTGAGGTGATTGCGGAAGCGCGCCTCGGTCGTGCACCAGTGCGCCACAGTGTAGCGATAGGTGTCGCCGGTCGCCTTCGACTTGGTCTCGTACCAATCCAAATCAATCGACGGGTTGCCCTTCACGTCGAGTGTTTCCTGGTAGGTCTCGCCCAGCCGCGGGTTGAAGACGAACTCCGGTACGCCGCGCGAGTCGCGCACGCGCTGCGCCTGGTGCAGAGCCATGTCGTCGGCCACGCCGTGCTCCGGCTGGCAGGTGGTAAAGCACTGCAGGAACATGGTGCCGCGGTATTCCAGGCCGTCGAGAATCGCCCGGTAGAGCTTGGGGGCGTTGGCCATGGAAACCTGCGCCACGAACGGCGATCCGTGTCCGGCGAGGAAGGTCTCAGCCACGGTCTTCTTCTCCGTGTTCTTGCCCTGTGTGGCCGCGCCGAAGGTGTTCATGTCGCCGCCGCCCAGCATCGGGGTCGAGTCGGAGTTCTGACCGCCGGTATTCGAATAAACCTGCGTATCGAGCATCAACGCCTTCACGTTGGGCCGGTTTTGCAGGATCACCTTCGACATGTTCTGGTAGCCGATGTCGCCCATACCGCCGTCGCCGCCGACCACCCAGACCTTGGGCAGTTCCTTGATCTCGTCGTCGGTCATCAGCGCATCAGTGAAGTGCGTGAAGTGGTAGTACTCTTCCTCGCACAGGCCCGTGCCTTCGCGCGTGAGAACGATGTCCGCAAGACGCTCGGGAATCACTGAACGGCGCCCGTGATCCACCATGAAGCTTTCGCCCATGAGCCAGCCAACCGTAACACCGTCCTGGAAGAGCGAGTTCATCCACGGATAAGGATGCGGATTGTTGGGCGCGGTTGAGCCGTACACCGTGTTGCAACCGGTGTGCGCGGCCATGGCCATCACGCTCATGCCGTTGGCCAGACGTCCGTCGACGGGCTGCAGGTTCTTGTGATTGAACGCTTCGGTGAGCAGCACCGCGGCAATGGCCTCGGCAAGCTGCGCATCGGTGATTGTGCCGTGCTCCTGCTCATACGCCGCAATGCGTGACTTGGTGTCAGCAGTGGTTTCGCCGCCAAGGCCCATGATCATGTGGGCGATGGCCTGACGCAGCCGCGTGTAGTCCTCTTCGTTGGCCGCTTTCAGCGCGGTCAATTTGGCCGCACCGGTCTTTTCCAACTCGCCTGCCTTGGCAATGAAGCGATCGCTCTTGGCGTGGTACAGCGGGCGCATGTACGCCTCGGTGACAGCGGCAATGGAGCGCAGCACGCTCTTTTCGCCGCAACCCGCGCAGGCGCCGTCACCTGCAACCAGTGCGTCGTAGTTTGTCCGCACCATGAGCATGTTGCGCAGGGTCGCAGTCTTTGAGTCCGCGGGATTCGCGCCGTTGTAGAGACCCAGATACTTCTGTGACGTATCGGGCAGCAGATCCAGGAACGCCGTGCCGGTTTCGTGCTCGGCATTCACGTCCGTAGTCTCCTGTACCATTTTGAGCGCCTGGTGATCTCCGCAAGCCGTGACGCAAGCTGCGCAACCCTTGCACAGGTCGCTCACAAATATTGAAAAGATGCCGCCAGTGCCGGGAGCTTTGCGCTCCGGCGACGAGAAGATGGCATTCACCTTCTGGTAGGCCATCGGCACCTTGTCGATAATGCTGAAGAACTGCGCCTTGGCTTGGGCCGAGAATCCGTTCACGGACTCGGTGACCTCGCGAACGATCTGGGGCAGCGGTGTTCCCGTCTTGATCTCAGCCACCATGCGCTGGCGCGTGAGCTTTTCGATCTCAGGCAGCTTGTCGAGCATCTTGCGGCGCTCGGCAGGATCGGCGACGTAGCGCGTCACCGCGGTGCCAAGAAGCGTTCCCAAATCCTGCGAGCAGTTGGGCAGCGCCGTATCCGGGCAAACCGAGATGCACTCCATGCACTGCGTGCAATTCTCAGGAATGTAGAGCGGGGTTTCACGACGCGCGACATACTTGGACGCAGTGTCGCCCGTGGCCGCGGCAATCACGCCCATAGCGGAGAGCGGCGTGGCCGGCTGGTCGTAGCCGTAGTGCGAGCGGAACTCTGCATCGAATGCGGTGACGCTGGAAATCGGAGTGCGAGGGCCTTGCCCCTCGGGCACGGCGTGCGAACGGCAACCGGCGCCGGTACTGCAGGCCGCTCCTGCGAATTCCGGAATCGCAACCTCTTCAAAGATCGGCAGCAACGCCTGGCCGCGGAGGCTGGAGTGATCGGCATCCGCAATCGCGCCGATCGCAATCTCCTTCACGAGTTCAAAGCCCTGCGTCATCACTTCCATGTTCGACTTCACAACGGCTTCGCCCAGCTTGCCGAATTTCTTCACGTACTGCTTGTAGACGACTTCGCGGAACTGCTCCGCCGTGATGCCAAACTCCTGCAACATGGGGCTGACCGCGAAAAATGCGCCCAGGAATGCATTGCCCTGCATCCGCAGTTGCAGGTCGGCGCGGTCCGTGGCCTTGCGCGCGATGTCAAAACCGGGCAGCGTGAAGACGCGAATCTTCTTTTCGATAATCTGCTTGCGCGCCCAGATCGGCAGATTCTGCCAGGCTTTCTCGCCATCCACATCCGACTCCCACACCAGGCAACCGCCCTCCTGCATGCCGTCGAGCGGGTTGGTGTGCGTAAAGGCCTTGGGATCGCAGCACAGCACCACGGTCACGTGGCGCAGATCGCAGTTGACGCGAATACGATCCTTGGCCGCGACCATGAAGTAGCTTGTCGGTGCGCCCTTCTTTTCAGATCCATATTTCGGATTGGCGCTGACGTGAATCACTTCCTTTGGATTGCCCAGCGCATCCACTTCGTGATCGCGCTCGAAGAGCAGATCGTTCAGATCGCCGAGAATCGCGCCCAGATTCTTGCCCGTGGTGATCGCGCCCCATCCGCCGATGGAGTGGAAACGCACGGCCACTGCGCCTTCCGGCAGCAACGACGGCATTTCGTCGGCGACTACCGAATAGGGATGGTCGATCCCGAGAACGATGAAGTTTGCACCCTCTGCCGCGCTCTTGCCATCCTGGCGTTTGCGGCCCGCGGTCGCATATTCAAATGCGCCGATGATGTGCTCGGGACGGAAGTCGCGCGAGCCAAGGCCGTAGCTGCCGCCAATGAACATCGGCACTTCAGCCAGCTCAACCTTGGGCAAACCATCTGTTCCCTGCACTGCCTTTGAAAACGCGGTGCGGATGTCGCGGCCAAGTGGATTGTCGCCGGCCAGCGCCTCGTCGGTGCGCTCCAGAATGATGACGTTCTTCTTGCCCTTGAGCGCGTTCACCAGCGCAGCCTCAGGGAAGGGCCGGATCACGTTCACGTGAACCGATCCCACGCTCGAGTTGCGCGTCTGGCGCAGATAATCAACCGCAGCTTCGATGTTCTCGGCTGCCGAGCCAAGCGAAACGAAGACGGTGTCGGCGTCCGCAGTCTTGTATTCGGTGATGAGCCCGTAACGCCGGCCCGTAAGCTCGGCAAACTTTTCGTACGCATCTTCCAGGAATTGCAAAATCGGCTCGGCGAAGTTGTTTCTCCGCGCGATGATGCCCTGCATGTAGTGTTCCTGGTTCTGCACCGGGCCCAGCAGGATGGGATTGGTCAGATCCATCATCTTGGGAACGCGGCGGCGCGTAGCGCCAAACAGAACACGCTGCGCTTCAGTGGGGCAGTCAATAATGTCGTCGGGCGCGCCCAGGTACTCGCGGATCAACTCGGACTCGTGCTTGTAGAAGGTGCGCTCCAGGTGCGTGGTCAGGAACCCGTCCATGATGTTCATGCCGGGCGTGAGCGCAAGTTCCGTCACGCGGCGCAGAATCAGTGCCTGGTCGGCGGCTTGCTGCGCATCCTTGCCGAAAATCATGATCCAGCCGGTGTCGAGGGCTCCATAAATATCGTCGTGGCCGCAATGGACGTTGAGTGCATGCTTGGTCAACGCGCGCGCGCCCACCTCAAGCACCATGGTCGATCCCTTGCCCGGCGCGTGGTAGTACTGCTCCACGCCGTAGACCACTCCCTGGCCTGAAGTGAAGTTGACCACGCGCTTGCCGCACACCGAGTGCGCAATGGCGCCGCCCTGGGCCGCGTGCTCGCCTTCCGTCTCAATGGCAATCGTGTTGCCACCGAAGACGTTCAGCTTGCCTTCCGCATACGCCTGCTGGAAAAGCTCGCCGCCTTCAGTGGAAGGCGTAATGGGATAGAACACACCGGCGTCGGCAATGCGAGTTTCGGTGTGATACGCAACCAGTTGATTTCCGTTGGCGGTGACGCGGATGCCAGGATAGCGAGCAGCCTTCATAGATCCCTCACAGTGAACCGTGTTTCGAAGTCTTAAGAACTCGTTGCGTACGCCGGAGCGCGGAGGTGGAAAGTGCCTCGCATCCGTATCCGGTTTCCCCGCCGAAAGATGTGCTGTGCGTGTCTGCTCGTGCTTCAGCAGCCCGATAGAAAGCCCTGATCAGATTTTTCAGAACGGCCGGAGCGGCGATCGGGCGACCTAAGGGGAAGGTTACTCCTCGCACGTACAGCCATCCTAAGTATGCGCCCTGTATAGAGACGGAGTTTCACAATTCGGTACACGGATTGGATGCCGGGTGGACTCAGTAAGACGCATGTTTTCGCGGCTTGCCGCCTTTGCGCTACCATAAAGACAAGATTGGGGTTCCCAATGTTTGTGGTGGTCTGGCAGTTTGAGATTACTGAGGATAGAGTGGCCGGTTTCGAGGCCGCATATGGGCCCGAAGGCGCCTGGGCAAAGCTTTTCCACACGTCGCCCGACTACAAGGGTACCGAGTTGCTCCGAGATGCTTATATTCCAGGTAGTTACCTCACCATTGACCGCTGGACCAGCGAGGAGGCTTTTCGCGCCTTTCGCAAGGATCACGACAGCGAATATGAGGTTCTGGACCGCCAGTGCGATGCCCTCACCGGCCGAGAAACCCGCGTGGGCGCATACACCGTTTAACCTCATCGGCGGACACGAACAGATTCATGGAATTGCATGCCAATCCGGCTAAATAGCACATTTTTCGCAAGTTGTAGTTTTCTCCATTTCTTCGCCACTTTCTCCTATTCTTCCGTGTCCCATCCTGCTACAATCCCATCGAAATCCAAATTAAGCCCCTCGCCGTTTCCTGCAGAGAAAGCACGAGATGCGCAGGGCGAGCATTCTTGAGGAGCCCTCCCAATGGCCATAGTCGACGACCGCGCCAAAGCCGTAGAACTAGCCCTGGCACAGATTGAGAAACAGTTCGGAAAGGGGTCGATTGTCCGGCTCGGCTCCCGTGAGGCGTTGCTGCCGATTGCCGTAATCTCCACCGGCTCCATCAGTTTTGACGCCGCGTTGGGCGTAGGCGGCGTCCCGAGAGGCCGCGTTTCAGAGGTTTTCGGTCCCGAGTCCTCGGGCAAGACAACCATCTGCCTGCAGATCATCGCCGAAGCACAAAAAGCGGGCGGTCTGGCGGCGTTTGTCGACGCGGAACATGCGCTCGATCCCGGATACGCCAAGAAACTCGGCGTCGATGTCGACAATCTGCTGGTCTCGCAACCCGATAGCGGCGAACAGGCCCTGGAAATCACCGAAGCCCTGGTCCGCTCCGGCGCGATCGACGTGCTGGTCGTGGATTCCGTCGCCGCGCTGGTTCCCAAGGCCGAGCTCGACGGCGAGATGGGTGACAGCCATATGGGCCTGCAGGCTCGACTGATGTCGCAGGCGCTGCGCAAGCTCACCGGCACGGTTTCCAAGTCGCGTACCGCACTCATTTTTATTAACCAGATCCGCGAAAAGATTGGCGTGATGTTCGGCAACCCCGAAACCACCACCGGCGGCCGCGCGCTCAAGTTCTACTCCTCGGTGCGCATCGATATCCGGCGCATCGCCGCTGTTAAAGAAGGCGACGTCGTGGTCGGCTCGCACACCAAAGTCAAAATTGTGAAGAACAAGGTGGCCGCCCCTTTCCGCGAGGCCGAGTTCGACATACTTTACGGCGAGGGCATCAGCAAAGAGGGCGACGTGCTCGACCTGGCCGTGACCCACAATATCGTGGAGAAGTCCGGCGCATGGTACAGCTATAGCGGCGAACGCATTGGACAAGGGCGCGAAAACACCCGGACATACCTCAAAGAAAACAAGGAAGTCTTCGCCAAGATGGACGCTGAGCTGCGGAAGCAACTCGGCATTGGCGCCGCCAAGGCCGAAGTGCCCGAGGTTCCAGCAGGGGGCGAAGTCCAGGCCAAGGAAGCGGTGCGCGGCCGCAAAGGGTAGCACCCCTCGGAATCGACTAGAATTCTCTCGCAGCCCCGATTCTTAGGAGGGTGGGATGAAAGCCTTTTCACGCCGGGAAATGCTCAAAGGCAGCCTGCTGGCGCCCGCCGTTGCCGCCGCGGCCAGCGGTATGAACCCAGTTGCAGCCGCGATGCACGCTGCCACGGAAACTGCCGGTCCCCTTCCTGCGGACAAATCGGGCGCTGCGCAGAAACCGGCGCAGCCCAATTCGGCGCGCGAACGTCTGCTGCTCGATTTCGGATGGCGCTTTCATCTCGGCGACGCGTGCGATGCGACCAAAGACTTCGGCTTCGGCAGCGGCAGAGCCGGCAACTTTCAAAAGACGGGCGGTTTTCTCGCCGCCAGTTCCCTCGCCTTCGACGACAGCGACTGGAAAGCGCTCGATCTGCCGCACGATTGGGCCATCGAGTTGCCGTTTACCAACGATCCTGCGCTGCTCAGCAAAGGCTTCTATCCTCTGGGCCGCAATTACCCTTCCACCAGCATCGGCTGGTACCGGCGCGTCTTCGAAATACCTGCAGCGGACGCAGGCAAGCGGATTTCTCTCGAATTCGACGGCGCCTATCGCGAGACCACGGTGGTCTTCAACGGTTTCTACATTGGCCAGCACAGCGGCGGCTACGATCCTTTCCGTTTCGATGTCACTGATTTCGCCAATCCCGGTGGAAAAAATGTCCTCCTGGTGCGCGTGGACGCAACCGAGAGTGACGGCTGGTTTTACGAGGGTGCGGGAATTTATCGCCATGTTTGGCTAGTCAAAACCAATCCCGTCCACGTGAAGCAATGGGGAACTTTCGTCGCGTCTGAAGTCAGGCCCGGCTCGGCTACACTCTCTATCCGCACAGAATTGAACAACCACGGCCATTCCAACGCCAGTGCGCGCGTGGTTTCTACCGTTCTCGATCCCAGGAACAAGACCGCAGGCAAAATGGTGACGGCAACGGTTGCCATTCCCGCCGGCTCGGAGCAGACCTACGAACAGAAGATGACCGTCGGCCAGCCGAAGCTCTGGTCACTGGAGGACCGGAACCTGTACCTGCTGGTCACGGAAGTGCGCGTGGGCGGCGATGTAGTCGATCGCTACGAAACGATTTTTGGCATTCGCTCCATCAAGGTCGATGCTCAAGAAGGCCTGTTGCTCAACGGCAAGCCGGTCAAAGTGAAAGGCACCTGCAATCACCAGGACCATGCGGGCTTGGGCGCGGCGCTGCCCGACGCGGTGCAGACCTACCGCATGAAGAAGCTCATCGAAATGGGGTCCAATGGATTGAGGACCTCGCACAATCCGCCCACGCCGGCGCTGCTCGATGCCTGCGACGATCTAGGCATTCTGGTGTTTGACGAGACGCGCATGATGTCGTCGAATCCCGAGGGCCTGAGCCAGTTTGAAAATCTCGTTCGCCGCGACCGCAACCATCCCAGCGTCTTCATGTGGTCGATGGGCAACGAGGAAGGCATAGCCAACACCGATCGCGGCGTGCTCATTCTCACGGCAATGAAGGAGGTCGCCAATCGGCACGATGGATCGCGCCCCGTCTCCATTGCACCCACGGGCGCCATCGGCACCGGCGGCCTCGCGGTTTGTGATGTCATCGGCTACAACTACGCGGATCCCGGCGCCGAGGTTTATCACAACGCGCATCCCGGCAAGCCTGTCATCGGCACGGAAACAGTGAGCGCCGTGTGCACGCGCGGCATCTACGTCACCGACTACGACAAGGGCTACGTCGGCTCCTACGATCCCTACACCACAACCGGCCGCGCTTCGGCCGAGGGCTGGTGGAGCTTTTGTGACGCACGCCCCTGGCTGGCGGGCGGCTTTGTGTGGACCGGCTTCGACTATCGCGGCGAGCCCTCGCCGAATGGCTGGCCCAACATCAGCTCGCAGTACGGCATCATCGACATCTGCGGGTTTCCCAAGGACACCTTTTACTACTACCAAGCGTGGTGGACTGAGAGACCCGTTCTGCATCTCTTCCCGCACTGGAATTGGCCGGGCATGGAAGGCAAGGAAATCGCCGTCTGGGTGCACTCGAACATCGAGAAGGTCGAACTCTTCCTGAACGGCAAAAGCCTGGGCGCGCAGGAGATGAAGAAGGACTCGCACCTCGCCTGGAACGTGCCCTACGCACCCGGAGTCATCGAAGCGCGCGGCTTCAAAGATGGTGAGCTGGTGATGACAACCCGGCGCGAAACCACGGGCGCTCCCGCCGCCCTCGCCATCTATGCCGACCGTGCGGAGATTTCCGCCGATGGCGAAGATGTCGCCATGTTCGCCGTGGAAGTGCGCGATGCACGGGGCCGCGTTGTGCCCATCACCGACAACCTGGTTACATTCAAGGTCATCGGTGCGGGAAAGCTGATTGGCGTTGGCAACGGCGATCCTACCAATCAGGAATCCGACAAGGGCACATCGCGCAAGGCGTTCAGTGGCTTGTGCATGGCCATCGTTCAATCCGCGAAGTCGCCAGATAGCATCACAGTCGAAGCCACGTCGCCGGGTCTGACTCCGGCGCAGGCAACTATTTGGGCAGGAAAGGTCGAACTGCGTCCACAGGTGGCCGTGTGGGAACCCGAAGTTCCCAGGGGCGCGGGCATTACCGGCCTGTGGAGGCCCGTGCAGGACGGCGGCACGCAGCTCTTCGTTTTAGTTCAGGACGGCAGCACGCTGACGGGAACTGTGGAAGGCGCAGGCGGCAGCGGCGCGTCCACCCCGATTACAGACGGCCAGGTCGATGGCGCAAATGTCAGCTTCAAGGCCGGAAATGGCACGTATTCTGGCCACACGAACGGAGAAACGATCGAACTCGAGCGAACGCCAAACTTCGGTCAGCGTTCGCCGCGGCCTGCGCCCGAGTCCGAGGCCTCGCGCCCGGCAGTCGGTCCACCGCCCGATGGCTCGGATCCTTCGCGCAGTCCGTTGTTCCGTCCGCCGGGGCCCGTGCAAATCGCGTTGCATCGCGTGCAGCGTTAGGCGCCGGCCAGCGCCGGAAGCTATGTCACCGCGACATCGACGCGCAATTGGTGTCCTATCCACCAGTACGCAGCAGGTAAGGACGATCATGCGCATTTCTCTTCATTGGTTGATCTTGCCGTTGCACGTAGTTCTTTGCGCGGCGAATCTTCTCACCGCGCAACAGCACCTGACCGTGCCGCGATCCGATGGCCATCTCACGCCGCTCATGCTTTACCCTGCCGTAGGCGCGGGCTCCGGCTGTGCGCCGCTTGCTGTTATCTCGCACGGCGCCGGCGGCTCCGAGGACGGCTATCGCTATCTCGCCCAGGCGATGTCACAAAACGGCTTCACCACCGTCGTCATGGGGCACGCGGAGAGCGGATTTCCGGCGTTGCGCAGCGACATGCGCAAATATGGCTTCATCCACGGTCTCGACGCTCTTGTAGAGGACCCCACCGCGGAGGGCGACCGCCTGCTCGACGTGGATGCGGTGCTCAAGTGGGCCGATGGCCAGTGCAAATCGCCTTTTCGCGTGCTGCTTGGCCACTCCATGGGCGCGGAAACCGTCATGCTTGAAGCCGGCGCGAAGAATATCGTTGGAGTCACGTCACCGCCCGCCGGCCAGAATCGTTTTGACGCCTATGTTGCCCTGTCGCCTGAAGGCCCCGGCGTGGTCTTCGCGCAGAATGCCTGGAACGACATTCACAATCCCATTCTGATCCTCACGGGAACCAGAGATCAGTCGCTCAAGGGCGGCCCGAAGGCGCGCCTGGTTCCCTGGTCCAATCTGCCCGGCACAGTGTCCCACTGCCAGTGGGAAGGTGTGATCGACGGCGCTACGCACATGAACTTCGCCGGCAACGGACCCGGCAGCGACAAGGTGGAATCGGTGGTCACGCAAACCATAGCGTCGTTTCTGGCCGGTGTGCGGAACTCGGGCTGCGCTCTTCCTGCTCCCATCAGCGGCATGACGTTAAAGGCCAAGTAGCCAAAGCGGGCATCCGCTCCGTTCCTTCAGCGTCCCGCCTTCTGGCCCCGGTGAACCCGCAAATGCCGTAGAATCCCTTTGGAGACGCCATGCCCGTCAGAGCCCTCTATCCCGGCACCTTCGATCCGCCCACGAACGGTCATGTCGACCTGGTCCATCGCGGGGCCAAGCTGTTCGACCATCTGACCGTCGCCATTCTCGTGAATCCGGTCAAGAATCCTCTCTTCACGGTCGATGAGCGCGTGGAGATGCTCATCGAAGCAACAGCCGGCATCGGTAATGTTTCTGTGGCCACGTTCGACGGCATGATGGTCGACTTCGCGCGCGAGCATGGCGCTTCAGCTGTGCTGCGCGGTATTCGCGCCATCTCCGACTACGAGCACGAGTTCCAAATGGCTCTCATGAATCGCCGCCTCGCTCCGGAGGTCGAAACCGTCTTTCTGCAACCGGCAGGCCGGTACTCCTTTGTCAGTTCAAGGATGGTGAAAGAAGTCTTCAGTTTCGGCGGCGACGTAAGCGGACTGGTGCCTCCCAACGTGCTCAAGCGGCTCCGCGCGCGCATCAAGAACGGACAGTGAACTGGCGGAGCACTTGAATGTTTAACTTCGGCAAGAAAGCCTCAACGCCGGTCAGCTTAACCATGAGAGACACTCTTTTCGGCGACCAAGAAACTTGGCCGCCCGAAACCCTGGGCGCCACGGCGCGAGAAGTTGGACCGTGGCCGTTATTTTTCCGGGCAAGAGATCTCGCCGAGGCGAAAAAAATCGACGAAGCCGTCCAAATTCTTCGTCAAATCACCGAAACACCCGAATTCGAATCTCGCCAGCGAATGCAGGCATGGCATTTACTGCGCAACCTTGGGGTAGTTCCGCCGAAGGAACAATCAAAAATTGTGCTCGGTGTGGTTGTTGAGGTCGGCATGCCGAAAGGGCTGGATTTGCTGGCAGCGTATTCCGATCACAGCGCGCGATACTGGAACTTTAGCAACGCCGGCGTGGTTTGGGAGCACCCGAACTCCTCGCTTGACCCCCGCATTGACACTCTGCTAGAAAAGGCGTCCGCTCTCGTGCAACGCATTGGACCCTGGGACAAAGCGCGGCGCGCGGCGCCAAGCAAGGGGATTACGCGCCTGAATATTCTCACCCCAAGCGGACTTCACTTTGGCGAAGGGCCAACTGAACTGCTTAGCAAGGATCCCGTGGGTGGACCGACTTTCGCCGCCGCGACCCAATTAATGCTAAAACTTATCGAAACGGCAAAGCAGACGCGAGAGAACCAAGGCACGACCCCCTCGGCCTAATGCTCAATTCTGCGGTTTTGCGGCGGCGCGAAAATCTGCGAAGATAGAACGGTTATGACAGTTACAGCTCCTGCAAAAGTTTTTGCCGATCGCATTGGCCGGATCGAAGTATCCGCGACCATGGCTGTGGCCGCCGAGGCGGCTAAACTGCGCGCTCAGGGCGCCAACCTGGTGGATTTCGGGGCCGGCGAGCCCCACTTCGCCACTCCGCGGCACATCAAGGACGCCGCTATTGCCGCCATCGAGGCCAATTTCACCCGCTACACCGTGGTTCCGGGCATTCCCGACGTGCGCAAAGCCATCGTCGAGCGCCATGCCTGCGACTTCGGCTCAGACTACACGACCGACGAGGCAATTTTCACGTCCGGCGGCAAGCTGGCTCTGTTCAACACGCTGCAGATCCTTGTCGATCATGGCGACGAGGTCATCCTGCCCGTTCCCTACTGGGTCAGCTTCAAGGACATCATCCAGTATGCGGGCGGCAAGGTGGTGTATCTCGAAACCAGCGAGGCGGAGAGCTTCCGCATCACTGCGGACGCCATCGAGCGCGCTATTACGCCTCGCACCAAGGCCATCATCCTGAACTCGCCGTCGAACCCCGCGGGTTCGGTGGTCACGGCCGAGGATCTGGAGCGCATCGTCCATCTCGCCCACGATCGCGGTATTTTTTTGCTTTTGGATGAGTGTTACGTCTACGTCAACTATGCAGGCAAGCCTGTCTCCGGCGGCTCGTTCACCTGGGCCAAGGAGCACCTGGTGATTCTCGGGTCACTCTCGAAAACTTATTCGATGACCGGCTGGCGCGCGGGCTATGCACTGGCTTCGAAGCCCGTGGTCGCCAACCTGAGCAAATTGCAGTCGCAATCGACCTCCAATGCCACCAGCTTCGTGCAGAAGGGGGCAATCGCGGCGCTGACCGGCTCGCAGCAGTGCGTGGCTGAGTTCCGCGCCGAGTTCATCGACTTGCGCGACTACATGCTGGCCAAAGTCACGGCCATTCCCGGCGTCACCTGCACCAAGCCGGAGGGTGCGTTCTACGTGTACCCCAACATCTCGGCATACCTGGGCAAGGGCGGCATCAAAACCGCGACAGAGTTGGCCACGCGCCTACTCCACGAAGCCCACGTCGTCACCGTGCCCGGCGAGGCCTTCGGGACCGGCGAGCACATCCGCATCTCTTACCCGGTGACCAAGCAGAACATCGACGAGGGCACGCGCCGCATGGGCGAGTTCCTGACCGGTTTGAAGTAGCTAAATCTTTCTTCGATTTTCCCGTCGCGGAATGCAGCCAATCGTCGGATGCAGCTCTGTCAAAGTTGCATTCCAGGCGGGCTGCGCCGCTCGACGGTTACTCGTCTCGAAAATAATTCGCCCTGCCCTGTGCAAACGTTATCTTCGTCGAGTACTATGGCACTTCAATGTTGAACGCTATCGATTTCCGTCCCGTGATATTAGCTGGTGGCAGCGGCACCCGTTTCTGGCCCCGTTCCCGGCGCGCCCGCGCCAAGCAGGTTCTCGCTCTAGACGGCGAGCGCTCCATGATTCAGCAAACTGTGGAACGTCTCAAGCCACTGACAACGCTCGACAAAACGTGGATCATCACCAACGAGTTTCTGGCCCATGAGATTGCCGACCAGTTGCCCGGGATGCCCGCCGCGCAAATCGTGCAGGAGCCGGTAGCCCGCAACACCGCGCCGGCCTGCGGCCTCGCCGCCTTCCTTATTGAGCGCGACAACCCAGATGCAATACTCGGCGTTTTTCCGTCGGACCATGTCATCAGCGACGAGCCGCGTTTCCTTAAGGCCCTGCAAAAAGGCATTGCTGCAGCCGCGGCCGGCGAAAACATCGTCGTATTGGGCATCGAGCCTTCCCGCGCGGAAACCGGTTACGGCTACATCGAGACCGGCGACCTGACCAAGGACGATTCCGCCCTGCACGTGCGCCGTTTCATCGAAAAGCCCAATCAGAACCGCGCCGAGGAGTTTGTCGCCGCCGGCAACTACTACTGGAACTCCGGCATCTTCCTTTGGTCGGCCCGCACGCTGGCCAATGCAGTCCGCGAGCACCTGCCTGAAACCGCTCCGCTGCTTGAATCTATTGCCGCGGCCTGGGGCACACCTCAGTTCGACGAGGTTTTCCATAGCGCGTATCCCAAGTGCGAAAACATCTCCGTCGACTACGCGGTCCTCGAACCACGCTCAGCCAAGGGCGAGCACCTGTCGAATCTTTATTGCATTCCCGCCGAGTTCAGTTGGAACGACCTCGGCTCATGGGCCTCTCTCTACGAGTACCAGTTGGAAACGCGCATGCGCGGCGATGCCGAAGGCAATGTCGCTGACACGGGTGGTCACATGGCCATCGAGGCCAACGACAACTACATCTTCAGCCCCAGGAAATTTGTAGCTCTCGTGGGCGTGAAGAACCTGGTCGTCGTCGACACGGAAGACGCGCTGCTCATCGCCCACCGCAACCACTCGCAGGATGTGGGCAAGATCGTGAAGGAACTGGGCGTCACCGGCCACTCCGAGCTGATCTAGAGCCCACCCGATTCTGAACGACGCGGCCACTGTGGGCTCGTTTGGACAGAACTGCGCCGCACATGCGCTGTACAATTCTTGCGTATCTCAGTGCGCACAAATCGCCTGAGTGGAGCAAGAAATGCCCGATACCATCAATTGGCCGATGCATGAAAAGCCGCGGCGCGTGAGACTTGCTGTTTATCTTCCAATCGCGATCGTGATCCTTATCCTGATTGGCGGCCGTGCTGCCATTTCCTATTGGGTTGACCTCCTCTGGTACGGCTCGCTCGGCTACGCTCCTGTCTTCTGGAAGACCTTTGGCCTCGAGTGGGGGACTTTCACAGCCTTTGCGGTGCTCACCTTCCTGGTCCTCTTCGGCGCCTTCCTTGCTTTCCGCCACAATCACGGCGGCGAATTGCCCGATACGCATACCATCTACTTCGCCGGCCGCCCCATCGAGCTACCGATCGCAAAGTTTCTACGTTCCATTTCCGCCGTCGGTGCGCTGGTCATCTCCATCGCCACCGGCTTCGCGATGGAATCGCAGTGGCCCACGCTCGCCTTGTATTGGTACGCGCCCGCCACCGCCGCGAATTCCGCTGACCCCATCCTGGGCCGCCCGCTCGGCTTTTACCTTTTCACCTTGCCTGCATGGGAACTCATCGCCGGATGGTTGCTCACGCTGGCAGTGATGATCTGCATTCTCGCGGTACTCTTCCTTATCGCCGCAGGCGGCAGCCGGATGCGCGACGGGCATTTCGGCGGCGGCGATTCCTCGATGTGGCGCGGCGTTTCCACCGCCCTGGGCTTTTTGCTTTTCACGCTGGCCATTCGCGAGTATGTCGGCCGTTTCGATCTGTTTTTCGACCAACACCCGATCTTTTCCGGGGTCTCCTACACGGACGCGCACGTCACGATCCTTGGCATGTCGTTCATCAGCGTGGCGCTTGCCATCGGCGCGGTCATTGCTTTCGCCGGAGGCGTGCTCAAGTTACGCGTGCGCTGGCTGGCAGCGGCCATCGCTCCCGCAGTGGTTTGTTATGTCATCGTCGCTGTGGCTGGATGGTACAACAGCACGTTCATCGTGAATCCCAACCGGCTGGACCGCGAGCGGCCTTATATCGTGGACAACATCGCCCTCACGCGCCAAGCCTATGGCCTCGACCTCTTTGCCCAGCAGGAATTCCCCGCTGAGACCACGGTTGCCGCAGCCGATCCGGAACACAATCAGGCGACGCTTGAAAACATCCGCCTCTGGGACGTGGGCGCCCTTCAGTCCACGTTGACCCAGCTGCAAGAGATTCGCACCTACTATGCATTCCCCGGCATCGATATCGATCGCTACCAGATCAACGGATCGTTGCGGCAGGTGATGCTTGCCGTTCGCGAGCTGGACGTGGACAAACTGCCCGACACCAGCCGCAACTGGATCAGCGACAAGCTGATCTACACGCACGGCTACGGCATCACTATGAATCCCGTCAACGGATTTTCAGCTGAGGGTCTGCCGACGCTTTATCTCTCAAACATGCCCGTGCAAAGCACCGTGCCCGGCCTCAAGGTCACGCGCCCCGAAATCTACTTCGGTGAAAAGACCGACACCGATGTCTACGTCAAAACCGGCCAACAGGAATTCAATTACTCTCAGGGCCAGAACGACAGTTATTCGACCTACGAAGGAACGGGCGGCATTGTGATGGGCGGCTTTATGCGCCGCGTGCTGCTTGCGTTCGATCGCGGCGACCTGAGCAAGGTTCCCTTCAGCGACGACATAAAGGCCGACAGCCGTCTGCTGATGCGGCGCAACGTGCTGGCGCGCGTTACCACCCTGGCGCCGTTCCTCACTTTCGATCACGATCCCTACATTGTGGTGGGCGACGATGGACGACTCTCCTGGATCATTGATGCCTACACGTCCTCATCCACCTATCCTGACTCCGCGCCTGCCGATCTCTATGGGCAATCGGTCAATTACGCCCGCAACAGCGTGAAAGCTGTGGTGGACGCCTATGACGGCACGGTCACCTTCTACGTCTTCGATTCTTCCGACCCCATCGTCACCGCATGGCGCAGCATCTACCCAGCGCTGTTCAAGGACGCCTCCGCCATGCCCGCGTGGCTGCGCGCCCACGTGCGCTATCCGGAAGCGCTGCTGAGTCTGCAGGCGGATGTGTACGGCCTCTATCACATGACCAACCCCGAGGTTTTTTACAACCGCGGAGATCAGTGGACCGTCGCTACCGAAAATGGCTCAAGCCAGAGTGGCGACCAGGCCGCGCAGGCCATGCAACCCAACTTCGTGCTCATGACTCTGCCTGGAGAATCGGGCGGCCTCGAATTCGTCGAGATCCTGCCCTTCACGCCCATTAGCCGTAACAACATGATCGGCTGGATCGCGGCTCGCAGCGATGGCGCGCATTACGGAACCGCCGTGGTGTTCAACTTCCCCAAGACGCGCCTCGTCGACGGGCCGCAGCAAATTGAATCGCGTATTGATCAGAACGGGGAGCTCTCCGGACAGCTCACGCTCTGGAATCAGAATGGCTCGAAGGTCATCCGCGGCAGCCTGCTGGTGATTCCCTGCGGGCGGGCGCTCCTCTATGCGGAGCCGATTTACCTGCAGGCCAACCAGAGCCCCATGCCGGAATTGCGGCTAGTGGTTCTGGCTTTGCAGGATCGCCTTGCCTATGGGCCGACCTTTGAGGCAGCGCTCGCGTCACTCTTCGGCTCGCAGACCCCATCGCTCGCCGGTACGGAATCGCAGCAACCTGCGCCTTCGGCTACGCCCTCAGGCGCGCCCCAGCCTACGGCCAGTGTCAACGCGCTCATCAGCCAAGCCAGTCGCGACTTCGCAGATTATCAGCGCCTCACTTCGGAGGGTAAACTGGCTGAAGCCGGCCAGAAGCTCGACGACCTGAAGCGCGTGCTCGACCAGCTCAGCGCTCATGAAAAATAATTCCGGCGTCTCAACGCAACTCACACTTTGATGACGGAGTCCATGCCATGCCTCGTTTCGCCGCTAACCTGACGATGATGTACCAGGAACACAAATTCCTCGACCGCTTCGCCGCAGCTGCGCGCAATGGCTTCACGGCGGTCGAGTACCTGTTTCCATACGAGCATCCGGCAGCCACTTTGGCCGCTCTACTCAAAGAGCACGGACTACGACAGGTTCTCTTCAACTCGCCTCCCGGCGACTGGAAGGCCGGCGAGCGCGGCATCACGGCGCTGCCCGGCCGTGAAAAAGAATTTCGCGACGGCTTTCTGCAGGCGCTGGAGTATGCGCTCGTCATGGAATGCCCGCGCATCCATTCCATGGCCGGAATTCCTCCGCCGGGCATGGATCGTGCGCACTTGCTCGGCGTCTACACTGCCAATCTTGCCTGGGCGGCGGAGCAGGCGCGGGTAGCCGGCATCCAATTGCTCATTGAGCCCATCGCCTTGCGCAACATTCCGGGATTCTTCCTGAATCGCCAGGAAGAGGCACACGCGATCGTCGCGGAGATCGGCGCGGCCAACCTCAAAATCCTCATGGACCTTTTTCATTGCCAGGTGGAAGAGGGTGATCTGGCCATCAGGATCCGCAAATATCTCGCCGATCCGAAGCAGACGCGCGTGGGCCACATTCAAATCGCGGGCGTGCCCGAACGCCACGAGCCCGACACGGGTGAAGTCAACTACAGCTATCTCTTCGATGTAATCGATGGGCTCGGCTACGAAGGCTGGATCGGCTGCGAATACATTCCCGCCGCGGGAACTTCAGACGGTCTTGGCTGGTTCAAGAAATGGCAAACCGCCGCAAGCTAAGAAAAGCCTCGTGGCGGCGCCCTTTTCACAAATTGCGGGTTGTTCCTACTTCTCAACTCCAAACGTGAACGTCGTCGTCGAGTCCATCGTTTGGCCGGGCTTGAGCTCCGTGGTCGGGAAGTCCGGATGGTTCGGCGAATCCGGATAATGCTGTGTCTCCAGGCAGAATCCGGCGTGCTTGGTGTACTTCACGTCGTGCCTGCCTGTGAAGCTGCCATCCAGGAAGTTACCGGAGTAGAACTGCACGCCCGGTTCGGTGGTTTCGACAGTCAGTTTGCGTCCGCTCATGGGATCGGTCACGATGGCTGCCAAACGCAGCGTTCCCGGCTTGCCATTCAGCACAAAGTTGAAATCGTACCCGCCGGCGCGCTTCAGTTGCTCGTTGTCGGCATCGATCCGCGCGCCAATCGCCTCCGGCTTGCGAAAATCCATCGGAGTGCCCGCAACCGGCGCCAACTCTCCGGTCGGAATCAGCCCCGCGTCCACTGGCGTGTAGCGGTCGGCGTTGAGTTCAACCTCCAGGTCGAGAATGTTCCCCTGGTCGTCGCCGTGCAGGTTGAAGTACGAGTGGTTGGTCAGGTTCACCACCGTGTCCTTGTCCGTTTTTGCCGAGTAGTCCAGGCGCAGCGTATTTCCCCTGAGCGTGTAGCGAACGGTTGCAGTCATTGTCCCCGGAAATCCCATGTCGCCATCGGGGCTCACATGCGTAAACTCGACGCCGTCCGGCACTTCCTTCGCCTGCCATACATACTGATCAAACCCAACGGGGCCGCCATGCAGCGCGTTGGCACCGTTATTGATTGGAATCTGGTAGGTCTTTCCATCCAGCGTGAACTTGCCCAGCGCAATGCGATTGCCATAGCGCCCCACCACGGCGCCGATATAAGGACTGGGCTTGATCAGATACTTATCAAGTGTGTCGTAGCCCAACGCAACATCCGCCATTTTGCCGGTGCGGTCCGGGGCTCTCACGCTCACCAGGTGCGCTCCGTACGCGGTCACTCTTACTTCAATCTGCCCACTAGTTAACGTGTAAATCGGGACGGCGGTTCCATCCGCGGTATGACCCCATATCGACATCTTCATCTCTCCCTGTGCAATGGGTGTAAGCGCCATTGCCATTCCTATCAAAGTTGCGACTACTCCAACTGCTCGTTTCACGGTTTACCCCTCTGCCTTGCGGCTTGCGCGGTTCTCGCGGCTCGCCGGCTTCGGCCCGTTCAAGTAGAGAGGCCTCAACCGTCGCGATAATGTTCCTTGGAAACTATAGCTGATAGGGCAGGCAATGCGATCCTGCGTGCTGCGGTGAAGTGGGCGCAAGGCGAAACTCCGGCAATTGCGCCAGGCGCGATTTGCTAGTAAATCCGGCTGGCAATCACCTGCGTCCCGGTGGCGTTTGACTCGATGCTTGTGGACCGCAGCAGCACTTCGAAATTGTGCAGGGAGCCATCCGGGCGCGTCGCTCGTTTCAGAATCGGATCGATGGCCGATGGATACAACAGCATCTCGGCCGCGGCCTGGGTTCCGGCCACATCCAGTCCTTCCAGAACCAGCAGGTGTCCGTTGCCGCTTAAATTGGGAAGGAAATCGATGAGCGCAAAGGTCTCGTGCGCCGGTTCATTCCAGCGGCTGGAATAAGTCGCGGATTCTCCCGGTTGCGGCTTGAGGTTGATGATCTGCGCGCCGTTCATGCCGGGCCGGTCGACAATGCGGAAGTTGGCGTTGCTTTCGGCAATCGCGGCCCAGGGATTGCTGCCCACCGATCCGATGATGACGGCGTTGGCGTTCTTCAGGTCGTCCAGCCGCAGATCGCGCGGAAAGCGGATAAAAACCCGCTGCGGATCGTCCTCCGTCAAGTGAGCAAGAGCCGCCGCAATCTGCAGATCGACAAAGGGCGTTAACTGCTGAGAGCGCAAATCCGAGGCGCTGTGCGCATCCACTCCGGACAGTGGCAATTCCTGATACTTGCCTGAAATGTATTCCGCCAACGGCGCAGGCCGGCGCGAAAGGTCTTCGAGAAGATTGAATCCCGCATCGGACGGAACGATATAGCTGTTTTCGGGACCGCTGAATAGCTCGGCCCACAACGCGTGCGCTGGCTCTTGCGACACGGGCGGCGCCAGCGATCGTTTGGCGGCATACCAGGTTGCGGCAATCAGCGCCGCGCTATAAGCCACAGCCAGAACTGCGCCCAGCGTCCAGCGTACTGCCGTTGATTGCACCGTTGTCGCTGGTTCCGCAGTGCGCGCAGGCACCGCATGAGGCTGTATCTGGCCCGGAGCCGCTGCCGGAGACCCCGTCATCTCTTCCCGCGTGACCTCCTCAATAGTGGGAAGAAACACCGGCACATACGCGCCCACCGGAATGTCGATGCGCACCGGTTCCGCACTGCCCTGGTCCGCAAAGTGCTCTGCGAGCCGCTTGCGCAATTGGCGCGCATAGCTGCGAACGATGTTGTCCTCAAGCGTGCGGTAATCCGCCGGCCGGTCGAAGACCTGCACGCCGATCTGGTGCTCTGTGATCTCGTTTCCCCGCCCTTCCAGGGTCTCGGCGACCACAAATAACAAAAACTTTGTAAGCAAGGGCGACCGGGCGAAGTTTGGCCCGGAGATCACACGCTGCGCCAGGGCCCAATAAGGATCTTCATGCAGACTCGACGGCCATGCCTCATCGGGAAGAGTCATCCTGGTCTTCGATTGGACGGCGGCAAAGTGATCCATGAGCCTTATCTCCTGGCTTTCGTCCAAGGACAGGGAGCGGTCTCCGGTTCAACTGTTATGCAAGGGCGCACGGCTTGACCCAATATTCTGGTGATCCAACAAAGTCGTCTGCAGATTGCGCAGAGTTGAATGCAATTTCAATTCCGTCCAAGCCAGGATGAAATTAGTCAATCGCTCGCATCATGCGGGCACGTCCTGGCCATATCGCAACGCGTCGCGACCACATTCTCAATGGGGCTTGTAACGCGATTGCAATGCGCGTAATCACGTTCCTTCATCTGCTGCATCATAGCCTACATCGGCCGCCCGCAAAAAACCCGCAGAATTGGGCCTTCCCCTCGAACAATTTCCACAGTTTACCAACAATTCAAACAGTCAACAAGTCCTTTTCAATCAAATAATTAAGCGCCGTGAACACTAGTGTATACACGTGCATGCACTTAGGGTAAACACTCCCGCGCGCATAGTAAGTGCAATATCGTTGCGCTGCTCGCCGAAGTGTGGACGAGTGCAAACGTGTAAAAACTTGAAATTGGAGGTAGCAAAGCATCATGAACATCAAACAGCAATTCAGAATTGCCGGACCATGGCTTACCCTTGTGGTCACGCTTCTTGCTCTGTGCCTTCCGGGCCGCCTGGCAGCACAGCTTGATCGAGGAGAGGTTACTGGAACGGTGGAAGATCCGTCCGGAGCGGTCGTGCAAAAGGCCTCGATTGCGCTCATCAACAACGACACCGGTGCACAAACCACAACCAAGTCCACAGCGACCGGTACCTATGTATTCGATGGCGTGCTTCCAGGCAACTACACGGTTGAGGCTGAGGCCCCCGGGTTCCAGAAGTATGTCGTGCACGGCGCGATTGTGCAGGTGCAGCAGGTAATCACCGTCGACATTCATTTAGCCACCGGCAACGTGCAGCAGAGTGTCACTGTCACTGCCGCAGCCCCGCTCCTGGAAGCGGAAAACGCCCAGGTGGGCCAATCCATCAGCAATCTAACCGTGAACGACATGCCGCTTGTCACCCGTGACTGGGGCGCGTTGGCGCAAATGTCCGCCGGCGTCAATACGGATGCGACCGGAACCGGCGCTGGCGGGAACGGCACCGCCGACGCAGGCAGCTCTTCGTCTGCTTATTTCAGGGTGAATGGCGTCGACGAATGGCAAAACGACTTCCGCCTGAACGGCATTAACGACAACATCGAGTTCTACGGCGGCAACTATACCGGGACCAACGCCGCCATTGTCCCGCCGCCTGATGCCATCCAGGAATTCACGCTGCAGAGCGGCGACTTCAACGCCGAATTCGGCCACTCCACCGGCGGCGTCATCAACGCGTCGCTCAAATCCGGCACCAATGGGGTGCACGGCGATCTGTGGGAATACGTCCGCAACAACGATCTGAACGCGAATTATTTCTTCAACCGCACCTGCAGCGGCTCAACCTGTACCGCCAATCCCATTCCTTCCTATCACCAGAACCTCTTCGGCTTCACGGCCGGCGGCCCGGTCCTGATCCCGCATTTTGTCAACGGCAGGAACAGGCTCTTCTGGTTCACCGATTACCAGGGCGGTCGCTACGTCCTGCCGGAGCCGGACGGCAATTTGACTGTGCCCAGCGCGGGCATGGTGAGCAGCAATTTCACTAACCTGCAAGACAACATCACCTACAACACCTCGAGCACCTGCAGCGCCAGTGTCACCACTGGCTGCCACACCGACGCACTGGGCCGCGTCTTCTCGAACGGCACCATCCTGGATCCGGCTTCAACGCGCCTGCTTCCAGGCTCCGGCGTTGACCCGGTAACCGGACTCACCGGCACACCCAATAGCTACGTGCGCGATCCGTTCTATAACTGCACTGCGGCAGGCGGCTGCACCAGCTTCACGGGCGTTACCAGAACCGACTTCACTCAGGACGCCGGCGGTGTTCTCCTCTCCGCTCTCAACGTTATCCCGACCAGCCGCCAGGATCCGAACGCAGTCAAGATTCTGGGCCTGTATCCGAAGGCGACAGCCTCCGGCCTCGTCAATGATTTCCAGGGCTACGTTCCCATTGAGGACAAAAACACCAACACCTACGACATTCGCATCGATGCCGACATCAGCCCCAAGAACATTCTGTTCGGCGTTTATGACCGGAGCTACCTGACCGCCGACGTACCCTCGTATTTCCCCGGAGTTGGCGCGGGCGATAGCGGCGGACGCGTCGACAGCCTGCCGGCTTGGGCCTGGGCGGTTGGCTACACGCGCATCCTTACTCCCACGCTCACCAATCAATTTCACGTAGGCATGGTCCACAGCGACAAGCTCCAGGTGTCCGTCTGGGGCAACGACTACGGAGGCTCAGCCTGTTCGGGAACGGTGAATCCGGGGCCGGGTACCTGCAATATCCCCCTCGAGTACGGCATCCAGGGCGTTCCGCAGGCGGCCGGCAACGGGGGCTTGCCTGTCATCTCCATTGGCTCACAGCTCAGGGCACTCGGCGTCGGCAACTACTCACCCACGCTGCAATATGTATGGAGCCTGGAGTACGTTGACGGGGTCACCAAGCTCTGGCGCAATCACGCCTTCAAGACGGGTATCCAGGTGGACGACCTGGAGGGCAACATCTCGCAGCCGCCACAAGGCCGTGGCGACATGAGCTTCAACGGCCAATACACTGACATCTCGAACAAGAGTTCGGGGTTGAACGGCATCAGCGACTTGCTGCTGACGCCCATCAACTACGAGTACGGTGCGGGAAATGGCGTGAACCTGGTCGGCGGCCAGAACGGATTTTCCGCCTCCAACCTTCCTGTCACCGACGACCATCGCTGGTACATTGGCGCCTATTTCCAGGACGACTGGAAGGTGGATCCAAAGTTGACGCTGAATCTTGGCGTGCGCTGGGATCTGTTCACGCCCTACACCGAAACCCGTGGATTCCAGTCCAACTTCGTTCCTGCGGGCGGCAACGGCCTCACCGCAAACTTCTCCATTCCTAACGGGACTTGCTCAACCCCGCGGGCCACGGTCTTCAATACCGTGGCTGCCCTCAGCAATATCAATATCGTGTGCTCTGGAAACGCTGCACTCGGCAACGCTCAAAAGACCAACTTCGCGCCACGCGTGGGGTTTGCCTACAAGCTGCGGCCCACGCTGGTGGTACGGGGAGGCTTCGGCACGGCCTATGGAGCGCTGGGCAACCTCGGTTACGGCGGCACGCTGGGATTGAACTATCCCTTTGGCTACACGCAGACCGTCCCCTCTCCCGACTCCAACCATCCGCTGCTGGCCGGTACTTCGAACGCTCCGGCGACCCTGGAAAATACCTTCAATAACTACAACTTCGCCAGTCCGACCACGCTGCAAAGCCCGACTCCGTACACAACGACGCCGGTCTCTTGCTCCACTCTGCCCCTCAGCACTTGCGTGGGAGGCCAATACATCGGTAGCGACTATCTCGGCGCGACTCTCAACGGCCGCCAGCCCAACTACCAGACCCCGATGATACAAACAGAGAACTTCACCGTCGAGGATCAATTCACGAGCCACGACGCGCTCCAAGCGGGCTATGTTGCGACCCAGGGCCGTCACCTGGATATTCTGGGAGCCTCGAACAGCAACTCGATCATCTTGCCTCCCGGCCAAAACACCCAGTTGTATATTCCGTACCCGTACATGGCGCGGAACGGCACCTACGAAACCACGAACGCCAACACCAGCTACAACTCCCTGCAGATCACCTATCAGCACCAGATGAGCTTGGGGCTAACGGTGCTGGCCAACTACACCTTGTCCCGCTGCACGGGCGACCAGCACGCGCCGCAGAACTCGGAGTTCAACGCAGGTTATCGTGCCCAATGGCTGGCTGGTTTCGGCCTCCAGGGCGACTACGGCCTCTGCGATGCCGACGCCACCGACCTGTGGCACGCCGCTGCCACCTATAGCCTGCCCTTCGGCCGCGGCAAGCAGTTCGGCGGCTCTATCGACAAAGCTGCGGATCTCATCGTGGGCGGGTGGGAGATCAACGGCTTCTATACCTTCCAAAGCGGACAGCCGCTCACGGTCACTTGCCCCACAGCCACAACGGCTGACTTCGGTTGCTCCGCCAACGTGGTAGCCGGACAGAGTGTTTATGCCGGACCGCATAACTTTACGCAATGGCTCAGCCCCAGCGCGTTCGCTCAGCCGCCTACGGCTACCCAGGTTGGACAGGTCGATTACTCGCCGCTCGGCACCAGCGGCATCCAGCAGGTACGCGGACCGCACTTCAACAACCTGGATTCGTCAATGCTGAAGAATTTCAACTTCACAGAAATGACGATTCTGCAGTTCCGTGCGGAATTCTTCAACACCACCAACACGCCGCCCTTCGCGCAGCCGGGAAGTTTGAATTTCCAGGCCGGTGGCTTCAGCAATATCTCGGCAACGAAGAACAGCAACGGGAACAATGGCGCCCGCACCATTCAATTGGCGCTCAAACTTTCCTTCTAAGACACGGGGCCTCCCAAAAGTGTCTTAGCCTCAATCCCGCATCCGGCGCAGAACATCGCATCGGATGCGGGCCTTTCTTTCTGAAGCCTCGCCGCCCAGGATCAAGCTGGCTATAATAGCCGATACCAATCCCGGCCAGCCCACTTACGCGTTATCGAATCATGGAAATGTCTTATATGCAGAAGAACTCGTCACGACACGCAAGATTGTTCTTTCGATTTGCAGCACTATTTCGCGTCCTTCTGGTTTTCTCTCTCGCCGCCGTCTCCGCTTTCGCGCAGCAAGCACCTCCCGCCGCGGATGCTTCCGGCTCTGATTTCGTCCTCCATGGCGTCGTGCGCGGCTCCGAGAACCAGAGTTATGTGCAAGTCCCTTTTGCGGTGCCCGACGGCACGGAGCGCGTGACCATCACCTTTGGCTACACTGAAAAAGAACAGCACACCGCTCTCGATCTCGGACTGCTCGATCCCGCTGGGCTGCGCTGCTGGAGCGGTGGCAATAAATCCACGCTCACGGTCGGTCTCTCCGATGCCACGCCTTCCTGTTTACCGGGCGCCATTCCATCCGGTACCTGGAATGCACTGATCGGCGTGCCCAACATTCGCTCCGGTGTTGAGTCGCATTACACCATTCATGTCTACCTCTCGCGCAGCGGCGCAGTGGCAGAGCTGCCGCCGGTCCTCCGTGAGCCGCTACGCGCTGGACCCGCGTGGTTTCGCGGCGACCTGCACATGCATACCGCGCACAGTGACGGCCAATGTCCCAGTCAGACGGGAAAAATGGTTCCCTGCCCGCTCTTCTTTACCGTGGATGCCGCCGCCCGCCGTGGCCTCGACTTCATCGCCATTACCGATCACAATGCCAGCTCGCAATACGATGCGATGCGGGAGTTGCAGCCTTACTTCGACAAGCTGCTTTTGATTCCCGGCCGCGAAATTACAACCTTTCAAGGCCACATCAACTTTCTTGGCAGTACGGATTTCATCGACTTCCGTCTCGATGGCCGCACGGTTCCCGATGTGAACACTTTGCTGCAAAGCGCCGCACGCGTAGGCGCCATCACCTCGATCAATCACCCGCTGGCGCCGAGCGGCGAAATCTGCCTCGGTTGCGGATGGACGCCTTCGACGCCGGTCGACATGCATTTGCTCACCGGCGTCGAAGCGGTGAACGGAGGTAGCGAACGGAGCGGTCTCTCCGACCTTCCCTTCTGGAACCGGGAACTCGATCGCGGATGCCGTCTCACGGGAATCGGTGGAAGCGACAATCACCGTCCTATGCAACCGCTCGATCAAACCGGCTCCATCGGCAGCCCGACCACCGTTGTGTATGCAGCGGAGCTCTCCACGCCGGCGATTCTCGACGGCATCCGTGCCGGCCACGTCTTCATTGACGTAACTGGAACCCACGATCGGCTTCTCGAAGTGACGGTGCATGCAGACGCTCGCATCGCCCATGCGGGAGACACGCTGAGCACGGCAACAGGCGATCAACTTTATTTTTCCGCGCATGTGACCGCTGCCGCAGGCGGAACAATGCACTGGGTTGAGGATGGAAAGGACGTCGCACTCCCGCCAGGCGTCGCCACCTTCACCGCAGACTCCACGCAAACGCTGCATTGGACGAGTGACGGACGCCGCCACTGGTTTCGCGCGCAAGTCACAGGGCCTGACGGGAAACTGTGGCTCATCGGCAATCCCATTTATGTCAATTGGGACGTTGCGAATGAATGCAATGACAACCGGCCGGTCCACGCGGAGGCGATCAAGACAGCACCATGATCCATCTGCACTTTCACCTGGCCCTGGTGCAGTTTCTGGCCGACCACAGAAACGTTTACCTCACTCACTTCTTTCACGCCGCAAGCTTTTTCGGCTCGGCCAATTTCTATTTCTTTTTCACTATTCTTCTCTATGTGATGTGGGATAAGCGCCTCGCCGTGCGCCTTATCGTGGTGGTTTTGCTGACCATGGCCTTCAACGATCTGTTGAAGATCCTCATCAAGAATCCGCGGCCCTTCGTTGCCGACGGAACCTACAAACAGAAGTGGGCAGTTTCTCCGTCCGAAGCCAAAACGTTGGTTCTTGAGTATTCCACGCCGTCGGGTCACGCCATGGGCTCCGGCGCCTTCTATTCCTACCTGATCGCTTTTACCCGAAACCGCTTCGTCCGCTTGGGGCTAGTGCTTCTTATCGTCCTCATCGGCGTTTCGCGCCCTTATCTCGGCGTGCACTACGTTGAAGATGTTCTTCTGGGTTGGGCAATCGGCCTTCTCTTCGGCTTCGTCGCATCCCGTTACACGGGCACGCTCGCGCAACTGTGGAGCAAAGTCCCGCACGGCTTGCAGATCGCCATCACCGTCGCAGGCAGCGCAGCAATCTGGCTCCTTATATTCGTTCTCAACGGCTGGCAGATCGACAACCAGGTGCGGGAATTGACCGGCAACTTCGGCTGGCTCACCGGTATCGTAATCGCCTGCCCGCTCGAGTTGCGCGTCGTAAACTTCGACCCGCGCAGCGGAAGCCCGGCAACTAAGCTTCTCCGCTACATTCTGTCGATCGCCATCATGCTCGCCGTCGTGCTTGTCTTCAATGCCGCATTCGCTCCGTTTGCCGGCAACGCGTCGATCATTGGCTCAGCGCTCGACTATCTCCGCTTAGCCGCAGCCAGTTTCGCGGGCATGTTTTTCGCGCCATTCATCTTCTGCAAACTCAAGCTGGCAACCGCAAAGCCCGCTCCCTGATCACGGCCCGAATTCGTGAGACTTGGCTTCGCGTCTTCCGCTTGCGGAGCCCTCTGCTTGATCGATTGCTATATTTTGTGATACTTTCTAGCCAACTCAATCCCTGAAGCCGATGCACTCACCCGCACCCCAATCTTCGTGCGGGAAGTGGCGTTGCAGACGAGAGGTAGGCCATGAGTTCGTTGGGGCTCACCGCGGAACCTGTTGTGTCGAATCTGCACGGAAAGCTCATCCGACTCGAAAAAGGCGACCTGACGGCGCTGCCCATGGACGCGCTCGTCTTTTATGCGCGCGAAGATCTCGAACTCGGAACCGGGTTCGGCACGGCCATCCAGGCACGCAGTGGCGCAGCCATCAAGGAACAGCTGAGCAAAATCGGCCGGATTGGAATGGGCGAGGCAGTTGTGACCGCCGCCGGAGGCATGCAGGCGCGCCACATCGTCCACACTTGCGGGCCAAAATTTCAGGAGCCGGATCGCGAGCCCAAACTGCGGAAGACGATGCGGGCCGCTCTGGATGCTGCCGCTGCGGCGGGTCTCACCAGCATCGCCTTTCCTCCGATGGGCGCCGGCTTCTACGGCATTCCGCTGGACCTATGTGCCCGAGTAATGCTCGAAGAGATCAGCCGGTTCCTCGCCGAGGCAAGCAGCGTGTCTGAAGTGATCATTTGCGTGCTGGATACGCACGAGTTCAGCGCGTTTCAGCCCAGTCTCGAAGCCCTTTCGGCGGAAAGGATCTGATCCGATGCACGAACTGACTCCGCTGCTCAAATTCGCTGAGGGTAACCTGCAGATTGCAACCCTCGTGTTCATGGCTTCGGTGTACGTCTTGAAAATTCGCTGGATTCTCAGCTTCCCCGCGGGACGCGACCGCCAGGCGCCCGCGGGAGCCTCGAACGCAAAGCGCGGCGCCGCGTTCTCGCTTTTGATGATCGCGATGCCATGGACGCTGGCCAGCTTCCGTCAGCATTCCTTGCGGTATGCGCAGTTCGTCGTTTTTCACCTCGGAGTGTTGCTCTCCATCGTAATGTCGCTTCTCATTCCTTACGCTCCGCGCTTGATACATGCGCCGCAGGTGGTGCTGGGTCTCCAGGTGGCATTTGGCATGGCGGCACTCGCGGGACTTTTCCGGCTCGTTCGCCGCATCTCCGACCGTTCCATGCGGGCGATCAGCTCGCCAGACGACTATTTTTCCATCTGTCTGCTCATCGTGTGGCTGGTCTCAAGCGCCATCGCCGCTCCGAACCATCCCGAAAGCGGCCAGCTGGCGCTGTTGGCCTACTTTTGTCTAACCGCGTTTTTCCTGGTCTACGTTCCCTTCAGCAAGATCTCTCACTATCTCTACTATCCTTTTGCCCGCTGGTACCTGGGCCGGACGCTCGGGCACCGCGGAGTCTATCCGCTTGTGAGGGACCATGCGCGCTGAACGTTCTCATAAGGCTGAAAAGCTGATCGAGCGGATGCACGAGAAGGTAAATCGCCAGGCGATGCTCTCGCTGGAAGCATGCGTCCATTGCGGCGCGTGCACGGACCAGTGCCATTACGTACTTGCGAATCCTGACGATCCCACGTACTCTCCGGCGTACAAGGGCGACCAGATTCGCAAATTGTTCAAAGCGCACATTGATTGGACCGGGAAGATTGCGCCGTGGTGGGTGGGCGCGAAAAGCATCTATACCGACAAAGAACTCGAAGAACTGATGGATACGGTCTTCGGAAAGTGCACCAACTGCCGCCGATGCTCGCTGGTTTGTCCGATGGGCGTGGATCTGGCGTCGTTCAACCGCATGGCGCGCGGACTTCTCGTACATGTAGGTGTCATGCCGGCGGGAGTCGCGGCGGTGGCAAAGGATCAATGGGAGCTGGGCAATCAGATGGGCGTCTTGAAGGAAGAGTATCTTGAGACGCTTTCCTGGATGGAAGAGGAGCTCGAAGAGGAATACACCGGCCTCCACATCCCGGTCGACAAGGCTGGCGCGGACGTGCTCTACGCCATCAATCCGCGTGAGGTGAAGTACGATCCGCGAACCATCGCGGAAGCAGCCGCGATTTTTCATCTTGCCGGTGAAAACTGGACCATGTCGAGCGAAGGCTGGGACATGACGAATTTCGGCCTGTTCAATGGGGACGATGACCTGGGCGCGGTCGCCGCTGGCCGGCTTTACGACGCGGCGCAGAGGCTGGGCGCAAAGAAAGTGGTGATTTCCGAGTGCGGCCATGGATTCCGGTCGACGCGCTGCGAGGGGCCGAACTGGGCAAAGCAGGACATTGGCGTGCCGATGGAGAGCTCGATCTTCACCATGCTGGATTACGTCCGAGACGGGCGCATTCAGGTGGACCCCGCGCGCAACAGCGAGTCGGTGACGTACCACGACCCCTGCAACCTGGCCCGAAGCTGCGGTATCACCGAGGAACCACGCGAGTTGCTGCGCGCGGTGTGCTCGGATTTTCGCGAGATGGTTCCGAACCGCGCGGAGAACTTCTGCTGCACGGGCGGCGGAGGAGCCATGTCGATGTCTGAATACGCGCCGCGCAGGCTAAAGTCCGCCAGCATTAAGGCCGAACAACTGCGCGCGACCGGTGCCAAGGTCGTAGTCACAGCCTGTCATAACTGCGTGGATGCCCTTGTCGATCTAATCCGCCACTACAAGCTCGACATGCAAGTCAAGCTGCTGGTGAATTTGGTTTCGAATGCGATGGTGAAGTAGGAAGAGCTCGAGAAATCGGCATCCGCAATCGCGAGCAGGAAGCACGGATGTCGCGCTGATGACCAGAGCCGGCGGGATGATGGCTCGACCGGAGAATTCAGAGTTAGACTCGTTTTCCCCGTGTTTGCGCCAGCTCATCGCCTCGCAGAAAATCGCGAAATGCTTTCGACGTCGCCATTTGTTGCAGGCGCCGCCGGCGGCTCCTTGCAGGCATCTTCCCTCGCAGCAGTTCGTCGCGGCGTCTGCCCAGATCTTCCACCCACGCGCTCCACTCCGGTCCGAACTGCCGCTCCAGCTCCCGCCGCAGTCTGGCAGCAAGTGCGGGACTGCGTCCGCCGGTCGAAATCGCAATCTGCAACGGCCCTCGCCGCGCCACCGCGGGATAAATAAAGTCACAGTGCTTCGGATCGTCCACCGAGTTGCACAAAACACCCCGCGCCGCGCAGGCGCGAAACACAACCTTATTCATCTTGTTAGAGTTGGTGGCGGCAATGGCAAGGAACTTCCCACGTACATCGCCTGGAGAGAAGGCTTTTCTCCGCCAGACGAGCCTCCCGGCCCGAGCAAGGCGTTGAATCGGAAGTACCGCACGCGGGCTGACGACCACAACGTCGGCGTCGCACAGCAACAGGCCCTTAATCTTGGCGGCAGCGACCGTCCCGGCTCCCACCACGACGCACTTCCGCCCCGTCAGGTTCACCAGCATTGGGAAGAACGCGTCCTTGCGGCTCGTGGATCTCACTTTCGCCACCAATTCATGACTGCTCGATTCAAATTCCCACACCCAGTCGCCTCTGGTTGTGACACGCATCACGGCGAATGCCAACATGCAACGCGTTCAATCTATGGTGATTGATTTTCTTCGTGAACAGGAGAACTGTGCAGGTTGGCCGGCGCGAAAGCGGCCGTATTCCGCAGCTCTCCGGCCCACTTTGCTGATCGAGCAGTTCTTCGAATTCGATGTTGAGCGCGGATGAAACACTCGGCGCTTCGTGGCGAAAGGAGCAAGGCCATGGCAGATGCAGACGAGGGCGTAAAACCGGTCAGCGGCAAGCCCGCAACCAAGCTGCTCGACGAACTTGAAAAGGGCCCGTGGCCCAGCTTTGTCACCGAAATCAAGTCGGCCAGCGGAGCCACCGGAAGCGCCGCCGATCTGCTCGGTCAACTCGAGCTCTCGTATGAAGACAAGGTGAGCCATTGGAAACACGGCGG
The DNA here is from genome assembly GCA_050013775.1 of Occallatibacter sp. GTDB lineage: Bacteria > Acidobacteriota > Terriglobia > Terriglobales > Acidobacteriaceae > Telmatobacter. The sequence goes on along the minus strand of JBEKEP010000003.1, from coordinate 25,443 downwards.
GCTCGTAGGCGTGTTGAGTTACGGCGGCGGCGTGATTGGCCGTTACAGCGATGTGGGCGAGCAATTCCCTAAGGTCGCGCACTTTCATACCCTGCGCGTGAATCAGCCAGCCGCATGGTTCTATACAAGCGAGGCTCTGCGCACCATCAGCGCCATTTGGGAGCGTCACGGCTCGGGCCTAACCAACATGCACGGGTCAACCGGCGACATCATCCTGCTCGGCACCACGACAGATCAACTGGAACCTACCTTCCAGGAACTTACCCACGCCGGATTCGATCTCGGCGGCTCGGGCTCGGCCGTGCGCACGCCTTCCTGCTGCGTTGGCATGGCCCGCTGTGAGTGGGCCTGCTTCGACGCCATGAAGCTCTGCTATGACCTCACCATCGCCTATCAGGACGAGTTGCATCGGCCCGCCTTGCCCTACAAATTCAAGATCAAATGCTCTGCGTGTCCCAACGACTGCGTCGCGGCCATCGCCCGCGCCGACCTTTCCATCATCGGCACGTGGAAGGACGACATTCGCATCGACCAAGCGGAAGTGGCGAAGTACGCGGCTGCCGGCGTCGACATCCAGAAAGACATCTGCGGCAACTGTCCCAGCAAGTGCATGGATTGGAATGGCAAAGAGCTAAGCATCAATAACCGCGACTGCGTGCGCTGCATGCACTGCATTAACGCCATGCCCAAGGCGCTGCGGCCGGGCGTTGAAAAAGGTGCGGTGATCTTGATCGGCGCCAAAGCGCCTATCCTGCAGGGTGCATTGCTTTCGTCGGTATTGTTTCCTTTTGTCGCTGCAGATGAACTGCTCGACACGATCAAGGAGTTGATTCAGCGCATCTGGGATTTCTGGGACGAATACGGTACCAACCGCGAGCGCATCGGCGAACTTATTCAGCGCGTCGGGCTTCCCGCATTCCTCGATGGCATCGGACTCGATCCCGCGCCGGAGATGATTTCGGCTCCGCGCGACAACCCCTACATCTACTACCAGACCGCGCAGGAGGACGAGGCATGACGACCGCACCAGTGCAGCCAAGGCTTACCGACATCGGCCCTCCACGCTACGACAAATACCTGCCGCCGATCGTGCTCAAGAACTACGGCACGTGGAAATACCACGAGACGCTGGCGCCCGGGGTCCTGTGCCATGTGGCCGAATCCGGCGACCGGCTCTACACCGTGCGTGCAGGCACGCCTCGCCTTCTCAGCATTCAAACCCTGCGCAAGTATGCTGACCTCGCGGACAAATACTGCGGCGGCTATCTGCGCTTCACCAGCCGCAACAATGTTGAATTCCTCCTCGTCGATCCTGCGTTGATCGAGCCGCTGAAGCAGGACCTCGCCTTGATGGGCATTCCCGTCGGCGGCACCAACAATGCCATCAGCAATATTGTGCACACGCAGGGTTGGGTACATTGCCACGCCGCAGCTACCGATGCCTCGGGACTGGTGAAGAGCGTGATGGACGCGCTCATCGATCACTTCACCCACCAGGACCTGCCAGCCAAGCTGCGCATCGCCGTGGCGTGCTGCCTGAACATGTGCGGCGCAGTGCATTGCTCTGACATCGCCATCCTCGGCGTACACCGCCGTCCGCCCAAGGTGCAGAGCGATCTGCTTTCGAAGGCCTGCGAGGTGCCGACGCTCGTTGCTTCGTGTCCCACAGGCGCCATCCGTCCCGTGCCCGGCGTGGGAGGCAAACAATCCGTCGAAGTTCTCGAGGAACAGTGCATGTATTGCGGCAACTGCTTCAGCGTCTGCCCAGCCATGCGCATGGCCGACGCGGAAAACGACGGGCTCTCCATCTGGGTCGGCGGCAAAGTGAGTAATGCGCGCAGCGCCCCGCGTTTCTCGCGCCTCGCCATCCCGTTTCTACCCAATAATCCGCCACGCTGGCCTGAGGTGGTCGAGGCAGTGGTGAAAATTGTCGATGTCTACCGCGGTGAGGCTCGTAAATACGAGCGCGTCGGCGAATGGATCGATCGTATCGGCTGGCCGCGTTTCTTCGAGCTTACCGGCTTCGAGTTCACGCGCTATCACATCGACGATTTCAAGCATGCGAACTTAACATTGGCGCGCTCCGCCCATGTCCGCCATTGATGGGGGCACTGCACAGGTCTTGTAGAGGCAACTGATGGGGCTATTTAAGGAAGTGAAAAAACCGGTGATCAAGCACAACGTTGGCGACAGCGCCGGTGGCCCATCGCATCGCCCCGCCTACGTGGCAAAAACAGCTCCCTGCATTCATAGCTGCCCCAGTGGCACCGATGTGCGCGGATGGCTCGTCGCGCTGGCCCAGTATCAGGCCTATGGCCGAACGCCTGCGCAAGCTTTTGAATTCGCCTGGCGCAAAATTCTGGAGCACAATCCCTTCCCTTCCATCTGCGGCCGCGTCTGCCAGCATCCGTGCGAGCTGAATTGCAATCGCAAGGCGAAAGACTCGCCGCTCGCAGTAAATAAGTTGGAGCAGTTCGTCGGCGATTTTGCCATTGCAAATGCACTGCGCGTGGAGAAGCCTTCTCTTCGCAGCGACACCGCTCCGCGGATCGCAGTGGTCGGCGCTGGTCCTGCAGGACTCTCCGCTGCTTATCAACTTGCGCGCAAGGGACACGCGGTCACCGTCATCGAAGCGGCGCCTCGTCCCGGCGGCATGATGCGCTTTCGCATCCCGCGCTCGATCATTCCCGCCGACATCCTCGAAGCGGAAATCGCCAACATTCTCGATCTCGGAATCGAGCTCCGCGCCGGCTGCGTCGTGGGCAGGGATCTTTCGCTCGAAGAACTGCAGCAAAACTACCAGGTCGTATTCTTCGCGATAGGCCTGCAAAAAGCCGCGCAATTGGAGTTGCGCGCTGGTATTGATGGCGGCGCAGCACTCATCGGCGAATTGCCTGCGGAGCCCCCGGAAATTCCGGCCGAAGAAGCTACCGAATCCGTCCCGCGTGTGTTGAATACCGTAAGCGTCGCGATTGCTCAGGGGCGTGCGGTCGCCGAAGCCATTTCCGCACGCCTTGAAGGCTGCAGCGCCACTCAGCCTGCCACGTCGACAGTGATTCGTTCTGAAAGCTTGAAACTCGATTGGTATCCAGCAGCGCAACGCGTCGACGGAGGCGCACCGATGACCGAGGCCGATGCGCTTGCTGAGGCCACGCGTTGCATGTCATGTGGCATGTGCATGGACTGCGAAACCTGCTGGATGTACTGCAGCAAGAACTGCTTCGTCAAGCTGCCCAAGGGCGAGCACTACAAAATCAAGCTCGAGCTCTGCAACGGCTGCGGCAAATGCGCGGAAACTTGCCCGTGCGGTTATATCGCAATGAACTAATCGTGAGGTGAACTGTGCCGGTATTTGAAGTCGAAGGCAAGAAATACGATGTCGATGAAGATGGCTTCCTCCAGGAGCCCGATCTCTGGACCGAGGACGTGGCAACGGACTTTGCTAAATCTGAATCGATCGATGCGTTGACTGAAGGTCATTGGAAGGTGATCAACTACATTCGCAACTACTACCTTCAGTTTGGCATCGCGCCCATGGTCCGCAAAGTTTGCAAAGAGACGGGATACAAGCTGGGTGAGATTTACCAACTTTTTCCATCTGGCCCGGCCAAGGGAGCCTGCAAGCTCGCCGGACTTCCCAAGCCCACGGGTTGCGTGTAGGTTGCCATGAGCGTGAGCGCGGCCATTGCGGAGAATGTCGCGGAGCGTTGGATTGAGCGGACTCTCGCGTCCTATCCCGCGGAGGTGCATTCCCTTTTAAATAGCGAGCAAGATCCCTTCCGCAATCCCGCAGGCCATGCCATCAAGCAAAGCTTGACCACGCTTGCCCGCGAATTGCTCGGCGAGATGGATGAGAAAGTGATTGGGCCCGCGCTCGACGCACTGGTCCGTCTGCGCGCCGTGCAGGATTTTCATCCCTCCGATGCGCTGCGCTTCATCTTCGACCTTCGCGACGTGGTCGCTGAAGTCACGGGCGAAGGCCCGCAGGATCTCGAATGCCGGATCGACGAACTAGCCCTGATGGCCTTCGACCAGTACATGGCCTGCCGCGATCAGATCGCCGGTCTGCGCAAGAAAGAGTTGCGCTTCCGCATGCAGCAAGCAACAGGATGAAGGGACCAACCATGAATGCGCTCTATTCGCTGCTCGCAGTGCTGGTCCTGGTGTTGGCCGGCTTTGCGTGCGGGCAGAGCGAACCGGCGCGCATGGCTCTTGCCACCTTCGTTCCGTACGCAGCCTTCACCGTACTTCTCGTTGGCTTTTGCTGTCGCGTAGTGCGTTGGGCGTTAGCGCCGGTTCCCTTCCACATCCCCGTCACCTGCGGCCAGCAGAAATCTCTCGCCTGGATTCGTTCCGCGAAGTTTGACAACCCCTACACACGGTGGGGCGTCGTGTCCCGCATGGCCGCCGAAGTTCTGCTTTTCCGTTCGCTCTTTCGCAACAACTGTGCGCGCCTTTCCGGCGGACGCCTGATTCTTGGTGAGAGCGCAGCTCTCTGGCTCTGTTCTTTGGCCTTCCATTGGGCATTGCTGTTGATCCTCCTCCGTCATCTGCGATTGTTCCTCGAGCCGGTGCCCGAATTCATCAACGCTCTCGAGCGTCTCGACGGCTACTTCCAGATCGGCGCGCCGCCACTCTATCTGTCTGACGTGATTTTGGTGGCCGCGCTGGCCTATCTGTTATACCGACGCTTTCGCGATCCCGCCCTTCGCTATCTTTCGTTATTCTCCGACTACTTTGCCCTCTTCCTGCTGCTGGCCATAGGGATCACTGGCATTCTCATGCGCTACTTCACAGGTGTCGACATCCTCAACGTGAAACAATTTGCGCTTGGCCTAGCCGCGTTTCGACCCAACGCTCCACAAGCGCTTGGCACACTTTTTCTGTGCCATCTGCTCTTGGTCTGCGCACTCGCCGCATATCTCCCTTTCAGCAAATTGATGCACATGGGCGGCGTATTTCTCAGTCCGACCCGCAATCTCGCCAATAATAGTCGCAGCCGACGGCACATCAATCCGTGGAATGCTCCAGTAAAAACGCACACCTATGCGGAGTGGGAAGAGGAATTCCGCGACAAGATGCAGGCGGCAGGAATTCCGCTCGATATTGAGAATGGGACCGAAGATGACGGAAACGCTCGTACAAATTGAGCCAAAGCGGCCGCATGGCGACTGGCGCGACCCGCATGTCGAGTTCCGCAAGGGCTCGATCTGTTACAGCGCCGCGCCTAAGAACCTCACGGCTCTCGGCCTTCCCAATCCCCGCGCCTGGCAGCCGCTCGATAAAGACTGGAAGCTTCCGCCTGATTGGAAGCGCATCATCCTCGACGGCATGAAAGAGCGCCTCGATAAATATCGTTCCTTCCGCCTCTTCATGGACATTTGCGTGCGCTGCGGCGCCTGCGCCGACAAGTGTCACTTCTACCTCGGTTCCTCCGACCCCAAGAACATGCCCGTGGCGCGCGCCGAACTGATGCGTTCCGTTTACCGCCGTTACTTCACGCTCACCGGACGCATTTTTGGCAAGCTGGCCGGCGGCCGCAAGCTCACTGAAGAGGTGATCAAGGAGTGGTTCTACTACTTCTACCAATGCACCGAGTGCCGTCGCTGCTCTGTCTTCTGCCCTTATGGCATCGACACCGCGGAAATCACGATGATGGGTCGCGAGCTACTCAATCTCATCGGCTGCAACACCAACTGGGTGCTCGAGCCCGCGGCCAACTGCTTTCGCGTCGGCAATCACCTCGGCATTCAGCCGCACGGATTCAAAGACAGTCTCGACTTCGCGGCCGACGAGGCTGCGGAGATCACTGGCCTCAACTTTGAGGTTCCGATCAACCGCAAAGGCGCCGAGGTGCTGTTCGTCATGCCCTCGGCCGACTACTTTGGCACGCCACACTACTACACCCTGCTCGGTTACTTAATGCTCTTCCGCGAAATCGGACTCGATTACACGGTCAGTGCTTACGCCTCGGAAGGGGGCAACTTCGGGCTTTTCTCCTCGCACGAAATGATGAAGCGCCTCAACGCCAAGATTTACGAGGAAGCCAAACGACTCGGCGTCAAATGGATCCTCGGCGGCGAGTGCGGCCACATGTGGCGCGTGCTCCATCAATATATGGACACGATGAATGGCCCGGCCGATTTCCTGGAAGCGCCCGTCTCACCCATCACCGGCACGATCTTCGCGAATGCCCGCTCTACCAAAATGGTGCACATCTGCGAATTCACCGCCGACCTGATCCATCATGGTAAGCTCAAGCTCGATCCACGGCGCAACGATCGCTGGATCGCAACCTATCACGACTCCTGCAATCCGGCGCGTTCGATGGGTCTGCTGGAAGAACCACGATCCATTCTCAGGAACGTTTGCCGCAATTTTCATGAGATGCCGGAAAACACGATCCGCGAGCAGACTTTCTGCTGCGGCAGTGGCGCAGGTCTTGGTACCGACGAAAACCTGGAAATGCGCCTGCGCGGCGGCTTTCCGCGCGCCAACGCCGTGAAATACGTGAAGGACAAACACGGCGTCAACCTGCTCACCTGCATCTGTGCTATCGACAAGGCCACGCTGCCCACGCTGCTTGAGTATTGGGTGCCAGGCGTTGAGGTCGCCGGCGTGCACGAGCTCGTGGGCAACGCACTGGTGATGAGCGGCGAAAAAGAGCGCGTTGTTGATCTGCGCGGCGAGCCGCTCCCGACCGAGCCGCATGTGGCGACCGAGGCAAGCGAGGCCGCCCATGCGTGACCGCGTATGGATCTTCGTCGGTTTAGCCGTCTTTGTCGCGACACTCACCTGCCCTGCCTGGTATGCGCTCGTGCACAGAAAGGCGTCGAGCCAGCCTCCCAACCTTCAAATGCCCGCAAATCAGAAAGAATGCGTTGCACCCGCAGGCAGCATGCGCGCCGCACACATACAGATGCTGATCCAATGGCGCGAAGACGTGGTGCGCCGCGGCGATCGTCGCTTTGTCGCGTTCAACGGCAAAGTATACGAGAAGAGCCTCACGCATACATGCCTGGGCTGCCACAACAAGCAACAATTCTGTGACCGCTGCCATGCATATTCCGGCGTCTCCACTCCATACTGCTGGAGCTGCCACACCGATCCGCAATCGATTGCAAGGAACGCGCCATGAGGATTACGCGCAAAGATTTTCTGTGCCTGTCCGGCCTTTCGCTCCTTGCAGCCGGATGCAAACACTCCGCGCGATCCGTCTCCCGGCCTGCGTCTGGTGCGCAGGCGTCGACGCAACCTGTGCGCTGGGGAATGGTGATCGATCTCAGGAAATGCCGCGAGAAGGATGGCTGCAACGACTGCATCCACGCCTGCAACACCGCGCACAACATTCCGCAGATTGCCAATCGCGCCCACGAAGTGAAATGGCTCTGGACAGAACCCTACGCCACGGTTTTTCCTGCCGCGCAAACCGGCTACGTTCCTCAGAGTGACGCGGAAACTACCGTCCCGCTCTTGTGCAACCACTGTGCTGATCCGCCCTGCACGCGCGTTTGCCCTACCCAGGCCACATGGAAGCGCGACGACGGCATTGTGATGATGGATTGGCATCGCTGCATCGGCTGCCGCTACTGCATCGCTGCCTGCCCCTATGGCTCGCGCAGTTTTAACTTCGAAGATCCGCGGCCCAGCATTGTCGGCATCAATCCCGATTTCCCCACGCGCACCAAAGGCGTGGTAGAGAAGTGCAACTTCTGCGAGGAGCGGCTGGCGCGCGGCCTCAAGCCGGCCTGCGTCAATGCCTGCCCTCAGCAGGTCTTCACCTTCGGCAATCTCGCCGACCCTAACTCTGAGCCGCGTCAAATGCTCCGCGAGCATTTTGCGCTGCAGCGCGAACCGGAACTCGGAGCCGGCCCATCGGTTTTTTACCTGGTCTGATGCTATGCTGATGCTCGACAAAGCGCTCACAGGAGGCCGCCGCTACTGGATGTGGCTGCTCTGCCTCTTGTGTATCATTGCCACCGGCATCTGCTTTTACTTGCGGCAACTGGACCTAGGCCTCGGCATCACCGGCCTCAGCCGTGACGTAAGCTGGGGACTTTACATCGCGCAATTCACGTTCTTTGTCGGCGTCGCCGCCTCGGCCGTCATGGTGGTGTTGCCCTATTACCTGCACGGCGAAATGCAATTCGCGCGCATCACGATTCTTGGCGAGTTTCTCGCCATTGCCTCCGTGATCATGTGCATCCTTTTCATCTTTGTCGATCTGGGCCAGCCCGCTCGCGTGCTCAACATCATTCTTTACCCCTCGCCACGCTCACTCATGTTTTGGGACATGATTTCCCTGAGCGGCTACCTGCTGCTGAACGCGATCATCGCCTTCGTCACGCTGCGCGCGGAACGCGAAGAAACACCGGCGCCGGGATGGATCAAGCCACTCGCGATCCTCTCCATCCCCTGGGCCATCAGCATCCACACCGTCACCGCGTTTCTATATAGCGGCCTCGCTGGCCGTTCCTTCTGGCTCACTGCGATTCTTGCTCCTCGTTTCCTCGCCTCAGCATTCTCTTCCGGTCCGGCATTGCTCATCCTGCTTTGCCTCGTGCTGCGCAAAGTTGCCGGCTACCGTGTGGCAGAAGATGCCCTCCGCAAGCTTGCCGTCATCATGACTTACGCGATGGCAATCAATGTTTTTTTTGTGCTGGTTGAAGCTTTCACGGTGTATTACGCTGCGATTCCGGAACACATCGTGCACTTTAAATATCTTTATCTGCTCGGCGGCGGACACAACCTTGCTCCCTGGATGTGGATTTCAGCAATGTTCGCGGTTGCTGCGCTGGTCATTCTGTTCACGCCCGCATTGCGCCGGACGCAACTGCCCCTCGCGTGCATTTTAGTATTCGTCTCGCTCTGGCTCGAGAAAGGCCTGGGCTTGATCGTAGGTGGCTTTGAGCCGTCGCCGTTGGGCTCGGTCGCACGCTATGCGCCTACGCTGCCGGAATGGACCATCGTTGCGGGAATCTGGTCGGTCGGTGCGTTTCTCATCACCCTGTTTTACAAAATCGTACTCTCGGTGCGAGAGGAAGCAGAAAGCTAGCCAGATTTCCGGCTCAGTGGGGAACTTGGAATGGCAATCGCAGATCAACCGTCGGGAACGAAACCAGGATATTCTCCCGCGCACCCGTGCAAACATCTGCCCGGGAAGGTGATTCTGGTCGGCGCCGGTCCGGGCGACCCAGATCTTCTCACGTTGCGCGCGGTCGAGCGCATTCGCGCTGCCGATGTGCTTGTCTATGACCGCCTCATCCATGATGGAGTTCTCGCCCTGGCCAAACCCTCGGCGGAAAAGCTCTACATGGGTAAAGATCCCGGCCATCACACGCGCCAGGATGACATTCACGCCCTTCTTGTCGAAAAGGCGCGACAAGGCAAGACGGTTGTTCGCCTCAAGGGCGGCGACCCGTTTCTTTTTGGCCGCGGCGGAGAAGAGGTGGAGTATCTGGCCGAACACAGAATCCCCTTCGAGGTCGTTCCAGGCGTCTCGTCCTGCCTTTCAGCTCCGCTCCGCGCTGGCATCGCAGTCACCCATCGCGAGTCGTCCTCCTCGGTCGTCGTTGTGACGGGGCACAGCGCGGACGGCCGCGAGGATCGCGTAGACTGGGAGGCCGTGGCGCGAATTGGCACGTCGGTCTTTCTCATGGGCGTACACAACATTGAGGCCATTGCGCATAGGTTAATCGCCGCCGGCCGCTCACCGTCCACGCCTGCGGCAATGATCCAGATGGCCTATTGCGAGGACGAGCGCGTTATCATGGGCACTCTGGAAAACATCGCTGCAGAGGTGCGGCGCGCAAACATTGAGCCACCTGCGACGCTCGTGGTCGGCGAAGTGGTTCGCCTTCGCGAACGGCTTCAACAATTGATCGCTTTGTATGCAACGCAAAAAGAGGTAGGGGTATGACAGAGATAGCCGCAGTTTCTATTGAATCGTTAGCGGAAGAGATGTATCAGCTGGTGGCCGAATGCGCCGGAAAGAAAAATCTGAAAGCGGGCGACCTCACCAGGGAGATGATCACGCGTCACAGCGTGGCGCCCTGCAGCAAGGACGACTGCAAAAAGGCGATCCGCATTCTCATTGACTCCGGACGCTGCATTTACAGCTATCTCGGAGGCTCGTACATCCAGCTTCCTCCCAAGGAAGGAATGGAGTAGGCCAGCGCAGGCCGCATTCGATTGTGATCGCCAATTCTTCCATGCCGCGTCTGCTCGTCGCAGGGCTGTCCGGTGGCTCCGGCAAGACCATTGTCACTCTGGGCCTTCTGCTGTTGCTCCGCCGTGCGGGGCTCGACGTGCGCGCCTTCAAAAAGGGACCCGACTATATCGATCCCGCGTGGCTCGCGTGGGCCTCGGCGCATCCGGCTCGTAATCTCGATGCATTTCTGATGGGCGCCGAAGCCGTGCGCGCCTCCTTTGTCCGCAACGGAATTCCCGACGGCATCAATGTGATCGAGGGCAACCGTGGACTTTTTGATGGACTTGATGCCGAAGGCACCTACTCTAGCGTAAATCTCGCTGAGATCCTTGCCGCGCCCATCGTGCTAGTGCTCGATGCCACCAAAATGACACGCACGGCTGCCGCACTGGTCCTGGGCTGCCAGAAACTCGCCCCTCGCGCCTCGATTCGAGGCATTGTGCTGAATCAGGTCAACGGCCAAAGGCATGAGCACATTCTTCGCGAAGCAATCGAATCGATCTGCTCCATCCCAGTCATCGGCGCGCTACCCCGCCTTCAGGAAAATCCCCTACCCGAACGGCACTTGGGTCTCGTTCCTCCGGCCGAACACCGGACCATGGGCAGCGTTGAGCGCAATCTTGTCGAATGGATGAAGAATCGTGTGGACCTCGATACGCTGCAGACTATTGCTCGCAGTGCTCCATCGCTCGCAGCCCTTGCGGACGAACGCACGTCTCTACCAGATGCGCGCGGTCTCAGGATTGGATATCTTCGGGATTCGGCATTCACGTTCTACTATCCGGAGAATCTTGAGGAACTGGAGCGTGCAGGGGCCGAGTTGGTGCCCATCTCAGCGCTCGATGCAACCGCTCTCCCCTCCGGCCTGCGCGCTCTCTATATCGGAGGCGGATTTCCGGAGTCGCATGCGCATGCGCTCTCCGCCAACACCAGTTTCCTGGAGTCGCTTCGCCATGCATGCGCCAGCGGCCTTCCCGTTTATGCCGAATGCGGTGGCCTGATGCTTCTGGCGAGCAGCCTTACCTGGCGAGGCGTCCGCCACCCCATGGCCAATATGTTTCCCATCGACGTTGAAGCCTTTGTCACGCCGCAAGGTCACGGCTACAGTGAATTGCGCGTCGATGCGCCGAATCCATTTTTCCCGAACGGCGTCGTTTTACGCGGGCACGAATTCCATTATTCGCGCATCGTCAACGGTTCCGGCGCTGTAACCTCTGCATGCGCGGTCCTCCGCGGCACTGGATGCTTCGCCGGCCGCGACGGCCTCGTCACCCAGAACGTTTTCGCTGCATATACACACCTGCATGCCGCGGCCACACCGCAATGGGCCGCGGGCATTCTCGCCGCCGCACGTGATTTCGCGCTTCACGGGAAGTCCCCCGACGTGCTGCAACCGATTTATTCGTGAACCAATCCAGAAAGCACCTACGCCAAATCGGCTTCGTGGATGTTCTAATGGATCAATGGCAAGTCTTGAAAACTTCCGCCTGGTTGTGTTCCGGACGGTCGCGGAACAGCAAAGCTTTCGCAAAGCTGCCGAGGAGCTTTACCTGACGCAGCCCGCGGTAAGTCTGCAGATCAAGGCTCTTGAAGAAGAACTTGGCGTCCAGCTCTTCGATCGCGCTGGACCGCACGCAGGGTTGACGGCTGCGGGCACGGTGCTACTCAAGTACACGCGGCGCGTGCATCAGCTGATGGCGCAGGCGGAGCACGATATTGCCGCTCTCACCGGGGAACATGCCGGCAGCCTCACTCTTGGCGCTTCCACCACCATTGCGCAGTACGTTCTGCCGCGCCTGCTCGGCGAGTTTTGCGCAGACCATCCCCGCGTTTATCCCACTCTGCTGAGTGGCAACACCGAACACATCGTGGACGCCATCAGGGATAAGAAAATTACCCTCGGATTCATTGAAGGGCCGCCGCGAACCCGAGACGTGCGCACCGAACCTTTTCTGCGCGACGAGATTTTGCTCATTGCACCCGCCGCACACGAGTGGACGGAACGAGCCTCAATCGCGCCTGCCGATCTGATTGCGGCCCCTCTTCTGATGCGGGAACGGGGATCGGGCACACGCAGAATCACTGAGATGGCGCTGGAGAAACAGGGGATCAAGCGCCGCGCGCTTCAGATTGTGATGGAACTCGACTCTACCGAAGCGATCAAATCGGCAGTGGAGGCGGGCCTCGGCGTCGGCTTCGTCTCGCGCTGGGCGATTGCCAAAGACTTGCGCCTCGGACACAGCTTCAAGATCGTTGAAATAAAGGGCTTGCGCATCCACCGCGATTTTCTGCTCGTCGCCGCGAAGGGCCCCGAACCGCAAGGCCTGGCCCAGGAATTCCGCAGATTCCTCTCCGCGCGCGCCGGAGCGAAGCGAATCTAGGGCCTGAGAAATCACCTTGAAGATTAATGCGTGCACAGCCGATAAGCGCGGCTAATGCCCCATCATTCGTTCTGCTTGGACGCACGCCCTCGTTCCGCCGCACACTGAAAGTGTGCCAAAGAGCCTCTTTTTTATCGGTCTGATCATCGCGGCCACAGGCCTGATTTCTCCGCCCGTCGCGCTCGCTGGCGGCCTCGTCTTCGGCTTTGCATTCGTCCACCCGTATAACTTAGAAGCCAAGCGGCTCTCCAAGTTTCTTTTGCAGGCCTCTGTCATCGGCCTTGGCTTCGGCATGGATCTCCACGAGGTGATCAGCGTCGGCCGCTCCGGATTTGTCTACACGGCAATCAGCATTGCATTTGCCTTGTCACTGGGATGGGCTCTCGGCAAGTTTCTCAAGGTAAGCCGTGGAACTTCTTTTCTGATCTGTGCCGGCACTGCCATCTGCGGCGGCAGCGCCATCGCCGCCATCGCGCCCATTACCGACGCCGGCGAGGAAGAGATTGCCATCTCGTTGGGCACGGTCTTTGCCCTCAACTCGGTCGCCCTACTGAGCTTCCCTCTCATTGGGACTCTATTGCACATGTCGCAAACCCAGTTCGGCCTTTGGTCCGCGTTGGCCATACACGATACAAGCTCGGTGGTGGGGGCAACGGCCAAATTTGGCGCCGTGGCTCTTGCTGTAGGCACTACGGTGAAACTGGCGCGCGCACTCTGGATTGTGCCCATCTCCATGGGGACCGCCATGGCCCGGAAGAGCAGCGCTCGAGTTCAATGGCCGTGGTTCATTCTTTTCTTTTGCCTCGCGGCCGTAGGCAATACCTATATTCACACCTTTCAACCGGCCTACCCGATCCTCAAGCACCTGGGTGTAATCGGCCTTACCGTAACGCTCTATCTGATTGGCACAGGGCTTTCCATGAAAACCCTCCGCCAGGTTGGTGTGCGGCCGCTCCTGCAAGGCGTCGTGCTCTGGATCATTGTGGCCGTGGCATCGCTGTCGCTCATCCGCGGCGGCTGGATTCATCTGTAAATATCAATCGACAAAAAGATAGCCGGAGCCCGGCCGCGAACCCTTGGATTGCGATCTCAATTGAGATCGCAATCCGCTAATGGGCCCGCAGCCGGCGGCTCCGGCGCATTTCAGTTAGAAAATAATCTTCGCAACAAACTGCCACACACGCTGCGTGCCCACCTGCGAAGGTGTGTTCACGGTGCCCGTGCTGCTGCTGGTCGCGGTGATTTGTCCGAATGTGCCGGAACTGACTGCACCCGCGGGGTTGGCAAAGTTGGTGTGATTCCAGGCGTTAAAGGCTTCTGCCTGGAACTGGCCGTGAACGCGATGCTCGCTCAGGATGTCCTTGAAGAGCGAAATGTCCGTGTCCTCGTAGCCAGGACCGCGCAGAGAGTTGCGTGGGACGTTGCCGAACGATTGAGTGTAGTTGTTGGCAGCCGAAGGCACGGGGTTCTTCCCAAATGCCAGGGGATTGAACCATACAGTCTTGGCTGAACCAGCTGGCGGCTTAATGCTGACACCGGGGTTGTAAACACCTAGATCATTACCTACGCCGGACTCCGAATTGTCCACACCACTTGTGATTGTGATGGGCAAGCCGCTCTGAGAGGTGACAATGGCGTTGACTTGCCATCCATTGGCAACTTGGCCGATCGCATTATTCACATGGAATTTCGGGATCGGGTAGTTGGCCGACGCGGTAAAGCGAAGCGCCTGGTCAAAGTCGGCAACGCCTTTATAGAAATTGATGTTGTAGGGATTCGATGGCCCAGCCTGCCCTTCAGTGCCTGATGAGCCTACGTCGATGGTCTTCATCCATACCACGTTGGAAAGCAGCGTCAGGCCATGTGCGGAGCGCCGTGTCACGGTGAACTCTACCGCGTTTGTCCTCTCCCAGTCGTAGGCGTCAGCAAGTTCCACCGCGCCGAGGCCCGGATAGGTGCGGGTGGTTTCGAACGTTGGTGTCGTGAGCACGTAGGGATTGAACTGCCGCGATGCCATTACATGCTCGGCGCGGTTGCCTACGTATCCGAGATTGATCGCGAACCCATTGCCCAGGTCCTGCTCGATGGCGAAGTTGTACGCCTGCGTGTACTCCACTTTGGAAGCGGGATTGAGCACGCCGCCGGCCAGCGGAGTCAGGAATGTGTAGGTCTTGAATTGCGAAGGGCCGACATGGCCGCGCGGGAAGGGATCGCCGCCTGGATAGCCGGCAAAGGGTGCATCCCACTGCGGTGGGTTGTTGATATTGAGATAGAGATCCACGGGCTGCATAGCGTCTGTCCTTTGGTACAGTAGGCCTTCCGGGAACCCGTAGAACAGTCCATATGCGCCGCGCACCACCGTTTTGCTGTTGCCAAACACGTTGTAGGCAAAGCCTATCCGCGGTGCGAAATCCTTGAAGTTGTTGTTGAAGACTGTGTTCGAAAGCCCGGGATCGCCCACAAACCACATGCCCTTCGGCGCTCCAGGAGCGATGGTCGATTGGAAGTTGGGATTAGCCAGATTAAAGCCCACCAGCGTTCCGTTGGCGTCGATGGGCGGCATCCACGGATCCCAGCGCAAACCAAGATTCAGGGTCAGCCTTTGCGTCGCCTTCCAGTCGTCCTGCAGATAAATGGCTGGACGCCATTCGCGCAAATACGCCTTGCGTCCGTTGTCCATGTAATAGGTCTGCTCATAGCCGGTGTAAAAGTCGGCGATAGCGTTGCCCGTACTCGAAAAACCGCTCGGCGTAACGCCGTTGGCCGGCTGCGTGCGCTTGCCATTGAAGCCAGGCGAAGTGCTGTCGCCGGGCGTGTAAGAGTAATCGTCCATGTCGATCCGCGACCGTTCCAGATCGAAGCCGAAAGCCAGGGTGTGCGTATGCCAAAGCTTCACTGCCTGGGCGTGAAAATCAAACGTGGTTGCATCCTGCGTCAGTGCGCCGCCCGAGAAGGCTTCGACGTACCCGGAGATCTGCGCGCGTACGCCCGGGAATGGCACGAGGCTCTCGTTGGGACTGCCGAATGGAGCGTTCTGCCCGAGAGCTTGCAGCGTCTTCAGGCCCGGCGCTTCGGGAATCTGTGTGCGCGCTCCGCGGTAGAAGCCAAAATACGCGGCGCCCGTAAGCGTATTCGAGAAAACGTGGGCATCGCTGAGCGTCAGTGACTGGTTACGGAAGAGGTTGGCTGCGTAAAAGCCCAGGGGCGCGGTGAACGGCCGTTGGAAGTTATCCTGGTTGTAGAAGTAACGGCCGCTGAGATGATCCTTCTCCCCGAGGGCGTAGTCGAGGCGGGTGAGATATTGTGTGTTGTCGATATTGTTGTTGGTGGTGGAAACGTATTTCAAATACGTTCCGTCACTCGACAGGGTTCCCAACGCTTCTTCGCTCGCCAGATACTGAGTGTTCACCGCCTTGGAGAGCGGGGAAATTGCGATCTTGTCGCCGGCACCCGTGGAAGAAACATCGTCGGTGATGCTACCGCTGCAGTTAAAGCCGCCGCTTCCATTGGGGCTTGAGATCTGGCCGAAGCCGCAGTTTGTCGCCGGGTTGTAGAGTGCAACACCCTTCGCAAAGAAAGCTGAAAAGTTGCCTGAGAGCTCCGCTGCGGTCGGGTATTCGGTGGTGATCGGTGTCGGTGCCGAGCGCTGTTGCAAATCTTCAGCCGAGAAGAAGAAGAACGCCTTCTTGCTCTTGAACACCGGCCCGCCGACTGTTCCTCCGAATTGATTTAGCTTGAAGGGCGGCTTGACTATCGCGCCTGCTGGGTTCTTCACCGGGAAGTAATTATTGGCGTTCACCACCGTATTGCGCAAGTACTCCCATCCGGACCCGTGAAGCTGATCGGTGCCAGATCGTGTAGAGAGTTGCACCATGGCGCCCGCGCCCTCGTGATCGGCGCTGTAATTCGAGGCCTGGACCGTAAATTCCTGCAGGGCATCTGGATTGGGCATCATCGGCACGGAGTCAAAGAAACGGTTGACATAGATCGTGCCGTCGAGCGTATAGGTATTTTGCGTTGCTCTCAGGCCGTTCACGGAAAGGCCGGTGTTGTCTTCCTGGCCGCTCTCCGTGCCGGTTGTGGTCAGAACCGTTCCGGCCGTCAGCGTGGTCAGTTGCAGCGGATTGCGGCCGTTCAGCGGCAAGTCGCGCATCTGTTGCTGAGTGACCGATTGTTCCACGGTCGAAATACTGGTTTCGATCTGCTGAGTTTCCGAACTGACGGTGATCTGCTGGGTTTGTGAACCTACTGCCATCGCAATCGGCAAATCGATCACTTGGCCGGTGAGCAATGTCAGGCCGGGACGATTCATCGTCTCGAATCCTGACGCGGAGATCTTCAGTGCATACGAGCCGATCGGCAAATCCGGGTACACAAAGATGCCGCTGTCGTTGGTCACGGTTTCACGGTTGATGCCGGTATTCGTGTCCGTCAGCGTGACTGCGGCCTTTGCAATGGCAGCACCACTCGGGTCACTGACGGTGCCCCGGATGCTGCCTGTGGATTGCGCAGAGGCGCGTGTGGCTGCGCCCAGTGCGAACAGTACTGCGAAGCTGGCGAAGAGTAGTTTGCGTAGTGTGTTAATCATCCTGTCCTTTCATGAGAAACGAGCCGGTAACAGCTCATCTCAAATGGTTTCGGCGGTTGTTATTTCCGCAAGCCCAAAGGCTTAGCGGGGCCTCTAAACAAGTTCTGCTGCGGTACAAAGCTTGCGCGACCAATACGACTGGAGCGCCATCATGACGGGCACGCTGGCTGCCAGTCCGGCTGCGAGCGGCGCATTCACCTTGCTGCCATTCACAATGGCATCGATGAAGTTTCCCGTGTGCGCGCGCTCCAGATCCTGCGTCGCGTCGAACTGGGTTGCCGCGCCGCTGTTCGGAGTAAGCGTGTATCCTTCACGGCTCAGGTCGAGAGTTCCTTCCGTTCCTTCGAAATAAACCGAGGGGCGCGGATTGCGGATGGAGAGAACCGACGACTCAAAATTAAGGTTCCAGTTTTTGTAACGGACCACCGCGCTCACTGTGTCGGGATTGGTGAGGTCGCCCTTGAGTTGGAAGTCGCCTCCCAGCGCGGCCGCAGTCTCAGGCTTGTCGTCGCTCAGCATCCATTGCGCCACATCCGCCCAGTGAGTCAGGATGTCGGCGAGCAACCCATTGCCGTAGTCATGATAGGAGCGCCACGAACTGTACCGTGAAAACTCATACGGAACCTTCGGCGCCGGTCCAAGGAACAAGTCCCAGCGCAATCCCGCCGGTTGAGGCTCATTGGGAATTACGCGCCGCTGCCAGGGAAAATTGCTCCACACTGCGCGCGCAAAAATCACTTGGCCCAGCTTGCCTGTATCGAAGATCTCCTGCTTCACGCGCTGGTAGTGTGCGCCGCTGCGTTGCTGTGTGCCGCACTGCAGAATGGCTTTGCTCGCCTCTGCGGCTTTTACCAGCGTCCCGCGCTCGCTCCAGCGATGCACTGTCGGTTTTTCCAGATAGGTGTGCTTGTTCGCTCCCAGCGTGTCCTTGGCAATCTCGACATGCAGGTGATCTGGCGTGGTAACCAGCACCGCATCCACGTCCTTGCGTTCAAGCATCTTCTGGTACTCGACCGAAACCTCGGCCTGTGCCACGTGCTCTTTGAACCGGGCCTGAAAATCCGCTGCCTGCTTGTCGTAAATGTCGGCCAGCGCCCGAATCTGCACTCTGGGATCCTGCACAAAACCGCCGCAAACAATGGTCCCGCGGCGGCCCAAACCGATCACGCCCAGGCCCACGCGATCGTTGGCGCCGGGAATGGCAGCGTAGGCTCGCGCATCCATGCTGCGTGCGGCTGCCGCGGCGGCTGCGGTTCCAGTCAAAAGAAATGTGCGGCGATTCACGATGTAAAAGCCTCCCTCATGGCCTTGTAAGCTGGCGCAATCACTTTCTCGCCACCCTGCGAATGGTCGGCACGCTCTTCTTCGTTCTCCACCCACCCCTTCCACCCGAGTTGTTCGATCGTGGCAGCAACCTGGTGAAGCGGGAAATCGCCTGTGCCCAGCTCGACGTACTGGTCGTTCTTGAAATCGCGCAGATGGAACCCGATGATGCGCTGAGAATGCGCGCGAATAAATGCGGGAACATCCGCGCCGCCGTGATACGCATGCCCGGCGTCGAGCACAAAATGCACGAGCTCCGGATCGGTTTGCGTGTAGAGCGCTTCGATCTCGCCAATCTTCGATTCGAACTCCCACCAGTGATTGTGATAGGCAACGGTAAGTCCGGAGGCCAGCGCGAACCGTCCCGCGGTATTCAGTCCATCGATCTTGGTTTTCAGTTGATCCGCGCTCTGTGCCGGCGCGCCGCTCAGGATCATATGTTTCGCGCCCAGCGCCGCACCGCCGCGCGCGACAGGTTCGTAGATCGAAGGCGCCGCGATTCTCGTATTGGGGTCGTACATCTCAAAGGACGGCAGGAAAATGTGGATGCCGAAAAATGTCAGGCCGCTCTGCTCAATGCTGCGTCGTGCCGTCTCCGGCGCGGCGAATTGTTCGATCAAAAAGCGGAAGCCTGCCTCGAATCCCTGATAGCCGATCTGCTTCACCTGCGCAAGCGTGGCCTCAAACGTCTCGAAACGTTTCGGGTCGATTGGAAATGCATTCAACTGCACTCCGAACCGGATCCCCACAGGAACCCCGCCGCCTTGCCCGTACAGGCGCGCCGATCCCAACGAAGACATCGTCCCACTGGCAGCAAGCATTCCCAACGCTTGAAGAACCTCCCTGCGCGTTTTCCGCTCCGTCGTTCTTTGTAATGCCATCATCCAATTCCTTCGTTAAGGGAAACGCGCGAACAACTCGCCGTTCACTCCGCCATCACAAACTGTTCAATTTTGTGAGGGATCAACGATTCTCCCCAAAATGCAAAAACCCACCACGCCTCGAGGCGGGTGGGTTGCCGGGATCCTGAATTCGCTTCAGTGGTCAGCCCGGAAGACACGCCCGCTCGGCGCTGCTGCAGCAGCGACACATATACATCGCGGGAGTGAATCCGGAAATCATTGCTTTGGAAACCTGAGAAATTTTCCCGTTCGCAGGCAAAGGCATCTTGCCCCCGTCCGGGTATGGCTAATGTAGAGCCAACATCCAGCCCTGTCAAGCGCCACCGGTTTTTCTGCTCCGATTGCTTCATAGCAATGGTGTCTCACCCCGCAAAATTCGGGTTTGCGAATCTGTACCGAGAACCACCAGCATGAAGCAGGCGGATCATCGAGCCATTGCAAACTCGAACAGTTTTGCAGTCTGATCTTGGGCAAAAAAACTACGGTCTCTGATTCGGGCCGAAGTATAGGCAGAGACGATAACATCTGTCAATCAATTTCAATAGATTTTTTGTAAGTACATGAATTGTTGTGCTTTATTGGCTTATTGCCCTTCCGAATTGTGGAAGAATCCGTGGGCCCTTTACTCACGCCCAGTCCGCTGGTGAGTTCATCCGATGCGGGCGTTGCCGGGACGGCCGATTCCATCAAGTCGTCGCTCGCCTGTCCCTTCATGACCGGATCAGCTGCCGTCGCGTGGCTCACTTCATCAGGGTCGCCCAACTTCTGCTTTTTTAAGTACCTGCGACCTCTTATTGAGCGGTCCGAAATCCCCTTTTCAATTCCTGCAAGCAACAAATGCCGACTTAAAATCATTGATTATCAGTTATCATCGATTGACACCGCCAAACTCGGTCCGATATAGTTCTTGCGACTCGTCGAATCTGGACAAAACCTGCGTTCTTTACGCTCTCCCCCTGCGCCATTGACAGGCGCCTCACGGGAGTCAAGAATCTCCGGATTGGGAGAAATACATGCCGATCGAATTGACGCCCGGTAAGTTGACGCCCGGTAAAGTTGTTGGATTGAAAGCCGTCTCCGATGACCGCGGAGTGATCGCCGCGTTGGCTATGGATCAACGTGGGCTGCTCAGGAACATGCTGGCCAGAGAGCTGGGAGGCGGTGAGCCGCCGGCCGAGATGGTGTCGGAGTTCAAGACCCTGGTTGCGCAGACTCTGACCCAAGAAGCCTCGTCCATTCTGCTCGATATTGAGTATGGCCTTGAGGCCACAAAGCACATCAATGGCAAAGGCCTGCTGCTCGCCTACGAACACGCGGGATATAGTCCGGACAAGCCAGAGCGGCTACCGTCGCTGTTTGAGGGTTGGTCGGCCCTGCGCATCAAGGAAGCTGGCGCCGACGCAGTCAAGATCCTCGTGTATTACACGCCGTTTGAAAAAGAGTGGGTCAACGATCGCAAGAAGGCCTGGGTCGAGCGGATCGGCGCCGAGTGCAAAGCGGTAGACATTCCGTTTTTCCTCGAATTCCTGCCCTATGACGTGCACGGCGAAGGCGAAGGCAGCATCGAATACGCACGCAGGAAGCCGGAGATCATCCTCAAGTCCATGGAGGAGTTCACCAAAGATCGCTACGGCGCAGACGTGCTCAAGATCGAAGTCCCCATGCAGATGGCGCACGTGGAAGGAACCCGGGCATTCAAGGGCCAGAAGCTCCACACGCGCGCAGAGGCCATGGAGTTCATCCGCGCCGAAGCGGCGCTCACCGACAAGCCCATCATTTTTCTTTCCGCTGGGGTCAGCAGCCAGGTGTTTCTTGAGACGCTGGAACTGGCGATTGAGAGCGGCGCACATTTTCACGGTGTGCTCGCCGGCCGCGCCACATGGCAGGACGGTGTTCCCGTCTACGTCAAAGGCGGCGGCGCCGCGCTCGAAGCCTGGTTGAACACCACCGGTCTCAACAACGTCAGAGAGATCAACAAAATACTCAAGTCCGCGTATCCTTGGCATGAGGCCCGCAGCATACAAGGCTAGGACCCAGTAGGGCCGGTCTCCAGACCGGCAGTCGTGCGGGCGTCCTTGCACGCACAAATCCTTGAGAGGCTATCGAACCGCGTGTGAAGACCGCAGGGCCTGGAGGAAGTTTGCCGCACGCTGAAGAGATCGTCCCTACCGAGAGCGGGCGGGCACTCGAGCGGTCCAGCAGGGGGCGCGCTTGGCTCATCCTCTGCCTCCTTTTCTTTCTCACCGTAATCATGTTCATCGCCCGTCTGGCGCTGTCGGTCATGGCGCCGGTGCTGCGCACGGTTTTTCATCTCACCAACACCGCCTATGGAAGAATCGTCTCCGCGCTCGGCTTCGGCATGATGACGGGCGAATTCCCCATGGGCTACCTTATGGATCGCCTGGGCGCGCGTCTCGGGCTCACGGCTGCTATCGCCTGGTGGTCCACCGCGACCGCCTCGTTTGCGCTCGCAGGCTCCGGACTTTCGCTGGGCCTCTCGCAATACTGGAAAGGCACTGGTGAATGTGGCGTTTACACCGGCGGAGTCAAGACGATCACGCGGCTCTTTGAGAAAAAAGACCGAACTCTCGCCATCGGCATCTTCAACGGCGGCAGTGTCATCGGCGCAACCCTTGCCGTGCCGGTCATGGTCTATCTCCTCCAGCATTACGGCTTTCGCGTCGCGTTTCTTGTGCCGTCGATTGCCGGCTTCCTTTGGATTCCGACCTGGTGGTTCATGTACGGCAAAGAGCCGAAATCGACGGCGCCGGCTGGCCAGCCTTCAATCTCTGCACGCGAGCTCCTGGGCAACTCTTCCACATGGGCTGTCATCCTCTGCCGCTTCTTCGTCGGACCTGTTATGCAGTTCTACTGGTACTGGACGCCCATCTATCTCTTCAGCGCGCGCCACATGACCATGGTGCAGATTGGAATCGTCGCCTGGATTCCGTTTCTGATGGGTGACGTCGGCGGCATCGCGGGAGGATGGGCGGCGGGCGCGATGATTCGCCGCGGCTTCTCGGTGCGCAATACGCGGCGGACCCTGATGTTTGGCAGCGCCCTCGTCTGCCTGCTCAGCCTGGGCGTGCCTTTTCTTCGCGGCATCGGTCTGGTCATGACCCTCCTTTCGATCACCATCGCCGCCGACAACTTTCTCTCCGCGCATATGTTCGCGGCCATTACCGATCTCTTTCCCGAGCACCAGGTGGGCCGCGCCGCAGGACTGATGGGCATCGCCGGAGACTTGAGCGGCGCGTTGTTTCCCTTGCTCACGGGTATTCTTATCGATCACTTCTCCTACACACCGGTGTTTGCGCTGGTCGCGGTCATGCCTCTGGCGGGCACGATAGCTCTGTTCGCCGTCGGCCGCAAATATCGCCAGCTCGATCAGCCCGCGACCGCCGCGGCATAGTCCTGCCTCGAAAGGATTCCATGCCCACTCTCACGCGACGCGATGCTCTGGCGCTCCTCTTCGCCGCGCCTGCCGCCCTCCAAACTCTTTCCGGCCAATCCGCGGATGGTAACTCCCTCTTTGACGGCACATCGCTGCGCGGTTGGCGCGCCCATGGACACACGGCCAGTTTCAACGTGGCTGACGGTCAAGTCTCTGTTTGCGGCCAGAAAGCACGTCTTTTCTACGCCGGACCTTCCGGTCAGGCAGACTTCAAGAACTTCGAGTTCAGCGCGGAAGTCATGATGCAGCCGGGCGCCGAGTCTGCCATTTGTTTCCACACCACAGCTCAGTCCTCGACCTCGCGCGCTCCAGGTTTTCAGGTTCTGTTGGCCAATGACGCGCGCGGTCCGAACGGCTTCATCCAGCGCAGAAAGACCGGCTCGCTGCAGGGCGTGCGCCATGTCTGGAAGCAGTTCATCCGGGACAACGATTGGTTCACGCTGAGCATTCTCGTTCGCCAGAAGCAGGTGCAGGTTCGCATTAACGGCATGCTTCTCGTCGACTACATCGAGCCTGCCGACGCCTTCTCGGCCAACTCCGACTTCGACTCTCGCATCGGCCACGGCACGTTCGCATTGCAAGCGCTCGGCCAGCAAGGCGCCACATTCTTTCGTAATCTCCGCGTCCGCCCGCTGCCCGATGCCGTCCCACAACTTTCTGACGAGCGCCGGCAAGTCGACGAAGTCTATCGCGACATCATCCGCATCGGCGCGGCCAACATTCCAGTGGTCGATTGCCACACGCATCTCAAAGGCGGCCTCACGCTTGATCAGGCTCTCGCCAATTCGCGGCGCGTGGGCATCGGTTACGGCATCGCCATCAATTGTGGCCTGAACTTCCCGGTGCACGACGATGCCAGCATTCGCGACTATCTCGAAAGCATAAAGGGCCAGCCCTGCTACGTAGCCATGCAAGCCGAGGGGCGCGAGTGGCGCACTCTCGTCTCGCCCAAATCCGTTGCCCGCTTCGACTACGTCTTCACGGACGCAATGACGTTTACCGACGACAACGGCAAGCGCATGAGGATCTGGATTCCCGAGGAGATCGGCGTCATCGCCGACAAGCAGGCATTCATGGAGATGTTGGTTAAGCGCATTGAAGGCGTGATGCGCGAACCCATCGACATCTACGCCAACGCGACATACATTCCCGACCAGATTGCAGCGGATTATGATGCGCTCTGGACGCTCGAGCGGATGCACCGCGTGATCGACGCTGCCCTGCGCAATGATGTAGCCATCGAAATCAACAATCGCCGGAAGATTCCCAGTCCTGCGTTTCTCAAACTGGCCAAGGCTGCCGGATGCAAATTCTCCTTCGGCACCAATAACGCCGAGGCGGAGTTGGGCCGCCTCGAATATCCGATGCAGATGGTGAAAGAGTGCGGCCTCGTCTGGCAGGACATCTTTGTTCCCAAGCCCGACGGTCAGAAACCCATCCAGATCAGGAAATAACGCGCGGCATCGGCATCGTCCGTTTTACAGCATTGATCGCCGGCTTTCCTTCCAGCACGCGCGCCGCATCCTCGCACACCGCCGCTGTCACCCGATCCTGCGCCTCGTGCGTAAACGCCGCGATGTGAGGCAAGAGAATCACGTTCTGCATGGACTCGAGCTCGCCGATCTGCGGAGGCTCCTTGCTGCGTACGTCCAGCGCCGCGCCGCCCACAATCCCGGCCTTCAGCGCCTCCACCAGGTCCTGCTCCACCACCACTTTGCCGCGTGAAGTGTTGATAAAGAACGCGCCCCGCTTCATGCTCATGAACCGCTCGCGATTGAACACACCTGCAGTCTGCACCGTTGCGGGCAAATGGCACGAAACCACGTCCGCGCGCGCCAGCAACTCGTCCAGCTCCACCAGCTCGGCCTGCACCTCGCTCAACAGAATGTTGTCCCGGCTCAGAAATGGATCGTAGGCGAGAACCTTCATGCCGAACGCCATCGCGCGCCGCGCCGTCAGATATCCGATCTTCCCTGCGCCCACGATGCCCAGCGTTTTGCCGTAGAGCTCCGTGCCCACAAAGCGCTGCCGGCTCCAGTTGCCTTTTTTCGTATCCGCGTCGGCGGCGGGAATAAATCGCGCCAGCGACAGCATCAAACCGATCGCAATCTCGGCCACGCTGATGGCATTCTGGTCGGGCGTAAACGAAACCACAATGCCCGACTTCTCGGCGTGCTTGTAGTCAACATTGTCGAGACCCACACCTGCCCTGCCGATCACCAGCAGATCCTGCGCCGCGTCGATGAGCGACGCCGTTACTGGCGTCTGGTTACGCACAATCAGCGCACGGCAGGTCTTCACCTTTTCGGCAAGCAGTGTCGGATCCTTCCACAAATCCGGCTGGAAAGCAACGCGAAATCGGGAACCAAGCGCATCGACGGCAGCGCCCTGGATATTTTCCGTTATCAGAATATCGATCATGGCTGGCCTACCACCTCATGGCAATTGAATCCGACGTTCAAGCGGGAGCACCACTGCTCGATCTCCGCCACTGTTTCGGGCGAAACGGGAATGCCCTGAGCGTTATTGATTGCGGCCTTCCGTGAGGAACGCTCGCCGGGCACAAGGATCTCTTCCACCCCAGG
>JBEKEP010000002.1:0-57898 GCA_050013775.1 Occallatibacter sp. | reverse complement strand
TCACGGCAGCCTGCAATGCTCGAACTGCCATGCGGACATCAAGGGCTACCCGCATCCCGACAAGGTTGCTCCAGTAGATTGCAAGACTTGCCACGCCGACCAGGCGGCGCAGCTCAGCGGCAGCGTTCACGCCGACAGCAAGGAGCATCCGTGCACAAGCTGTCACGGGGATGCGCACGAAATCTTTCCCAAGACCGACGCGCGTTCGGCCGTCTATCCGCTCAATGTACCCAAGACCTGCGGCCAATGCCACAGCAACAATGGCATGGCGGGCAAGCACGGCCTGGCCAGCGTCTATCCAAATTACATCGATTCCATCCACGGTTTTGCGCTGAGCAAAGAGGGGCTGCTGGTGGCGGCCAACTGCCAAAGCTGTCACGGCTCACATCACATTCTCAGCCACACCGATCCGCAGAGCCCGACCTACAAGTCCAACATTCCGCAGACCTGCGGCAACTGCCACGCCAAGATCAATGACGAGTACCAGGCCGGGGTTCACGGACAGGCTATTGCCAGGGGCGATTTGAAAGCGCCGGTCTGCAGCGACTGCCACACCGCGCACGCCATTCTGCAACCCACGGAATCGGCCTTCCGCATGCAGTCCACGCCGATATGCGGCAACTGCCACAAGGACAAGTTCTCCACCTACCGCGACACCTTCCACTCGCAGCTTGGTTCACTGGGCGGCTACGTGGAGACGGCGCGTTGCTGGGACTGTCACGGAGCGCACGATGTGCGCCCCACGTCCGACCCCACCTCGCCCGTCAACCCGGCCAACCTGATTGCCACCTGCGGCCGTTGCCACGCGGGCGCCAATGCGAGCTTCGTCAAGTATCAGCCGCACGCCAACGCGCGCGACCGCAAGTTGAATCCGGGGCTTTATTTTGTGCGACTGTTTATGAACCTGCTGCTGGCCAGTGTGCTCACATTCTTCCTTTTGCACACCATCCTGTGGCTCATCCGCTCGCGCTACCAGCAGCTGAAAACCAAGAGTGGCAATGGAGGCAAGCATGACTGAGCCGCAGGCAACAATCCCGGCTTCGAATCCAGGCGCGGACGAAAAGTTCTACGTGCGCTTCACACGCGCGCAGCGCTACATGCACGCGGTGCTGTTTACCACTTTCCTGGGATTGGCGGCCACAGGGCTGCCCATGCGCTTCAGCGAGAGTTTCTGGGCGCGCAGGATTGCCACCGGCGTGGGCGGATTCGGCGCCATCCTCTTTCTGCATAAGTTCTTTGCCGTCATATTGACCATCGCCTTCCTGATTCACCTCAAAGACATCTTCCAGCGTGCATTCATCAACCGCGAAAAGGGCATCTTCTGGGGCCCGACTTCGATGGTCGCCAATTGGAAAGACGTCAAGGACATCATCGGTCACATGCGCTGGTTCCTCGGCCTCGGCCCGAAACCGCATTTCGATCGCTACGCCTACTGGGAGAAATTCGACTACTGGGCAGTCTTCTGGGGCATGATCGTCATCGGCTTCTCAGGCTACGCCATGTGGTTTGCGCCGTTCTTCGCGCATTTTCTCCCCGGTTGGGCGCTGAATGCGGTGCTGGTAATCCACAGTGAAGAGGCTCTGCTCGCCGTTCTGTTCATCTTTTCCATTCACTTCGTCAACACGCATCTGCGCCCCGACAGCTTTCCCATGGATATGGTGATCTTTACCGGAGTGGAGAGCGAAGAAGAGTTCAAGGAGAAGCGGCCACTCGAATTTGAGCGGAATGCGAAACAGGGCAAGCTCGAAAAGAGGGTAGGCATTGCGGCGCCGCTGTGGCTGGTGAATTTCTCCAAAGTTGTTGGTTTCACAGCTATCTTTATCGGGCTAACGCTGCTGGTGCTCACGCTGACGGCATACTTCAGTTAGCGGCAAACAACTTACAGTTGCACTTGTGACTCCAGTCACGGCAGGAAATCTCGCCCAGGAGTCTCCTCGAAGTGTGAAATCTGCACGGCGCTTCTGGTTTTCTACGCTGCTTTTTGTCCTTCTTGTCTGGGCCTCGAACGCACTTTCCGCGCAAAAGCTCAAAGACTCGGACTGCCTCGCCTGCCACTCCGATCCGACTCTCACCACCGAGGGCGCGAACGGCGCTACGGTCAGCCTCTACGTCGATCAAAGCAAGTTCAAGCACTCGATCCACGGTCGCATGTTCGCGTGTGTGGACTGCCACAAGGACGTGACGAGCCTGGTGCACGAGAAGCCGCCTGAAAAGGTGCTCTGCGCCCAGTGCCATGCCGACGCCCAAACGGCCTACGCGCATTCGACGCACGCCAGGGCGAGTAAGGGTGGCAACAGCCCTGCGGCCACGTGCGAAGACTGCCACGGCGACGCGCACCAGATCGAAGGCGGCGGCGATCCCAAGTCGCCTGTGAATCACGCCAACATTCCCATAACCTGCGGGCGCTGCCACGGGCAATCGTTCCTGATGGAATCGAACGGCGAAAGCGCGCAGGCTTTCATCTCCTACCAGTCGAGCGTACACGGCCGCGCCATAGCAAACGGATCGAAAGATGCCGCGGTGTGCACCGATTGCCACGGCACGCACGAGATTCTGCCGGCCAACGATCCCAAGTCGCCGATCTCGAAGTTTTCTGTAGCTCAAACCTGCGGCGCCTGCCACGCGGACGTAGCCAACACCTTCAGCGGGAGCATTCACGGCCAGGCGCTGGCGCACGGCAATGCACTCGCTCCCACATGCACGGACTGCCACGGCATTCACTCCATCAAGGGACACACCGATCCCAATTCGCCGGCTTCAGAGCAGAACATTTCACGTGACATTTGCGCGCGCTGCCATGAAGGCGTGCGGCTGTCGCAGGAGTTCGGCGTACCCGGCAACCGCGTCAACACGTACTTTGACAGCTATCACGGCCTGGCCGCGGAGGGCGGCAGCATGGTGGCCGCGAACTGTTCCAGCTGTCACGGCGTGCACAACATCCTGCCCTCGAGCGATCCGCGATCAACGATCAATTCTGCCAATCTCGACGCGACATGCGGCAAGTGTCACCAGGGCGTGACGCAAAAATTCACACGGACGCCAGTGCACCTGGTAGCGGGCACCCGCGCCAACGACATCGATTCCGTAGCCGTGCGCTGGGTGCGGTGGATTTACATCGTCCTCATCCTGGTTGTCATCGGCGCCATGTTCCTGCACAACGCCATCATCTGGCGCAGCAAAGCGGCGGCGCGGCGGCGCATGATGAATCCGTTCATGACGCGCATGACGGTGAACCAGCGATGGCAGCATCTGATTCTGCTTTCGAGCTTCATCGTGCTGGTGCTTACCGGCTTTGCCCTCAAGTTCCCTGACACATGGTTTGCGCACACGCTGGGCATGGGCGAAAACCTGCGCGGCATCATCCATCGCATTGCCGGTTGCATCCTCATCGCCGCGGGCATCTATCACGTTTTCTATCTGGCCATCGCGCGCGAGGGGCGGCGCATGTTGCGTGATATCGCGCCCCGTCCCAAAGACCTCTTTGACGCGTGGGGAACCATGCGCTACTACCTCGGCCTGAGCAAGCAGAAGCCGAAGTTCGGCCGCTTCAACTACGCGGAGAAGGCCGAGTATTGGGCCCTGGTTTGGGGCACGGCGCTCATGGGCCTTACCGGCATTATGATCTGGGCCAAGGTCTGGGTCGGCGATCTGCTGGCGCGCTGGTGGGTCGATGTGGCCACGGCAGTCCACTTCTACGAGGCGATCCTGGCTACGCTGGCCATCATCGTCTGGCATTTCTACCAGGTCTTCTTCGATCCCGACGTTTATCCCATGAACTGGGCCTGGTGGGACGGCAAGATGCCGGTCGAGAACTACAAGCACGAACACGAGCTGGACGCGGATTCGCTGAAAGCGGCAGAAGGCGAGGGCTCTGACCCGGTCTCAAGATAGGTACGAGCTAACTCTACCTGGCCTGTGCTACGCTTCGACCAACTGTGGCCAATTTCGAAAAAGCACCGGCCGAGGTCCAGGAAATCCTATCCAAGCCGATTCGGCAACTCGGCTTGAAGGTGGAAGGCTCTCCCCTCGAGCGCTTTGTCCAGCAACTCTACCGGGAGCTGGATGCGAAGGGACTGCATCGCTTCCATCCCAAGTGCTATCTCACCGATGAATGGGGCTGCCCGAACATGGAGCCCGTCATCGGAATTCCCTTCTACCTGGCCGATCCCAAACTGCAGCGCCTCGAATCGGAAATGAACGACATTGAAGATGCGCGGCAGATCTTGATGTACCTGCGCCATGAGGCCGGTCACGCTTTCAATTACGCGTACGCGCTGTACAAAACCAAAGAATGGCGCGATCAATTCGGGCCATTCCGGCGGCCTTATCGCGACAACTACAAACCGGTTCCGTTCTCGCGCCAGTTCGTGCGCCACATGGAAGGCTGGTACGCGCAAAAGCATCCCGACGAAGACTTTGCCGAGACCTTCGCGGTCTGGCTCACGCCTCGCTCCAACTGGCGCAAGCGGTATCAGGGCTGGGGCGCGATGAAGAAGCTGCTCTACATGGATCGAATCGGGCGCAAGTTCGGCGACGCCGATCCTGTGGTCGCAAGCGGCGATACCGATATTACCGTCGAGGAAATGGAAGTGACGGTCGGCGAATTCTATCAGCGCGCGATCGAGCAGCAGCTTGCTCCTGGCGACCTTCCGCTCGACACCGATCTGCACGACATCTTCAACGTATCCAGGCGGCGCAGGAAAAATGTTCGCGCGGCGGTCGACCTTCTTCGCGAGAACCGCAAGGTCCTTGTCGACAAGGTCAACTATTGGACCGGCGTGCGTCGTCCGCTGGTCAAGATGTTGGTGGAAACCATCGAAGCAAAAGTTGGCGACCTGGGTCTGCGCGCCGACATAAAATGTGAACGGGAATATCTGACCGAGGTCGCTGTTTATGCGACCGCGCTGGCGATGAACTACATGACTCGGGGCAAGTTCATTCAACCCTGAGCCGCGATTCGACGGGTTCTACGCATCTCGTCCCTGGCGGCAGATGCGAGTGATAGCAAAAAGTGCAGAGGTGTCATGGCAAACCTCAAAGTAACGATCTTGCACGATGTGTGGGAAGAGGGTCCGCCTGAGCCTGAGCCGGAGCCGGCCCCGACGCCGCGCGGCAAAAAAGGCAAACGGCGGATCAAGAAGAAGGATCCGCTGCACGACCGCGAAGAGATCTTCGAGGCGCTGACGAAGCTTGGGCACGAACCCTCGTATCACATTCTCGATGGCAAGAACCAATCGCTGCTCTCGTTGGCCCGGTGCGGCGCGGACTTGATCTTCAACCTCACGGAGTCTTACGCTGGCGACGACACGATGGACATGAACATCGCCGCTTATCTGGACCTGATTCACATTCCTTATACCGGCGGCGGCGCGCAGGCCCTTTACCTGGCCCAGGATAAGTCGATCGCAAAAAAGATTTTCGACTTTCACAAGATCAAGACTCCGGACTTCGCGCTCTCCTACAAGGGCCGTACCGAGCACTCGCACGATATCGAGTTTCCGCTCATCGTCAAGCCTGTCTCCGAAGACGGTTCCATCGGCATCGATAGCGGCTCCGTCGTCGACAGCGTGAAGGAGCTGATGGAGCGCATCCACTACATCCACGAGGAGTTCGACAGCCCGGCGCTCATCGAGGAATATATTGAAGGCCGGGAAATCTACGCCGCTATTCTCGGCAACGACAACGCAGAGGTGCTGCCGCTGATCGAGCTCGATCTCTCCAGGCTTCCCAAGGGAGCGCCGCGGATCGCCGGCCAGGACGTGAAGTTCGATCAGGATACCGAGGCATTCAGGGTGACAAAATCCGCGCCTGCCGAAGACCTCGACGAGGACACCACGAAAAAGCTTGAAGACACGGCGCTCGCCGCCTATCGCGCGCTCAAGCTGCGCGACTACGGCCGCATCGATATGCGGTTGAACAAAAAAGGGCAGGTTTACGTGATCGAAGCCAACCCCAACCCATGGCTGGCCAGTGCCGCCGAATTCACCATGGCAGCCAAGAAGGCCGGCAACTCGTACACCGACATGATCGAAAAGATCGTGGAACTGGCCCGTGCCCGCTCCATGTAGCGCAGAGATAGCGATCAGCATGTAGCAGCAGAAGCGCTCGCCTTTGAGGGCTGGGGCCTCCCCCTTCCGGCGGCTGGTCACGATGCGCCGGGCATCACACGGCTGTTTATCTTTCGATTACTCCCCCCACCCCCCCTTTTTGCCAATGTCGTCATTTAAAAGGGGTTGCAGGCGCTGGTTTTTGTATCTCCCTCATTCTAAAGGACGGCGTTTTCGTAAAGTCGTGATTTCATTGGGGTCCCCTGCGCTCGAGGGGAAGTTCGGCGCGTTCTCGAGAGTGGAGAGAGGGGGCTACGCCTGAAATGAGTGTCTGGATTTGGACCTATGGCGTGATTATGCGGGAGGGGGACAAAATGATCTGCAAACCTGGGGAAGAGTTTTTGCGAGTGTTTTCAGCGGGTTGGGGTGATGCGGGGCTGGTCGGGGTCTTGACATCGATCTTCGGCTATTCACCCGTGGCCCTGTTCTTGGACCTTTCGGCGATTACCGGGACCGATCTAAGCAAGATCTGCGTCTCAGCACATTTAAGGCGCCTACTGGGTGTGGACCAAGCACCAGGCCAAACCAGAAGGTCTGTTTACCGGGCAGTAACTGTCGAGTTGGCGACCATTACAGCCCAAAAGCGTTGCGGCCGATGTTGATAAGAGCTATGGCCGCCGAGTTGGCCACCGTCATTGGTGCCGGGTGCGGCATGGATTTAGTTGGTTAAAGCATTGCCGGATTATTTTTTCGGACAGGTATAGTCGGTGCCACTGGCCGAAGTGATCTTCAAGTCGGCAGGTCCTTTCACTACCTGGTAGCACACCTGGTATTCGCCGAGCTTGACCTTAACATCTGCAGTTTCCGGGTTTCCTTCACCGTTCTCGGCAAAAGCGCCCAATTGGATAGTGGCACCGAGATGGATACGAAATTGGCCCAACCCGAGAAGGACTTGAATTGTGCCCTGAGTCGTTTGCTCATCATTGCAGTTTTCGTCTATATTGTCGCTTTCGTGGCCGCCCATAACATCCTTCTGAGTGGTTTCTCCGAAGACCACCACGGAGGTTTTGTAGTAGTTTCTCCCAGTTCCTCCGCCACTGCATTGGTTATGCCCGTTGTTCAAGGTCTTGATACGAATTTCCACGATTTGCGAGGGATCGATCACACCACCCGTCTTAGGCACGGGCTTTGTGGTTTTGGAGTGAAGGGTTAATTGATCAACCCAGTAGAGCCACATGACCACTTCGCCGCTCCCTCGTCCGTTTAGATTA
This sequence comes from Occallatibacter sp., assembly GCA_050013775.1. Classification (GTDB taxonomy): domain Bacteria; phylum Acidobacteriota; class Terriglobia; order Terriglobales; family Acidobacteriaceae; genus Telmatobacter. The sequence continues at coordinate 50,580 of JBEKEP010000002.1, read as the reverse complement.
TTTGTGCCCCCGGGGACAGGAACTGATTTCTTATGACCTGTGACATTGGCTTCTGCCTGAAGGCTGAGACGGCCGCGACCCACGTCGTAGGAGTAAGTGGTTGTGGAACTGGAAGCGGGTGTAGTCGAATTCATCGTGTTCTGGTCTGACAAGTCAAGGTCCTGGTCGAAGCAAGTCTTGTTCGCCAGGTGGTGACTTTCGCCGCCAGGGGTTGCAGATGCGTGGACAAAATAGCTCATCGCAGCACCGTAACCGAGGGGCGGCACAGGGCAAACTATGGCCTCAGGAACAAATTGCTGCGATTGCAGGTGCGTGATGGAGGCAGTGAGCAGAAAAGCCAAAACCAGAAGAATGACCAAACGCAAGTTGGGCATGGTGTGATCTCCCGAATTGATAACGATTAACGTACCACCCTGCGCATGAAGCTGAACATCATAATTTTCCTTTGAATGTGGACGCCTGGCTTTCCAGTTCCTTCTGAAGGCGCTTGGTTTGTGAGTTGATCATTCAACTACAAGCCATGCATCTTCACAACGCGGGAGAAAAAACGCCCATATGATTTCAATCGCGATGGTGAGAGACGGATATTGTCGCTTACAGCATAGGTGCAGTTTTGGATATGCCATGGCGCATCGATGCAACAGATGCAAGTCCCCCAGCGCCAGGTTTACACCGCTTGATCCCGACTGGGGAGTAGGCTTAAGGAAGCGGCTCGTTCAGAGAGGGAGGGCGAGATGAGATCTCGTTTGAGATGGACATGGTTCAGCGTAATCGGGGTACTCGCGTTGCTGGCGACATCTCTGGCTGTGGGAGCTGGGACCGGCCAAAACCTGGTGATTAATGGCGACTTCGAAAACGGCAACACCGGGTTTACTACGGGATACAGACTCGGCGACGTTTCTGGTCCAGGCGCTTATTCAATCGACACCAACCCGTCGAAGGCGCTCGGGGCCTTTGGGGATTGGTGTAATTGCGGCGACCATACGTCGGGAACTGGAAAGATGATGATCGTGAATGGGGCAGCCGACGCTTCATTGCAGGTTTGGGAGGAGACAGTATCTGTCACGCCGTCGACGAACTACATCTTTTCATACTGGGGAGCCGAGGTAGATCACGACAGTTCGTCGTTGCCTCACTTGTCGCTGAAGATCAACGGCAGTGTCATTGGAAGCAATACATTTCCGGAGTACCCTCCCGACAACGGTGGTCAGTGGCAAAACTATCAGTTCACATGGAATTCGGGTTCCAGTAAAACCGCGGATCTGGTGCTTCTTGATCTGAACACCGACGTGTCGTGGAACGACTTTGCGCTCGACGACATCAGTTTCAGCACTGGTCCAAGTCCCGCCGCCGGGATTCGAGCAGCGCCTCACAACGCTCCGGCTTCAGGCCAATGAGCAGCCAAGCTCAGATGACGAAAATGTCTGATGATTAGTCCTGATATGTCGGCTTATGTTCAGCGAACCGTTTCGAGCGGATCGCCGGCGACGGTAAAGGCAGGGATTAGAGAGTAGGGAACAGGGAGTAGGAAAGCCAGTCCTCGTTCGGTTCGGATTGTGCGCAAGGCACAGATAAGAGCGAATGCGGGTCCCCGTTCGACTGCGATCGCTGCGCGATCTCCGCTCAGGGCAAGCTTTCAACTCGCGGGCCGCGCGAAGCACGGCGCGCTTCACTCAGGATGACATCCGAATTCTGTCGCTCGGGATGACTTCCAATTTTGGCGCTCAGGATGACAGTCAATTTTTTATCGCACTCCACCGGTGGCGAGGGCGGAGTTTGTTGAAAAATACTGATCGATCCCTGCGGCAACTTCTTTCAACCCGCGGTCCAAATTAACATCCAGAGCCGAAACGATTGCCGAGATATCCTTCCCATTTGCCGGCTCGGACTGGGAGTAAGAATGCGTCCAGACGACTTTGCCCGACTTTCGGTCATACAGTTCGAACTCCATGGATACGAGTCCTGTGATGGCCGGGCCGTCGACCTCCTCGAAGTCATTGAGCCGCCCGCGGACCACAAACTGTCCGTCCGAGCCGCCGGAAAGGCTCTCTACAGACTGATAATTCCCGGATTCTCTCAGTAATCGAATCAAGCTATTTTGGATCATCTCCGTCGGCGGCTCCTCCCACTGGCTGTACTGGTAGGTGCCAATCTCATTGGCGCCAACGCGATATGCAATCGGCGATCCCCGAAGAATCTCAGGACCGCCGATGCTCGCAACCACAAGGGACACTGTTCCTTTACCGGTTGAGAGCGCGGGGGCCGTAGGGGACTGAATGGTGTAATACCGGATTGGCTTGGTGCTGCCGCATCCGCTTAGGGTCAAGGCGAATAGCGATAATAGAATGGAACGGACTGTTCGATTCATTGCGAACCTCTTTCCTTTGCCCTCAAGCTCTTTCCGGGTGTCTCCGTCGTACATCGCTCTTCACCGCAGTCTGCACAATCAAACCGTTCATGAGTCATCGCGGGCGGGGAAGTTTACTTCATCGGATCTCCAGGCTTGCGATCCCTCACGCTGTTCCCACGAATCAGGAGAGAGGGATTATTTTTCAGCGAATCCGTCAGCTCTTTAATATTCTCCGTGGTTGCGCGCATATTCAAAATGGTCTGATCGAGATTGTCCGAGTTGTTGACGGTTGTGTTTTTGAGCTGCTCCATGAGCGATGAGGCCGTGAACAGCGTCTCTCGCAATTCCGTAACGATGGTGCGGATGTCCTGGTGATTTTCAACGACGACAGAATCGATGTGCGACAGGACATCGTTGGCTTCGTTCGTGGTTGTTTTGAGGTTGTCCAGTATCGGCAGGAGCTGGGCTGTGGCAGTTTGCACATTCGTCAGGCTCGCTGCAACTTTCGGACGGCTATCTTCGAACATCGAATTCAGGTTCCCCAGGCTGGCGCTCACATCCTCCCGGTTCTTATCGTTCAGCAGATCATTGACGCGGGCTATCGTCACCTGCAGCTCACTCAGGCGCTGGTTCAGGCTCACGAGAGTCTGGTCCGCAACCGGCACCAGGCTTCCAATGATCTCGCCGAGATCTCCCAGTCCAACCGTCTCGGCGGATTTCAATTCGCTGCCCGAAGCAGCCGGCGGGGCGCCCTTTGTCCCAGTGCCGAGTTCCAGAAAATTGTCTGAAAGAGCGCCGAGCACGGCAATGGTGGCTATGCTATCCGTCTTTACGGGAATATCCGGTCGTACGGTGAAGTCGATCTCGATGCGAGTCGAGTCCTGGGGATCGACGCGGACGGTCTTCACCTTGCCTGCATTCATGCCTGCGTATCGGACCATGGCTCCCGGCTCAAGACCGCCGGCAGACTTGAAGAATGTGTGGTGAGGAATGTCGCCAGCAGAGAAAGTCCCCGCCAAAGCCAGGACTGTTCCAATCAGCAGCGCCGCTGCAACTAATACGAAGAGGCCTACCGCCGCTTCCTCACGCCTGTTTTTCATAGCGCCCTCATTCTCAATGGCTCCATGCTCTCAACTCTTTCTGGCTTTATCGTCGCCGGTGAGCATCTGCAGATAGTCGAGCTCCTCGGTAATTTCTGGTTCCGGCACGCGGTCAAGAAACTGACGCACGCGCGGATGAGTGCTCGCCATGAACTCCTCCCTGGTTCCCAGCGCCACGATATGGCCGCGGTCGATATAGACTAGCCGATCAGCGATTAGAAATGCACTTGCCAATTCGTGGGTCACGACCACCATGGTGATTGCGTAGGCCTTCTTTAGATTCAGAATCAGTTCGTCGAGTCCAGCGGCGATGATCGGATCCAGGCCCGCCGACGGCTCGTCGAAAAAGAGGATCTCGGGATCCATCGCCAATGCTCTTGCTACCGCCGCGCGCTTCTTCATCCCCCCGCTGAGCTGCGAGGGCATGAAGTGCTCAAAACTCCCCAGGCCGACCTGTCCGAGCTTGATACGCACCATAATGTCGATCGTTGAATCTTCCAGGTTGGTATGCTCGCGCAGCGGCAGCGCAACGTTCTCGCCTACGGTCAAGGAGCCAAACAGGGCAGAGCCCTGAAACGACATGCCCATCTTTTTTCGAATGGCGTCCATCTCGCGTTCGGAGATGTTGGCTGTATTTACACCTTGAATCCAAACCTCGCCGGAGCTGGGCTTTTCCAGGCCCACCAGAGTTCGCAGCAGGGTGCTCTTCCCTGAGCCCGATCCGCCCAGGATCGCGATGGTCTCTCCGCGCCGCACGTCAAACGTGATGCCGTGCAGAATTTCGCGATCGCCGTAACTGACGCGAAGATTCACAACCGAAATGGCCGCTTCGACCGCATCGGCATCATTCATAGTGAGCACTCCTCGCTGCGACCGCTGGGGCTGCCGTGGATGGCCCCAAACGGTCCGAATTCAGGCATGGGAACGGTTTCTGAAATTCCGCGGCCACACTTGGGTTACGACGGGTCAAGAAAATAAAACAGCGCCGTGAAAACCACATCGACGGCAATCACGAGTGCGATCGACTTAACGACAGCCGCCGTCGTCGAGCGCCCTACTTCCTCGGCGCCCGCGCCGGTCGAGAATCCTTCCTTGCATCCGACTGCCGTAATGACAAGAGCAAACAACGCACTCTTGATGAGGCCTGTATTAATGTCACGGAGCACAATCGAGTCGCGCGTCGCCTGAAAGTAGGATCCTACTGTAAAGCCACCGCCCACGACGCCAAAGACGCTTCCGCCGACAATGCCCATGAAGTCCCCCCATATCGTGAGGCAGGGCACCATCACCAGCATCGCCAGGAACTTCGGGGCAACCAGAAAGGCAACGGGATTGAAGGCCATGGTCCTCAGGGCATCCACTTCCTCAGTCACCTTCTTGGTGCCTATCTCCGCGGCGAAAGCCGACCCCGACCGGCCAATGACGACGATGGCTGTCAGCAGGGGGCCAAGCTCCCGAAGAATCGAGACGGCCACTGCACCGGCCACATACTCCATCGCGCCCAGCCTGCGCAACTCATACGCGCTTTGCAGAGCCATGATGAGGCCGACAAAGAACATGATCAGCGAAACAATGGGAATGGCTTCCACTCCAACCGCCATCGCCTGCTGAATAGCCCGGTGAGGGCGAAAGGGCCGGCCGCGGAAAGGGCCCACGAAGATGAAGTAAGCCGACTGGCCGGCGAGGGTCGCCAGGCTTCCGACATAGGCCAGGCCATCGATCGTCCACTCCCCAACCGTACTCGGTATGGTCTCGATTTTTCCCGTAATTTTCATTGCGCGGCGCGTCCGTTCAAGGGGATGCTTCAGCGGTGTGCCTTATGACCGCTTTCATGGCAGCGGCGTTGGTCGCGCTCGGGCTCAGGCGTCAAGCGCTTGTGCTTCGGTTTCCAGGATCTCGAAGACCCCGGTCAGGCGTGTGAGTTGCAATACATGCAGAACCGCACCGGTTACTCCAAAGAGGATTACCCGCTTCCCGGACTTGCGGCCCTCCTTGAGGACTTCCAGCAGGGACGCGATACCTGAGCTGTCGATGTACTTTACCTGCGTCAGATTGATCACCAGTCGCTGCGTCGTTTTGAGGGACTCAAGGGATGTCTTGCGCAACGGCGGCGAAGTCTCAAGGTCAATCTGGCCGGACACATCCACAATCACCGTATCTCGTTCATTTCGAGTCGAAACTTCCAGTTTTCTCTGCATCTGCATCCTCTGCTGGCTCGGACCTGGAGCCTTTTCCCCTGTTTCTTGCAGTTCGACAAAACGCGTAATTCATGAAGCCGCTTCCACTCGGAGTCTTCCTGGATCACTCCCCTTGGGCGAGTGCTTTTGCGCCAGGCAGACGTTTGATGAGCTTCAATTGATTTCCCTCGAAGACTTGCTTGTATGACACTTCATCCATGATTGCCTTGATCAGGTGTGTTCCACGTCCGCTCAGAGCAAGCTCGTCCATGGGTTGGGCGCAGATCCTCGCCGAATCCGGCGGTTCTCCCTGATCCAGCAAGGTGAACTCCATCTGCTTCTCACTGACCAGGCACTCGAACTCGACCTTTTGGTCGTAACGGTTCTTATAGGCGTGTCGAATGACATTGGCCAGAGCCTCGTCGACTGCCAAAGTGACAGCGTCGCATTCTTCCTTCGTCAAGCCAGCAGCCATGCTCAACTCGTTGATCGCGGCGCGGACGACAGACAAGAAACGGGGATGGCTCGGCATATCCAGTTTCAAATGAACGCTCATTTTAGTCAATTCCATGTGCTGCTAGTTCAGCACCGAAGTCTCGATTGTTATCCTATGCGTTCTCGCACAACCCAATAAAGCTGTAGGCCTAGAGTCTCACATAGGATCATGGTTGGCATCTTATTTGGAGCCAACAGTCCTGCTTGCGCAACTTCACGGGCCGAAGGCGTCGAGCCACCATCGCAACATGAAACCAAGGAGACAAAACCCGTAATTGGCTGGGTACCCCTTGACCGTGCTGGGATGGGAGTCGAGTGCTTCTCGCAGGATATTGATTTCGAGGAAACCCGTTCGAAAGCCGAAGTGGCAAATCATGGACGATTGTATTGCGGGGACCTACAATTTCTTCAATATGCGGCTATGGGCCATATCATGGCGCAAGGCAAATCGAGCAACCGTTGGGTGAGGAACAAATGATGACACCTTTGCAGCGACGGCGAGTCGGAATCTGGGGATGGGCGGCGCTCCTGCTTCTGGGCGCCCTGGTGTTTTTCTTTATTCGATCTCGCTCGGCTACGGGAGCAGCGGCGCCGAAGCAGCAATCCAATCCACCAGCCGCTATCTCGGTTGTCCCGCTACCGACGCCGGGAAAGGTTTGGACGCTCAAGACGAGCGGCACCACGAACAACCTGTATTCGATCTATGGCATGGATTCCGCGCAAAAGCTATGGGCTGTGGGCGGGAACGGGACGATTCTGGAATCGGACGACCAGGGCGCAACGTGGAAGACGCGAACGAGTGGTACATCGGCCGACCTCTATGCGGTCTCTGCCACGAACTGGGGCGACAAGGTGTGGGCAGTGGGCGCGAATGGCACGATGGTCGAATCGGACAATGGGGGCGCGACCTGGAGGGTGCGAAAGAGCGGCACCGGAAACGCGTTGCGTGCGCTTTGGGTGAGCACTGAAGACAAGGAAGGACAGTGGCTTTGCGCCGCGGGCGATCACGGCACGATTGTGGGGTCGAGCAACGGAGGGACCACCTGGACGGTGCGGAGCAGCGGCACCAGCAACAATTTCACTTCAGTCGTGGCGATCGATATCCCACCTCATTTCTGGATCGCGGGAGACTCCGGCACGATTGTGGTGTCGGACGACGGTGGAAAAACGTGGAAGGCGGAGGCTAGCGGGACGAACGAACGCCTGGTGTCAATTTGGGTGCCCGGTTGGCAAAACGGCGGTACCGGGCCCTTCTGGATTGCAGCAGAAAATGGAGCCATTCTGGCCTCGCAGGATGGAAATGCCCGCTGGGATACCCTTCGCAGCGGCGGCGGCAAACCATTGACGTCGATTCTGGGAACACAGGACGGAATGGACCTATGGGCCTTGGGCGTGGGCGGCACGATATTGGCATCCGACGACAGGGGAGCAACCTGGAAGTTGAGATATAGCGGAACGAACGAAAATCTGAACGCGAGCTTCGAAATCAGCACGGGAGCGTGGGCCGTGGGAGATCACGGCGTCATTCTGAAGTCGGACCCCACGATTTAGTCGTGCCTCGGAATCGCAATTTTGGGCTCGCTTCGTTGTAAGCAGATAGGTCCTCGATCGGCTCGGATTTCGCGCAAGGCACAGACAAGAAAAAATGCAGGTCTTTCGACTCGCGGGCCGCGCACAGCGCGGCCTGCTTCGCTCAGGATGACATTCAATTTTTATCGCTCAGGATGACAGTTCCCTTTCTATGGGGAATGTATCGGCACGGCTGAAGCCGTGCCCCGATCCAAGGCTTCCTGCGTGGCTTTGCGCGCCTCGCAGCCGGTGCGCAGAACGGATTCCGGTCGGACGTGATGTGGATCACTGATCGACAGACCTTGCACGTCCGATACTTCGACATCTACTCAGGAGATTTGCCCGTGAATCGTTTCTGTGCCCGCATGTTCGGTCTCACCGCGTTGGTTTTTCTGGTTTCGGTTCTTGCCGTCCAACCTGGCATGGCTCAGCAGGAGCAAGCCAAGCATATTATGCATCGGCTGATTCCAGCCGGGGATACCTGTGCCAGCTGCCACAAGGTGATCTACGACCAATGGAAAGCCAGCCCGCATGCCGCCAACGGTGTGGAATGCACCGTGTGCCATGGCGAGACAACCGCAAAGGACTTCGCGGCCACGCCGGCGTTCAGCACATGCGAAGCCTGTCACACCGAACAGGTAGCACAACTGAAGTCTGATCCATTCATGAGTGGCAAGACGTGTGTGAGCTGTCATCAAGCACACGTCTTCGTGGAGCATAAGACGGCGGCTCCGGCAGCCAAGCAATAGCAATTATTTATCAGGACTTCGTCGGCACCCTTCGGGTTCGCTCAGGGCAGGCTATTCCACCCCACGGACGTAGACCTGTCCGAGGGGGCCCCGGTTTTAAGGCCGCGCCCTCGTTGCAACGCCCTGGGCTAAAGCCCATCAAATTCTGGCGTTTTTTCAGGGGCCTGAAGGCCCCTGCTCCCTCCGCAGGTTTCACACCCGCCAGAAGTCGCCGCGCCAATCCTTGATGCGTTCCTTGATCTGCTTGCGGGTCAGGTTGTGTTCGAGCGCCTGCTTGGCCAGCTCGACCACTTCATCGTCGGCGGCGAAGCGCAATGCGATCAACTGATCTTCATTTAGGCGGTAGATCTGCGTGTGCCACTCCGATGGCGCCAGGGCTTGCAGGCGCAGCCGCTCTTCAAGCCGGATGACGCGATCCTGCACCTTGAGCGGATACATGCGCATCTTGAGCAGCGCAAGAATCGCCGCTACTGACAGCACTACGAACCACGCGGAATAGAAGCAGGGGTGCTTGACCACGTAGACGATGGAAATGATCAGGTTGGCGACGAGAACAAAGAACAGAACGAAGTGGTACGGCGGGTCAAGCCGGCCATGATTTTTGAGACTTTGCGTCTCGGACTTACTCATTCGTGGCTCCGATTCCTTGCAGGTTGGGATTGGATTTTCCGGCCGTCCGCGACACTGCGGGTTCGCCGGTTTCAGCGCTGGGGACTTGCACGACTGCGTTCAACCCAGCGGATAAGAGTTCCTCCGTGGGCGGCCCGGCGCGCATCCCCACGGACGAAGACCTGTCCGCGGGGGCCCCTGTACTTGCTGGATTCTGCGCGAGCGCAGTGGGCGCTGTCAACAGCGAAAGATTGTCGGGGCCCAGGATCTGAGGATGTTTTGGGATGACATGTTCGCGGCCGCGCACCAGGTAGTCCACAAACAAGCCGCCGGCCAGATACGGATTCATGACGGCAATGGGGATGGCATAGACGGTGGTGATGAAGGATTCGTCGATGCCCTTTACGGAATGGCTTCCGCGCCGGTAACCGGGAGTCTGCGGAATCTCGAAGACCGTCAGCTGGGTCTCAGGATGCTTGCGCGCGTACTTCACCAGCCTATACGTGGTCTGCTTGGGCGTGGTCATGCCAGCATCGGGAAAGATGCTGCGCTTGAAGGTGTGAGGAAAGTAGTCGTTGAGGATCACGCGCGAGAAGTCCGCGCAGTTGCTGAACAAGAGATCAAAATGGGTGCGGTTGGGACCCGCGTTCAATTTCTGGATCAGGGCGTCATCCTGCTCGGCAGTGGTCTGGAAGCGGAAGGCGTAGATGCGCCGCTCGTAGGCCGCGCCCACCAGTTGGGTCCAGCCGCCGTGCACAAAGTTGCCCGCCGACAGATTGGCGCCGAGACTCACAAGGTGGGTTTCGCGATAGCGATTGCGCAGCCGCTCAACGGCGTCGCGATCCACATGCGCCGGGACGTCGGCGGGGTTTTCTACCGCGTAGAGATAAGGCAGCAGCGGAATTGCTACCCAGTCGTATCCGTCGATTCCCTGATAGCGGGCGATGACGACGCCCATCTCACCGGGCTGACAGCGACGGAGCGTGGCAGGGGTTTCGGCGCAGATGCGCTCGAAATAGATGGCGTTGTGGCCGGTGGGGTTAAGGGCGCCGAAGATACCGTACGGCTCCTCCATCAACAAGGCAGCTTGCGCCCGGGCGCGCGAACAAGAGAAGGCTCCTAAGATGACGAAAACAAAAATAAGAATGCGAAGTTTATGCAATGAGAGCATCCGTCTACCCCCTGGTTAAGATGGCCTGATCTCTGCTTCAGTATGCACCAGATTCGATAAAAGGGCGATGAAAAGTCGAATCAGCGTCCCATGCGGCGCATTTCCATGGAATGCCCGGCGAACTACGACGCGTGCGGTACGAACAGCACGCGGGCAGACTGCTCCGGCTCCCATTTAAGACACTTTCTGGGGCTGAAGGTTGCGGATTCGATCAGGTGCGGCAGCCCGAAAATGGCCGTAGTTGTGGAAATCGGTGGGCTTGTAGCGTGAGTGGATTCTACGGTCTATCCATATATGCGGACGGGCTGCGACCCGCCTCGATCAAAAGGAATTTCGGCCAGTATGCAAATGACACCGCGTCTGCGGCCTCTCCTGCCGGGGAGCGGAAAAGAAATGCATTTGGGAAAAGGTGCGAAGGGTGGCGTTGTCTTTATTCGAATTTTCGCGAAACACCCGGCCGAGATTCCGTTAGCGCGGTACGCGTGGTATGCGCGGCGCCAGCGACCGCCAGCAAGAGTCTTTCCATTTGCGGAGTGAACTCGCGGCGCGCCACTTCCTGGTGAGCGAAGCTGTACAGCCAGTAAAACAACGAGACAAGGTAACTACCCACGACGATTTCATTCAGGTGCCGGTATTGCCGGCCGGTTGTCTGGTGCGTATAGAGCATAGCCACGCCCAGGCTGATGATGGAATAGAAACCGAGTCCGGTAACCACTTGCAGTTCGCGGTCTCGCCAACTGACCGACAGCAACTGGCTGCATCCCGCAAGCGCCAGGAAGAAGCAGACACGCAGGATGGTTTCCGTTTGCTGCAACTGCATGAGGAGATGAGCCTCGCGTTGCACATGGGCAATGCCGGGAAGGGCTGCGAAAGGCCAGATCGCTGCGCCTGCCACGAGAATGAGAACGCCGATAGGCACCAGGGCCCAGCGGGACAACGATGCGCGCAGCGGGCGGAGCACGGCCCATGTCAATTCCACCAGAACTCCGAATTGCAGGAGCGCATCGATGACCGCTTCAGTGAAGTACGCGGTGAGATAAGTTTGAAGCGGATAGTGGCGGCTAATGACGTAGGTGGCAATGTTGCTACATAGATCCCAGCAACAGTACGTGAAGAACACAGGGAAGGTGCGCCAGAAACGCTTGTAGCAGAGCAACCCGAGGAGGGCTGCTTCGGCCACAATATATGCAAACCAAAGTACGTTTTCCAGGCTCACAGGTCGTGTTCCGCCTAAGATCGCTTACGCGATAATCCGAGTCTATCAGCGATTTGGACGAGCGATGCGGCCTTTTGCTCAAAACAAAAGTCACCTGCACCAAACAGAAACGCTGCCCCTCAGGGCAGCGTTTCTTGCATCCGAAACAGAAAAGCCGGTTACGAACGGCTTGGAGGCACTGGGAAGGGGCCAGCCGGAATGAAGCTTGGGGGCACCGGGAAGGGGCCAGCGGGAATGAAGGCCATCGCGGGCGGCACCGGGAATGGGCCAGCAGGAATGAAGGCCATCACGGGCGGCACCGGGAAGGGGCCAGCAGGAATGAAGCTCGGCGGCACCGGGAATGGGCCAGCCGGAATGAAGCTCGGCGGCACCGGGAACGGGCCAGCAGGAATGAAACTCGCGCTCGGCGGCACCGGGAACGGCCCCGCAGGAATTGCATTTGCGGCGCAAGCAGAAACCACGAGCATTGCGAGAATGACGACTTTAAGGACGTTCAAGGTACGCGTACGCATTTGAATTTCTCCTGGCGGAGACAATCCGCCCTAACACATTGCAGGGATAGAGTAACGCAGAGTGTGTAGAGAATCTACCCCAAAAGTGTTATTAAGAATTATTTTTAACCTAAGTAACCAAAACATGCGCGATTAAGTAATCAAAATGACAGTTACTATGTGCGTTTTTGCACATTCTTCGCCTGTCGGGGAGTGTATAGGGCGGAGGATTGGGGCCGATTTCCAGACGCGTAAGAGATTGAAGCCGTTATCCAAAGGCAAAGTTGGCGTGTACAAACCAAGCGGCCCTGAAAAACTGGCTCCGCGAGCTGGGATCTTCAACGCCGTTCAGGCGTGGCGGGACGACAGCGCAGATTCGCGACAATTCACGCCATCCGAAACGCACAGGACCAGGTGCAATCGAAGAAATGGACCGATCCGCGCATGGTTCCCAAACGGTTACCAGACTGGAAACTTTAGTGCCCTGTGCCAAATGGAGAAAAGCCGCTACAGTGGCAACTAAGCCCAAATCAAATCAATGGGGCATTGACGACTATGACGACTCAAAAAGCAGAAGCGGGGCTTCCACAAGGTGCGCAAGCCACGGCGGCTGGCCGGCAAGAGGTACGTTGCGCGGTGCGATTTCCCCTTGCCCTGCCGGTAGTGCTGTCCACGGGAAATGGCGACATTCCGGCTCTGACTCGGAACATCTCCGCCAGCGGCGTGCTTTTCTCGCTGGACAGAGCTTTGGCTGTCGGGCAAGACCTCAAATTTTCCATGTGCATGCCCCATTCGATCCTCGGCACGCCGCATGACGTTCTGGTCCACTGCACGGGACGTGTGGTACGCTGCTCCTCAAGCCACAACGAGTATCTTGCTGCAGCTACAATTGATGAATATCGATTTGCGGAGCAGTGAGAGCCCAGTTGAATGGGCAGTGGCCGAATATGGAAATTCTGGACGATCATACCGAGGGCGAGAGTGTCGATACTTCAGTAAAGCCCGGCACCATTCGCATGATTCTTGCGGATTCGCAGGCGATCTATCGCGTAGGCATACGCAAAGTCTTCGCGCTCGAAGACGATATCCGCGTGGTAGCGCAAGCCGATTCGCTGGACAACCTGCGTTCGGCCATCGAACGCTATCCTACCGACATTGTTCTTCTTGAAGGCAGCATGCTGGCCGGTACGGCCAACGTGATCCCGGAACTTTTGCGACTCGCGCCGGATGTGAAGCTGATCGTGCAGGCCGTGGCCAGCGACGAAAATCACACTGTGGAACTCTACCGGCGTGGCGTGCGCGGCATCGTTTCCCGGTCCATCTCTCCGGATCTCCTGGTGCGTTGCGTACGACGCATTGCCGCGGGCGAAACGTGGATCGACAATCAGTCAGTCAACTGGGTGATCGACGCCTATCGCGCCCAGGCCGCAGCCCTTGTCAGCCCGCGCAACCAGCCTCGCCTTTCGCCCAAAGAGATGTCGATCATTACTTGCATCACTCAGGGCAAACGCAACAAGGAGATCGCGTTCCAGCTGGGCACGACGGAGCAGGTCATTAAGAATTATCTGCGCAAGATTTACGACAAGCTTGGCGTATCCGATCGGCTGGAACTGGCGCTCTACTGCCTGCACAACAAGATCATCCAGACGGAAGTGGACGAAGTGTCGGTGGCGCAGAAGGTCGTCGGCACTTAAGAGGCCGATCCGGCGCCTTCGGCCGGGAACCCATCCATCAGTTCATTTACTCTTTCGCTGGTTCGCCGGCGCAGGCTTGGCGCACGAGCTCGAGCAGCCGGATCAACTCTGCCAAATCGGCACGGCGCATAGCTCCGAGCAGTTCCCTGGGGCCATCGCGAACGACCGGATCCATGGAGCGCAGAAGCTCCAACCCAGATTCCGTAATCTGCGTTAGCACCACGCGGCGGTCGTTCCGGTCGCGGTGCTGCCGAACCAGCTTGAGACGCTTGAGCCGTCCCAGAAGCCGCGTGATATCGGGCTCGGCGGCGATCATGCGATCGCCGATGGCTGCACAGGGAAGTCCGCAAGGTCCGGCGCCGCGCAGAATGCGCATTACGTTGTACTGGGTCGAAGTAAGGCCCCAGCCGCGGATCTTTTGCTGGACGGCGCGGTTCAGGCAATCCGAGGTGCGAAGCAGGCTGAGAAGCGCCTCCTCTTCCACGCTGGAGAAGGGAGGAGCTTGCTGAATTTCAAGCTTCAGGTTTGCCATGGTCGCGCGCTCCAAAGATCGCCGATCCGGCGCGGGGCCGGAGGCAGCTTACTGCTTGACCACTTCAAGCTCGATTTCGAGCGTGACCTCGTTGCCGAGCATGGCAGCAGGAAACTTGGGGCCGATGCCGAACGCCGTGCGGTCGATAACGGCAGTGGCGGAAAAGCCCGTATGCACCTTGCCCTTGGGATCGGTCATCGAGCCGTTGGGGCCAACCACATCGAGCACCACCGGTTTGGTGACGCCGTGTAATGTCAGGCTTCCGTTCACGGTCAGGTGATTTCCGTTCTTCATCACGCTGGTGCTGGTGAATGTTGCCGTGGGCAGGTTGGCGATGTCGAAAAAGTCAGGGCTTTTGAGGTGCGTATTGCGCGCGTCTACGCCAGTGTCGACGGTATCGACGCCGATGGTGGCCGTGACCGTGGATTTGGTGACGTCAGCTTCGTTGTAGACGATGGTTGCCTTCACATTTCCAAAGCGGCCATGAACCCTGGACACGCTCATATGCGTGATGCCGAAGTCGACTTCGCTGTGATTGGGGTCGGAGACCCAGGTGGAAGTTTGCGCCAGGGCGAGGGGCGCCGCGAGGGCGAGAATACCAGTAAGAATTGCCAGCCGTTTCATTCGGGAAAGCTCCTTTTCTTCAGTGCAGGGTCCGTGAGAAGAAACGCGCCGGACCTTGAAATTCGTGTCCACGCAAGGCAAAGGCCTTGCAGTCATGCTCTTCATAAGATGCACGAGACAAGATGCTCGTTGCAACAATTATTTTGCATTATTTGTGTCCGCATTGGGGCGCGGTGGTGAGCGGTGCGCGGTTCTGCTATCCTCGCGCCAATGTTTGTTCTCAACCACTTTGAAAAGCTGACCCGCCCGCAGCGACATGCTTTTCTGGCCGCATTTCTAGGCTGGACGCTCGACAGCCTCGACTTTTTTCTACTGGTTTTTTGCGTCAAGGCGATTGCCGGTGAATTCCGGACTCAGCCCTCGGCGGTTTTGGGAGCGGTGTTTCTCACGCAAGCCTTTCGACCCGTGGGCGCTCTGCTTTTTGGCGTGCTTGCGGACCGCTACGGACGCCGGCCGGTACTGATGTTCAACATCCTCAGCTTCTCAGTAATTGAATTGGCATGTGCCTTTGCGCCTTCGCTGAACGCGCTACTCGTCCTGCGCGCACTCTTCGGGATCGCCATGGGCGGCGAGTGGGGCGTGGGTGCGGCCCTGGTGTTCGAGACTTTGCCCAAAGAGGGACGCGGCACATTCTCCGGAATTTTGCAGGAGGGCTACGCGTTAGGTTCGATCCTGGCCTCCGCAGCGTTCGGGCTATTTTTCGCCGGCGTTCACTGGCATCTCTTCGGGCATGTGTTGGTGCTGCCTGCGATCGGCTGGCGGGGGTTGTTCATCCTGGGCGCATCGCCCGCGCTGCTGGCATTTTATGTGCAGGCGCGGGTTCAGGAGTCGCCGGTGTGGCTGGCGGCAGCCCAAAAACGCAAGTCGCAGGCTGTCGTTCACGCCGGGCCAGTGTGGTCACTGCAGCTGATGCATTTCCTGCCTACGTTTTTGTTTCTGGTGGTTCTGATGACGGCCTTCATGAGTTTTTCGCACGGCACGCAGGATGTGTATCCAACATTCCTGGCCGTCGCGATCAGGCTCTCGCCGGAGACGATCGGCCTGATTGGCGTGCTGTACGGCGTGGGTTCGATTGCCGGCGGAATCGTATTCGGTGCGCTGTCGGAGACATGGGGCCGCAAGCGCGCCATCATCACGGCGGCGTTGCTGGCGCTTCCGGTGATTCCTCTTTACGCCTACGGACATACGGCCGTGACCCTCGGCATCGGCGCGGTGCTGATGCAATTCATGGTGCAGGGCGCGTGGGGCGTCGTTCCTGCGTACCTCACCGAGTTGTCGCCCGCACCCGTGCGGGCAACGGCGCCGGGACTGGCCTACCAACTGGGCGCGCTCATCACCTCCTGGAACGGAAAAGGCCAAGCGCTCGCAGCCGAACGCTGGGGAAATTATCCGGCGGTGCTGGCCGTTACAGTCGCAGTGGTGGCGGTGACGCTGGCTGGACTGACCACTTTGGGACGCGAGGCCAAGGGCAAAGAAATGAACGACGCCTGAGGCTTGAATGCCGGCAGAATTTCGTTCATGCGCTTGCTTCGGTATGTATCCTTTGCGGCATATCGGTTTTGTTCAAGGCCACCTAGAATGAGGGTCAATGAATCCCGGCCCCAGCGACGTGGCAATTGTGGCAATCGGGCGCAATGAGGGCGAGCGCCTGAAGCTGTGCCTGCGCGCCGCGCTCCCCGATGCGCCGATCGTGGTGTACGTGGATTCCGGTTCGGTAGACGGCAGCGCGGAGTATGCGCGTTCCGTCGGCTGCGTCGTCGTCGAACTCGACGCGTCGCGGCCCTTCAGCGCGGCACGGGCGCGGAATGAGGGTTTTGCCTGCGCGTTGGAATTGGCTCCCGACGCGCAATTTGTGCAATTCCTGGACGGCGACTGTGAGATGGAGGAAGGCTGGCTGCGGGTGGCCGTGGCGGCATTTGCGGCGCGAAGCGACGTGGGTTTGGTCTGCGGGCATGTCCGGGAGATCCATCCAGGCGCGAGCGTCTACAACCTGCTCTGCGACCTGGAGTGGCGGGAGTCGCCCGGAGAGATTCTTGTCTCCGGTGGCCGTTTCATGACGCGCACGTGCGTCTTTCGCGAGGTTGGCGGTTTTCGTTCCGATCTGATCGCGGGCGAAGACCCCGAATTCAACGTGCGCGTGCGTGGGCACGGCTGGAAAATCCTAATGCTCGATGCTCCCATGGCCCGGCACGATGCTGCCATGAAGAGTTTCAGCCAGTGGTGGCAAAGAAACCGGCGGGCAGGTCACGCCTATGGCGAGGTTCGGGCTTTGCACGGCGGCAACGAGGAACGCTGCTATGTGCGCGACTGCCGGCGCATTCTCGTCTGGGGCCTGGCTTTGCCCGTTCTTGCGCTTGTGCTGGCGCCCTTCACGCGCGGTCTTTCGCTGGCGGTTTTGCTCGGCGTCTACTGCGCGCAACTCATCCATATCGTTCGCGTGTGCAGAAAACGGAAATGGACGATGCGGGAGTCGTGGATCTACGGCCTCTTCACAGTGATCTCGCGCTTTCCTGCATTGCAGGGATTGCTCGAATACTATTGGCGGCGGATGCGGCGCGGAGATGCGGCGACGCTCATTGAATATAAGTAGAGGGATTTCCGAGCAACACGCGTTCTTGGTGTGACATCGGCGGTTTTCAGGTCTACCACGGAGCGGGTGGACTGATCCGGCCGCCTTTGGTCTCTTTCCATGCACGGCGCAGCAGACGAAGAAGCATGACGGCCTCACGCGCGCGCTCGCGGCGGCGCGGCGATGGGCTGAAGCGGTTGCGCAAGAAACGCAGCGAGTAAAGAGTTTCTTCAAGCCAACGCGCGAGCCATACCTTCGCGCCGTGGTGCTTGCGGTAATAGAGCAGCATGGATCGCATGCGCCAGAGCACGACCTGCGATTCATTCTCAGAGAAAACCTGCGTGCCGACCTGGCGTGAGGACTCGCCGTGCAGGTGAGTGACCACGATATCGGGCCAATAAAGAACGCGAAAGCCGGCGTCCTTGATGCGGCGGCAGAGATCCACCTCCTCGCAATAAAGGAAGAACGCGGGATCGAAGAGGCCGGCTTTGTCCAGAGCCGCGCGGCGCACGATCATGAATGCGCCCGTGACCCAGTCGACTTCGGCTGGTGTGGCGGGATCGGCCCAGGTACGTTCTGCGGCGCTGATGATGCGGGAACAGGGAAATCGCGAAGCGAGACCGGTGTAGACAAAGGCGTCACGGAGGATCGTGGGAAACATGCGCCCCGACGGCTGCCATACGCCATCGCGTCCCACGAGCCGCGCACCACCGACACCCGCGGAGGGGTCGACTTCCATGTGTTCGATTGCTCTTGCGAGCGCACCGGAATGAAAAAAAGCGTCGGAGTTGAGCAGGACGAGGTAGCGCCCTTGAGCTACTTCGATGGCGCGGTTGTTGGCCACGCCGAAGCCAAGATTCACGTCGCTGCAGATGAGGCGTACGGGAGTACCGTTGCCGGAAAATTCCGCGGCAACCATATCGGCTGAGCCGTCGCGCGAGGCGTTGTCGACGACAAGAATCTCGGCCGACAGGCCTTCAGGGAGCCGCGCGCATTCCACGCGCAGCGAAGCCAGACACTCGCGCAGCAGATCGCGCGTATTGAACGAGACAACAATGACCGAGGCTGCGCAATCGTAGCCCGGGCGCACGAGACTCCCTGCGCTAGCCGGTTGAGGTGCGCGAAATCCAGTAGGCTCGTTCACGGTGCCTCAAGTATAGAGGGGCTGCCGGAGCAAGGGAGCGAGAAGGCGCCCGTCACCTGCACTCTTGTGGCAGCGGAGCGCCGCGTGCGGAAAACACTCTCTTTGCGTGAAGAAGAATATGCTGAGGACGGGTGAGGACCAGTGCAATTTCATTCGTCGAGCGCGCGGAAAATGTTTTCTGAGATGCCAGGTAGGATGCGCTCATTCCGCGCGAACATCCTGCTGGCATTGCTCGTTATTTCTGCGGCGTCACCAATGCGCGCGCAGACGACGAGCAACGCCGCAACGGCGGTCACGCAATTGCGGGTCACCAACGACGTCATTCTCGCGCCGGTGACGCGGCTGGGCGTGAATCTCGGCGAACAGAACTTTTACGACTCTGGACAGATGCTGAAGAATCTGCTCTCGCGCAATCCCGAGTTTGCGGGAATGACGTATCGCAGCGTTCTGCATTGCGAAACCGGGGGGGTGGGCCGCTGCGTGGACGCGAGGCCCGGCATCAATTTCCCGGCGGAATTCTGGAACGGCGCGAGTTACGAAGTGCTGGAAGGTACGGCGGCTGGCCAGCGTGGGACAGTGACGGCGGGGGCCTCAGGTGCAGGCGGCTACGCGCTGACACTCAATCCCAGCAGTGGAACGATCGGGGCGGGTGATTGGATTGCAATTGAGAAAGGCGCTCCTGACGATCCGGCGGCGGGGTGGTGGTCCACGATGCACGGCGGCGCGCGGCTCGAACTCGAGCGTAATGACCTTCCGCCGGGCGTGCCGGTACACCAGGCATTGAAAATCGACGCGGAGGGCGCGGGCCGGTCGGCGGATCTCAACGCATATTTTGACTCCATGGCTGGGATGACATTTGTGCATCTGCGCGGCCGGTACCGGTTAAGTTTTCGCGCTAAGGCCCCAAGTGGAACAGGCACGATGCACGTGCATGTGGGACGGCTGGCGGCGGGGTTACGCCGGTATGTCGACACAGATGTGCATTTGACGTCGGCGTGGGCGCAATACAGCGAAGAGTTTACAGCCAACGAAACGGCATTGCCCGCAGCTGCGGTCGAAACCGGCTTCAATGTTTCCGGCGGCTCGGTGTTGCTGAGCGATGTATCGCTGGAGCAAGTCGGCGGCGACGCCACGAATCATACAGCGTTTCGCGATGAAGTGGTGGAGACGCTGAAGGAACTGCATCCTGGCGTATTGCGGCTGATGGAGAGCGACGCCGGACTGGGCAGCACGGTCGAAAATCTTCTCAGCAGCCCGACAGCGCGCGAGCGGTCGGGCTACCGTGCGTGGTTCAAGCCGTCGGACGATGTTGCGGTGGGGATTCCGGAATTTCTGGAGTTGTGCCTGGCGACTGGCGCGGAGCCGTGGATCGTTGCGCCGACCGCGATGAGCCTGGACGAGACGCGGAAGCTGGCGGAATACCTTGCGGGATCGCCGACGACGCCGGGCGGAGCCTTGCGCGCGGCCGGCGGACGAAGCGAGCCGTGGACGCAGGCCTTTCGCACCATCCATCTTGAACTGGGAAATGAAACCTGGAACTCGGATTTTCGCGGGGAAGCAATCGAGGATCCCGCAGCCTTCGGACGCAGGGCAAATGCGGTGTTTGCAGCATTCCGCGCAACGGCTGGGCCCGCGACCGGCCGGTTTGACCTTGTGGTGGGAACTCATGCTTACGATCCGGGACGCAATGCGGCGCTGCTGGCCGCGGCGCCTCTAGCCAATTCACTGGCGATCGCTCCGTATCTGATGCGCAGCGTGACCGAATGGGCGAATGACGACGAGCTGTATGGCGCTCTGCTGGCGCAACCCGAGCAGATGTCGCGCGAGGGGTTCGTGGCCCAGGCGGCCGAGTCGGCAGGTGGACGTCAACTGGCCGTTTACGAGGTGAACCTGCACACCACGGGAGGAACTGCGCCGGAAGCCATTCTCGATCGATTTACTCCGTCGGCCGCGGCAGGCCTGGCTGTGGCCGGGCACATGCTGCGCATGATGCGCGACCATGGGGTCCGCGACGAAATGCTTTTCAGTTTGCCGCAGTATGAGTTCGGACGTTCCGACGGCACGCCGGTACGGTTGTGGGGCAGCGTGGTGGAGATGGGCGCCGAGGGCCGCAAGAGGCCGCAGTTTCTTGCCGAGAGTCTGGCCAATCGTGCCATCCGCGGGGATCTGGTGAAGGTGGAGGCCGCGGGCGAAGATCCCACGCACGACCAGCCACCAGGCAACGACGGGGTGAGCCTACGCAATGTGCATGAGATCGATGCCTACGCCTTCCAGGACGGAAAGCGGCACAGCCTCATCGTTTTCAACTACGGTCTTCATCATGCGATACGCATTCGCGTGGAGGCTACCGGCCTTTCGCGCGACGCTAACGCGACGCTTTCGCAGCTGGTGAGCGCCTCGCCGGGCGATACGAATGAGGATACGGTCAAGATCGGGGTCAAGGTCCGAATCGAAGAGGAGCACTTCGCGGGAAGTGAGATTACTCTTCCTCCCTGCTCGATGGCGGTTCTGGAATGGACGGAATAGAACCGCGCGGCGCGACAACCGCGTCCTAGAAAGCCTCAGGGAACAGCAAAGCGGCCTTTCAGCCACACATCTACCCAGAAAGTAATCAGAAGGCGGTTACTCGTTCGCTGATTTCGTACGTGCCTAAGGACGCATATCTTCGCGCGTCCGTGCCCACCTTCGCGGCATTGTTCTTGTTGGTTCCAAAGGATAATTTCAAACCATCAGAACGCCCGCATTCATCATGTCAGGCACTGATTTTGACGGAGTCAAGAAAATTGGCTCCCTTTCGGTGAACTCTGGAGGCCACAGCGCCACCGTGGCAATGCTACGAGGGATTTGTGGACCTCCGGAGCCTTTTTTATTTCAGTTGCGGACAGGATTCGGGCGCGCAAGAGAAGAATTCAGCCGTGAAAGCAACAGCAATCGCATCCACTGCTTAGGCTAAGCGCGTGCATAGGCGGGGAACGGACCTTGGTATGAGAGACGGCCTGCAGCATCCGGTTGCAGTCATGGGATTGCCGATCAATAGCATGAGCGCGAGCAAGACTGTTGACGCACTGGAAAGCATGATTTTGTCGGGTGGCACCCACCAGGTATGCGCGATGAATGTGGACACCTGGCTGAATGCCTTGGCGGATCCTCATTTGCATCGCATCGTTGCCGGATCGAGCCTGGTTTTCCCTGATGGAATGCCTTTGGTGTGGATTTCTGGACTTCTGGGATGCCCACTGGCAGAGCGCGTGACCGGGGTCGACCTGGTGCCGAGGCTTGCCGAACTTTCAGCCCGCAAGGGATACAAGATATTTCTGCTGGGCGCCAAGCCCGGCGTCGCCGAGCGCGCAAGCCGACTGCTCGAGCGCAATTATCCCGGCGTGCAGATTGTGGGCACTTTTGCTCCCGCCAAAGAGAACCTGATGCACATGGATCACACGGAGATCCTCAGGCAGATTCACGCTGTCAGCCCCGACATTCTTCTGGTCGCATTCGGCAATCCGAAACAGGAAAAATGGATCTGGATGCACCGCAAGCGGCTGGGCGTTCCCCTTGCGATGGGCGTGGGCGGCAGCTTCGACATCCTGGTGGGCGATATGCTGCGCGCACCGCGCTGGGTTCAGAATTGCGGCCTGGAGTGGGCGATGCGCCTGCTGCAGGAACCGGTGCGGCTGGCTCCGCGCTACCTGCGCGATTTCGCCGGCCTGGCGCGGCGCTTGCCGATGGCTTTATTGGCTGCCTGGTGCCAGCGGCCGTATCTGGACCGATCCAGATTGACTACGGCCACCACACCGCAAGTGCTGCATGTGAACATTCACGGCCGGCTGGGCGCCGAAATGGCAGCAGCAGTGCAGGATGCAACCACAGCCAGCATCGTCAATGGTCTGATGATGGTGGTCGATCTGCACTCGGTCAAGCAGGTGACGGTGGCGGGACTTGGAGTTCTGCTGGGCGCGCGACGCCAGTTGCTGGAGGCCGGGCTTTCGCTTTCTCTGGCAGGACTGAATTTGAAAACGCGCTTTGCGCTCCACGCATGGAGTCTGCAGCGGCTCTTCGACGAGTGGCAGCCGGCAACTTTGCGCAGCCGCCCGCTGGACGCGAAAGCTGCATCGCACGGACACATGGGGCTGCGGAGCGAGCAAGGCGTGATTCCAGCGGAGACGCGCACTCGCGGATAAAGACAGAAACTTTCGTTGCTGCGTAGATCAGCAATTGGTTGCGGAGGGCAGAAATACTGAGAGCCCCAGAGGACGAACGGAAATGCCCTGAGGGCAAAAGGCTGAAACGACATGGCGGCGATCATTCTGATACCGGCACTGGTTTGCTGGGCGGTCCTGGCCATGGGCTCGGAACGGAAGGCGCTGCTTTGGGTTTATTTGCCCGCGCTGCTTCTGCTGCCGCAGTACTACATTCTCCGCCTTCCTCATCTACCCCCCATCACTTTTGCCGATGCCGCGATTCTGCCCCTGGGCATTGCCCTGGTGCTCAAGGACATGCGGCGCTGGCGCTGGGCGTGGATGGATCTGTGGGTGTTGCTGTTTGCCGTGTGCGCTGGACTTTCAGAGGCCTTAAGCACGGAACTTGCAAACGGAGACTGGACAAAACTGTTCTCGCCGAATTTCGCGGTCTCGCAGCGGCTCAGCACCAACATCGCGGACGGCGGATTGATTTTCATTGCGGGCATTTTGACGATGGTGCTTCCTTACATGGCGGGCAAACTGCTCATCGAGCAGGAGCACGACGCGATGCGCAAAAAGCTGGTCGGGCGCATGGTCGCGCTGCTGGCCGTGGTGGCGGCATTGAGCCTCTACGATTTTCTGACCGGGCACAGCCTATGGCAGAAACTGGCCAGGCCGTTTCTGGGCGCGGTTCAAAACGAGGTGTGGGAGCCGCAGATGCGTTGGGGATTCGGGCGCATTGCAGGCCCCTACGGCCACGCCATTCTGGCCGGCATGGTGTTTCTCATGGGGCTGGTGTATTGCCTGTGGCTGCGCAGCGCCGATCCCAGGTGGGGATCGCGCCGTCTCATCCACGGCCTGCCGTTTACGGGACGCGGCCTTTCACTGGCCGCGATTGTGACCGGTTTGCTCATGACCCAGTCGCGCGGCCCATGGATCGGCGTGGGGCTGGCGCTGATTTTTGCACTGCTGACATGTTATCTGCCGGTGGGCAAAGCAGTGATCGTGTTTGCGAGCTTCTGCGTTGTGTTTGCGGCCGGCGCCTTGTACTACGCGAACCAATACACGGCGACGGCGATCCGCCAGGCTTCGTCGGTAGAGCAGGAAAACGCGATCTATCGCCGTCAGTTGCTCACCAATTACACGCCGATGGTGATGCAGCGCATGGCCTTTGGCTGGGGCATCACGACAGTTCCAGCGGTCGACGGCCAGATGTCGATCGACAACGAGTACTTGATGCTTGCGGTCACGGAGGGATTCACGGGGCTGGCGGTGTTCCTGGCCATCGTCGCGGGAAGCGCGGCGAAACTGCTGCGCATGATCTCCCAGCCAATCGCGAACGAGGACCGGATGCTGGCCTTTGCGCACCTGTCGGTGCTGATCGGGCTGATGACGACACTCGCCACTGTGTATATGGGCGAACAGGTAGTGATGCTGTTCTTCCTTCTTGCCGGCTGGGTGCAGGCTATGCATCCGGCGGTGGAGCGCGTGCCGCTGATGAAACCGTTGGCGCCGCAGATGGGTTTCCGGCGCGTGCTGGTTTAAAGCTCCAGGGCTGGCCGGCGCTTTTTGCCGGGCAGAAATGAACGGAAAGGATCGGCGATTGGAGCCGGTCGATGCAGGGAACGGAGACGAGCGAGACATTGATTTTGCCGAGCACATATTTGACCGAAGGGCTGGCGGCGGCGATGGCAGTGCTGACTGCGCCTCTGCTCGCTGATCTGGCTGTGTGCATTGCAGGCAACATGCGCCTCGGAAGAAAAACAGGTCCGGCGAAGGTGCGGGAGATTCGCCTCGCGGTGGTGGTGCCGGCTCACGATGAGGAAGCGATGATCGTGCGGACGGTACGGTCGCTTCTGGTCGCGGGCCGCTCGTCCAACCCATCGCTCTTTGCGGAAGAATCCGTTGCGACCGCGTGGAGCGTTCCCGTGATCGTGGTAGCGCACAACTGCACGGACCGAACTGCCATGCTGGCTGCGGTAGCCGGTGCGCGCGTGGTGGAACTGAATAATGTGGTGATGCGCGGCAAAGGCATGGCGCTTCGCTGCGGCTTTGAGGTTGCGCGGTCCGAAGGCGCCAATGCATTTCTGGTAGTGGATGCCGACTCCATGGCCAGCCGCAATCTTGTCGCGGCCACGACGAGGGCTTTGGAGCGCGGCGCCGCGGCGACGCAATGCCGCTACGAGCTCGAATTACCTTATTCGCGGAAGGCGACCTCGTTGGAGCGCCTGCGCGCGCTGGCGTTCCGGGGAATTAACGTGTTGCGGGCGCGGGGACGCGCCAGCCTGGGATTTTCCGCAGGCGTTTTTGGCAATGGCTTCGCGGTCGCGGACTCGACCTTCGAGCGCGTGCCCTTTACGGTGGACAGCATCTGTGAAGATCTGGAGTACCACGTTCGCCTGGTACTCGCGCGCCTGCGCGTGGAGTGGATGGAAGAGGCGTATGTTCACACTCCGCTGGCTCCGGACCGTTCCGCGCAGATTTCGCAGGAAGCGCGCTGGGAAGGCGGGCGTTTTCACGTTGCTACCCGAGACACTGGAAAATTGCTGGTGGCAATTGCGCGCGGCAACTGGCGCGCCCTCGAGATGCTGGCCGAGGCCTGGAGCGTGCCGATTTCGCGATGTGTTCTGGCCCTGATTCTGGCGGCATTTTTGCCGGTGCACTGGCTGCACTTCTTCGCCATCGTGGGCGCGGTACTGGTGCTCGCCTATGTGCTGGAAGCGGTATTCCTGGGCAACCACCCGTGGCGCGACTTTGCCGCACTGGCCGTAGCGCCGGTGCACATTCTTTGGAAACTGGCCATTACGCCCCTGGTCCTTCGGCAATCGCGCGGGGGCGCGGAGTGGTCGCGGACGCAACGGGAGGCGCAAGCGCCATGACCGAATTTCAAATGATTCCCGATACGCCCGACAAGGAAGTGGACTGGACGGTGGATCCAGACGCAGGCCGCGAACTGGCCGCTGCCAGCTCGATGCCTGCGATGCTGCATGAAGTGAATCGCCATTTCAGCCGCAATGTGTTTGCCACCATCCTGGCGCGCGTGGTCAACATGGTGCGCGGCGTGGTGCTGGTGCCGTTCCTGCTTTACCACCTGGGACTGGAAGCCTACGGAATCTGGACCACGATTTTCATTCTGGTTTCGTATGTCGGCGTTACCACGCTCGGCCTTTCCAATGTCTACATCAAATACGCCGCGGAGTTTCACGCCCGCCGCGAATACGACAAGATCAATTCGCTGCTTTCCACCGGGCTGGCTGTCACCATCCCGCTCTGCAGCGCCATCTTCTTCGGGTTCGTGTTCGGATGGAAGTGGTACTCGCCGTGGCTGCACCTGCCGGCGTCGCACGCTGCCGATGGCAAAGTGGCCGTGCTTATCGTCCTGGGCATCTTTCTGTCGGCGATTGCGCTTAACGGTTTTGGCGACATCCTGGCCGGCACGCAGCAGATCGCGGCCACGCAATGGTTCCTGATCATGGGAATCATTGCCGAGTTCGCGGCCATTCTGTGGCTGGTCGGCGCCGGACGCGGCATCCGGGGATTGGCCGAGGCGTACCTGATCCGCGTTCTCTTCACTGACGGCCTGACGATCTGGTGGACGTGGAAAAAGCTCAAGTGGCTGCGCATCTCGCTGCGGCTGGTGCGGCGCGAGTCCATTCGTTACGTTCTGCACTTCGGCGGCCTGGTGCAGTTCCAGAGCATGTTGTCGATTTTTCTCGCCTCCGTGGAGCGGGTTGTCGGCCTCATGGTCATTGGCGACGCAGCCGCGGGGCTGCTTGACGTGGCCAAGAAGTGGCCCACGTCGTTCTCCACTGTGCCCATGGCGTTTTTTGCCGCTCTCTTGCCGGCCGCATCCCACGTAGACGCCGCTTCCAACAAGTCGGAGCGCATGCACAACCTGCGCAACCTCTACCTGAGCAGTTCGCGGTACGCCAACCTGTGTACTTCGGCCTTTGTGGCCCTGTTTTCGTTCTTTGCCGGGCCCGTTCTGCACGTTTGGCTGGGCGCCCAGTTCCCCGTGCACCAAAGGGTCATCGCACTGTTTGTGGTGTTCAATCTGGCCATGCAATTTCACATGCTTACGGGACCGGGCACCTCGATGTTTCGCGGCATGGGCAGGGTATATGAAGAATTTACCTATTCGATTCCCAACCTGATCCTGCTTGGCATCATGTTGCCGGCGGCCCGTTGGATTGAAGGCCGATGGACACCGTACGGAATCGGCGTTGCCGTGGCCCTGGCGACCGCCGGTTCGGCCTGCGTACTCATGGGCCGGGTGCTTTCTGTGCTGCATCTTCCCTTCACACGCTTCTTGCGTGTGGTGATTGTCCCGGGACTTGCGCCGTACGCGATCGCAGCCGCTCTGGCCTGGCCGGTAACGCAACTGGTGGCCATGATGAATCGCTGGCAGGGAGCAGGCATCATATTGATAACAGGGATTTTATATGCAGCATCGGGCCTTGCGGTTTTGAATCGCTGGGTATTGACGGACGCAGAGAAGCAAAAGGAAATCGGGTGGTACCGCCGGAGCCTGGGAATGTTCCGCGGCAGGGAGGTAACCGCATGAATCGCCGAATATATAGCGCCGCTCTTCTTCCGTGGGTGTTCGCGGGGATTGCCGCAGCGGCACAGACGCAATCGGGCTCCGATCTGCAGGTTCCGGGGCAGGATGCCACGACACAGTTCAACGGACCGGTGCTGAAGGAGAATCCGCTGGAAACTCTGCGCAACTTTGAGCCTGCTGCCGACGAAGCTTACCGGCTGGGCAAAGGCGACGAGATCACGGTGGATATTTCGGGACGTCCCGACCTCGAGGCCAAGCTGGTGATCGGGCCCGACGGCTGCGTGACGCTGCCCGTGGCTGGCGACATCAAGCTCGACGGCATGACGCGCCCGGAAGCAGGCAAGGCGATTGAGGGGGCGCTTGCAACTTACTACGACAATCTTTCCGTGCAGGTGACGGTAACCAAGTACACATCGAATCGCGTGCTGGTGCTGGGCGCGGTCGATACACCGGGAGAAGTTGTGTTTGACGGCACGCCAACGCTGCTGGAGGCGCTGACGCGCAGCGGCCTGGTGACCGGCCAAAACAAAGCGGCGGTGATTCCCGAGCGCTGCGCCATTTATCGCGGAAGCGATCAGGTGGTGTGGGTGCAGCTTCGCGAACTGGTCGAGTCGGGCAATACGCTGGCCGATCTGCGGCTGCGCCGCGACGACGTAATTTATGTGCCCAGCCTCGCGGAGCAGTTTGTTTCGGTGCTCGGCCAGGTGCAGCATCCGGGCGCGATTTCAATCACGAGCAGTTCGACCCTGGCCAGCGTGATCGCCGACGCCGGCGGGCTAACGGATGATGCAGGTAGTAATGCCCATATCCAGATTGTCGATCCCAACACCGGAACCTCACGCGTGCTCACATTCAAGGATGTCTTGAATCCTGTGCGATCCCGCGAATTTGTTTTGAAGCCGGGCGAGATCGTCTTTGTGCCCAAGACAGGTTTTGCGCGCGCTACGTATGTGATTCAGCGGTTAAGCCCGCTCATGCAGCTCAGCACACTGGCGTATTTGGGAGCAGTTCTATGAACCGGACGTTCGAAACCCTTGCGAATTCGCCCCGTCTTACCGACGGCGCTCCTACGATTCCTGCCGCATCGCGCGGCTTCAATCAGGAACAGGCGCTGTTCCGTCTTGACCTCATGCGCAGCCTGCGCATGCATCGCCGTCTGGCCATGGGGTTCGCCCTGGCAGGCGTGATCCTGGCTGTAATCTATGTGGCCAGGTATTGGTCGGTGTATACGGCGCAGAGTCTTGTTTATATTCAGCCCACGCCGTCGGCGGTGCTTGAGCAGGCGCCCATGCACTGGCCGTATAACTACGACCCTGCGACGTATGACTCCTACATCCAGCAGCAGATGCTGAGCATGACGCGCCCCGATGTGCTGGCAGGTGCGGTCGAGAAGCTCGGCCCCGGCGTGTGGCAGCAAAGCGACGAAAGCGTCGAGAGTGCGGCTGACCGTTTGAAAGGTTCGGTTGAAGTGGCGCGCGCGGGAACCAGCTACCAGGTCGCCATTACGGCCCATGCGCGGAACGCGGATACGGCTGCGGCAATCGCAAACGCCGTGGCTGAGAGCTATATCGAGAACACCTCGCACGAGCAAAAGGCCACCGATGCCGGCCGGTTGACGATGCTCCAGGAAGAGCGGGAGCGTATCAAGAAGGAGCTGGACGACGATCGCACCGAGCAAGCGCAGCTGAACGCGCAGCTTGGGGTGGCGGCCATCGGCGTTGAGGCTCCCCAACACTACGACACCGACATTGCCCAGATTCACGAGGAATTGGTGAAGGCGCGCAGCGATCACGACGAGTACGCGGCGCGGCTCACTTCAATCAGCTCCCGCAACGGTCATTCCTCAACCGCGTTGGACACTGAGGCCGAGCAGTCGATCGCTACCGACCCTGGCCTGTCGAGCCTGAAACAGGCACTGCTGACGCGGAAGGCCGCACTGGTCTCGCAGATGGCGAACCTGACGCCGAGCCATCCGCAGTACAAGCAGGATCAGGCGGAACTCGCAAAGATCGATGCCTCGCTCGAGTCTTCGACGCAGGAACTGCGCACCAAGGCGGCCACACGCATCGAGGAACAGTTGCGTACGGATCTCGACCGCACTGCGAGTCTGGAAGCGCGCCTGAACGCGCAACTGGCGCAGATGACCAGGGCCGCGGCCGGCGCTACGTCGAAACTGCAACGCTCGAGCGACCTGGTTAGCGACATTTCCCGCCTCCAGACTCGTTTCAACACCGTGGACGAACAGTTGCAGAACCAGACGCTCGAGGATAGCGCTCCCGGCATGGCGCACCTGGCCGAAGCCGCGGTTCCTCCCACCCATCCTTCGATTGCGGGAGTCATCCGCAATGCGCTCTTGCTGCTGTTTGGGTTCATCGGGCTCGGCCTGACGGCTGCGGTTGTTGCGCACAAGATGGACCCGCGCATTTACGTCGCTTCAGACGTTGAGCAATTGCTAGGTTATGCGCCGATGGCACAGTTGCCGGACTTCGACGAGGTGACTGACGAGACCTCCGGGGAGCACTTGCTACGGTTGGCCACGGGTATCGAATTTGCCTGCAAAGAAGGCCAATTGAGCAGTTGCGTGTTTACCGGGGCGGGCCCGGGAGTGGGCGTCACCACGATTGCCAAACGCGTGAGAGAGATGCTGGGAGTGCTGGGTAAAGAGACTGTGCTGGTGGATGCCGCCGGACCTGTGCCTGCGGAACATTGCACGGGGACGGAGTTGCAGCGCAGCACGCGGGCCACGTCCCTGATGCAGCAGAGAAGCGAAGCGACCGCATCCGCGCCCGAAGGCCTGACGCTGACCGACACGGCGCCGTTGACGGTTTCAGCGGAAGCGGAGTACATGGCGCGTCGCGCCGATTGCACGATTCTGGTGATGGAGTCCGGCGTAACCACGCGCGCGCAACTTCGCGCCGCCGCCGGCACCTTGCAGCGCCTGAACGCCGCAGCCGTGGGCTTCGTGCTGAACCGCGTGAGCCTGGCCAATGCCGACGACAGTTTCCGTCAATCCGTGAGCGAAGTAGAGAGACACAAACGCGTGCAGGTGCGGACTGCGGCACGAACAGTTGCGCAGAGTCCCCGCATGACGCCTGAAACGCCGCACGCGAGCCCCGTGCGGGAGATCCCCGAATTGGCACAGAAGTCCTCTGTTCAGGCCATGTTTACCGCTCCCGCTGCGCCACCGGCACGTCGCGCAGCTTCCGAGTGGGCCGCGCTAGAGCAAGCCGCAGTTGCGCCCAAGCCGCGTCCTGAGCCTGCGCCTATTGTGATTGCAGATAATCACGAAGCGCGGCAATTGCCGCATCCGGCACCGGTTGCCCCAGCTGCCTTGCGTGAGCCGCCAGCCCCAAGGGGGTTGCGGGACATGGATCCGGTATCTCTATGGTTCGCGGGGAGCGAGTCGCAACCTGAGCATAGGCCCGTCGCAGTGCCGGTAATTCGGGCGATTCCGCGGGAAGTGGACCTGGTGTCGATGCGGACGGATAAGGCTGCGACCGCGCCGCCTGCAAAGCCTGTCGCAGCAGCTGTACCCAAGCCTGCGCCGAAACCCATTGCAGAGCCGAAGTCACAAGCCGTGTCACGGACGGTGACGCCGCCCAACCAGCAGCCGCTGGAGGAGATTCCCTGGTGGCTGACGGAAGCGCCCGCGCATGCCGATCATGCCATGACGGACGCACGCGAGCCGCGCGTGGGGACGTGGCACTCTGTGGCCGCGCGCGGAGAACAAAGACCTGCCGAAGCGGAAGTGCGAGAGGAAGAAGAGGCTGACGACGGAGAGCCGACGCACCTGAGCGGGTTGAAAGGCGTCCTTTTCTCATTGGGAATCAGAGATCTAAGACCATGGAAGGATGCTGAACGGACCTATATCGGCAACCGGAACGGCATTGGCAATGTGAGCGGCGGGCACGCGGATTCGGCCCCGGCTGACCCCGAGCAAACGATTGCGGCAAAGGCGTTTGTTCCGCAACCGGAGCAAGAACCTGCGGAGGCCAAAGCGGAAAAGCCGCCTTCGCTCAGTGTCGTGCCCCGCTGGGTAACGGCGGAGCCCGAGTTCCTGTCTCCACCCGTGGAAGAGAGCAATAAGGGCAAAGAATCTCGTTGGAATCGTAAAGGTTACGACACCGACGACCTCGACGGAATCCAGATTCTGCCGGCTAAGCGCGGGCAGTACAAGCGCTGAACGCCAGAGCGTCTTCGGTCTTTACTTTTTGGTTCTGGGAGCGGCGGAGAAATCCCGGCTCAGGCCGAGCTTCATCGCTGCTTCATCCAATTCGGCCTGAACGAAGAAGAACTGATGCCCTGGGTTGGAGTTCGGATAGAACCGGATGACAATTTCAGGTTGCTCCACCGATTCATTCTTGCCGTCGTGAAACGGATATCCGAGATCCTGCAATAAGTGCAGCGACCCTTCGTCGCCAGTGGGATTGCCCGTATCACCGACGATAGCGTACACGCTCTTGCCCATGCGCTTTGAATAGACAGACGCAAAGTCGCCCACCCGCACACCGCGCCGCCGGGCCTTGTCGCCGCGAACGACATAATTGATATTGCGGGCGTCGACGTAACGCCGCGGATCCCGTTCATTTTGGTTGTTGATATCTGCAAACGCGGTCTGAGAAATGTAATAGCCAGGGAAGGGATCTTTCGGGCCCTGCAAAATGGGGTGACCGTGTTCGTCGATTAAATAACCGACGATTTCTTTGTCAGCGCGATTGAGGTAATGCGCACTCAGGAGAATGTCGAGCGTCTCCATGCCCGGCGGACCGTAGGCATTGGGAGCTCCATCTACGTCCACATCCATGCGATGCGTCAGTACTTCGAAGGGCGGAGATTGCTTTCCATTTTGTGCAAGCGCGACGACAGCGACAATTGCAGCGAAAGCCAAAGCGACAGTCACGAAGCGATTTGCGCATCGACAGTTTTGCAATTCCGCTATCTCCTGAAACTGAATGGCTGAGCCGGCTGCGGCCGATCTGGACCAGGCGCTGGAACTCAACTCACGTGTTCGCAATCATCATATTGCGTGCCCACGAAGCCCGCATCACCGGCAAACCCGAGGGACGGTCCTTTCAATCGGTCCCATCGCGCAGGCATACTATTTTGTAAGAGGGGTTGATGAAAAGTAGAAAGTTATCGATGATCGCGGGAGTCTGCGTTTTGTTCGCGGGCATGGCGTGGGCGCAGGAGCCGAACACACTCACAACACAGGAGAAACAGGACGGATGGCAGTTGCTCTTTGACGGTCACGATTTGAGGGGGTGGCACTCGTACCTCGAGAAGGAAACAGGCAGCGACTGGTCGGTGGTTGACGGTTCCATCCGACTGAAAAAGACCAATCAGGACCCTCGAGCTGACTTTGCCGACATCGTGACCGACGCCGAATACACAAACTTCGATCTCAAGCTGGAGTGGAAGGCGCAACCCTGTATCGACAGCGGCGTCATGTTCTACGTGCACGAATCACCCGAATACCGCAACACGTATGAAACAGGGGTGGAAATGCAGATTGCGGACCTGGCCTGTACGGTTCCGGACAGCCGTGTCCTGATGGAGCGCTCCGGAGATATCTTTGACATGATCTCTGACAAGGTGGAGTGGGTGAATCTGGCCGGCGAGTGGAACCAGTTTGAGATCATCGCGGACCACGGTCACCTGCAACTTTTCCAAAACGGGCACCAGGTCATCGAAACCCAATTGTGGGACGATAACTGGGATAAGTTGGTCGCCGGAACGAAATTCGCCAGAATGCCGGGCTACAGCAAGTACCACGCGGGACACATCTCACTGCAGGGCACCGAACCGAAGGGTGATCCCGGGGTGAAGCTCTGGTTTCGGAACATCAAGATCAAGGCCCTGTAAATGCATAGCGCCCTGACCCCTCCGGCGGTGGGCTTTGCATCTGCCATGGCGGCGGCGATAAGATAGCGGCAAGCGGCGCGCGAGGCTTCGAAAAGCGACGGCGCGATCCTACAAGAATTAAGAGACAAATCCCGCAGGCCAGCGAGGCGACCCCCAGGCAAAACCTGAAACCGGAGAAACGACGATGCCGGAAGCGGACGATCCCAAGGCGGGACAAGACCCATCGAAAACGATTACGCGACGCCGATTCATTCTGGGCGTGATCGCCGGAGGCGCCGTTGTGGGCGCGGCCAGCTACCGCATTCTTGCGCCCGGCGGCCGTCGAAGTTTCGGCGGCGAACGGCTGATCACGCTGAACGTGAACGGCCAGATGCGCCCTGTGGAAGTGATGAAGCAGGAGACACTGGCCTGGACGCTGCGCTACAAGTTGGGACTGACAGGAACCAAGCTGGGCTGCGACCGCGCGGAGTGCGGAGCCTGCACGGTGCTGATCGACGATGTGCCGCACTATAGCTGCTCGGTGCTGAGCAACACGGTGCGCGGCCGCAAGGTGACGACCATCGAGGGACTCGCCGCGGACGACGGCACCCTGCACCCGGTGCAGCAGGCAGTAGTGGATGCGCAGGGCTTCCAGTGCGCATTCTGCATGTCGGGCTTCATCATGGCGACAGTCGGATTTTTGAAGACGCATCCCAATCCCACGCGCACGGAACTTGCGCACGGCATCAGCGGCAATCTTTGCCGGTGCCAGGACTACAACAAGATTCTGGACTCGATGATGCTCGGCGCAGAGAACATGCGCAGCGCCGTTCCCGCCGCGCAGAAAGCGAGGGCCTGAGCCATGGCGGACACTCAACAAGAAAGCGCGATGCAGGCCGAGCAGGAAAAGCCGCGCCCGTACGGTACGGGCTACAAGCTGATCGGCAGGGACTACAAGACGCCGGACCTGGTTGCCAAGGTAACTGGAAGGTCGAAGTATGCCGAGGATTTTCGCGCGGAGGGAATGCTGTTTTGCCGGCTGGTACTGAGCCCCATGCCGCATGGGCGGATCACGCATATTGATGCCAGCGAGGCGCTGGCGATGCCGGGCGTGAAGGCGGTGCTGACCGCCGACGACATTCCCGCACAAGCGGATTACTTGAACGATAACGGGCAGACCATCAAGGCCAACAAGTGGGGCGAGCGTGCGCTGACCAACGAGCCCATGTTCCAGGGTTGTCCGATTCTGGCCGTGGCAGCGGTGGACGAACTGACCTGCGCCGAGGCCATCGAGAAAATCAAAATCGACATGGAGCCACTGCCATTCGTCATCGATCCGCTGGACAGTTTGCGGCCGGGCGGCTCGAATCCGCACGCGGACGGGAATGTGTGGACGCGAAGCAGCGCGGGGCAGCAGGTTTCAGAGCTCAAATGGACCGAGGCGGACTTTGCCGAATTCGACCAGGGACGGCTGCCCATGGGCAAGCCAGTCGGCCAGTCGACGTATGGCGACCTCGATGCGGGTTTCCGCGATGCCGCGCTCGTACTGGATGAGTCGTTTGTGACTCCGGATGTGAGCCACCAGTGCCTGGAGCCGCGCACTGCCATGGCGTACTGGCAAAACGGAAAGGTCTATCTGCACACGGGTACGCAAAGTACCTTCCAGACCGCACCGGCGATTGCGCGCTGGATGAACCTGAAAGACGAACAGGTGGTTCTGGTCAGCGAGTACACGGGCGGCGGTTTTGGCAGCAAGGTTACCGGCTCCGTGATTCTGATTATTCCGGCGATCCTGTCGCGCAAATTAAACGCGCCTGTCATGATGCGCATCAGCCGCGAAGAGGAGCACTACATCGGCCGTGCTCGGCCCAGCGTTCTGGGGCGCGCGAAGATCGGGTTCGCGAAGGACGGGCGCATTACCGCGATCGATTACTACACGGTGACCAACAGCGGGGCGTACGACAACCAGGACGATGGCGGCTCGTCAGCCCGAATTGTTTCGCTGCTCTACCAGCCGCCTGCGATGCGTTGGCGCGGCGTCTCGGTGATGACGAATACGCCCACGCGCAGCGCACAGAGCGCGCCGGGTGGGATGCAGGGTATCACGATCATCGAACCGATTTTGGCCAAGGCGGCCCGCAAGCTGGGCGTGGACCAGGTGGCGCTGCGGCGCGTGAATTGCCCCGAGGGCAAAGCGGAATACGGACCGCCGAATCATGGCAAACGGGCTCACGCGACAAGTTGCTTTTTGAAGCAGGCGCTGGACCAGGGCGCGGAGCAGTTCAAGTGGCAGGAGCGCAATGCGCAGCCCAAGCGGATCGGCTCGAAGGCGCGCGGCGTTGGTGTTTCGCTTAGCTGCTTCGTCGGTGGAACCATCGGATTCGATGGCTTGCTGGTGATTACGCCGGAGGGGCGTGTGCGATTCCACTCGGGGATCGGAAACCTTGGCACCGAGTCGGTGATGGACGTGCACCGCGCGGGCGCCGAAGTGCTTGGCGTGCCGTGGGAGCTGTGCGACGTGGTGTGGGGCGATACCTCGAAGATCTTTCCGTACACGTGCGCCTCGGGCGGCAGCCAGACCACGCACGCCATGACGCGCGCCGCATTTGCCGTGGCCACGGAGTGCAAACAAAAACTGAAGGAAGTCGCCGCAAAGTCGCTGGGCGGAAAGCCGGAGGATTACGAAGTCGACAACGCGCGTGTGTTCCGCAAAGGCGGCGGCGCGGGCATGAGCTTTGTGCAGGTGGCGCAAAAAGCGATCGAACTCGGTGGCATCTACGACGGCCACGATGCGCCGGACGACGTGCACAAGGTGACCAAGGCGGCCGTAATGGCGCTCGCCGGACAAGGGTTGGTTGTAGCGGCGCGCGACAAGGCTCCACGCGACGGCGACACGTTCTCCTACGTGGCGAGTTTTGCCGAGGTCGAAGTGGATGTGGAGACCGGCAAATACTTCATCACGGATTTTCTGGCTTACGGCGACGTGGGCACGGTGCTGCATCCGCACTCACTGGGTGGACAGATGCTGGGACGGTCGATATTGGGGATTGCGCACGCCATCGGACAGAAGTGGGTCTACGATCCCGAGTACGGCGTCGCGGTGGCCAAGCGTTTTTATCAGAACAGGCCGCCGACGATTCTGGATGTGCCGGTCGACATGCAGTGGGCGGCGCTGAATATTCCCGATCCTGAAACGCCGGTGGGCGCGCGCGGCGTGGGCGAACCTCCAGTGGGCGGCGGCTGCGCGTCGATTTTGAACGCGCTGAGCGACGCCCTGGGCGACGAAATCTTTCAGCGAGCGCCGGTGAACGCGGATACGATTCTGGCGTCGTTCGAAGCGGGACGCCCGATGCAGCATCCACTCACGGCAAGCATCTAATCGGGTTGGAGATGGAGTAGAGAATGGCGGTCATACGAGATGTAATGCCGGCTTTTGACCTGCTGCAGCCGAACTCTGCCGCGGAGGCGCAAAAGCTGTTGCAGCAAAATGATGACGCGTGGGTGATGGCCGGCGGCCTGGACAGCTTTGACTGGCTGAAGGACCGCATCAAAAAGCCGAAGGTTCTGGTGGATTTGAGCGGCGTAGAGGAGCTGAAGGGGATTCGCGCCACGAGCGATGGCGTAGAGATCGGCGCCATGACCACGCTGACTGACATTGCAAATCACTCCGCGATCCAAAAAGATTATGGTGTGCTGGCCGATGCCGTGTCCCTGGTGGCGTCGCCGCAAATTCGCAACCAGGGAACGCTGGGCGGCAACGTGTCGCAGGACGTGCGCTGCTGGTACTATCGCGGCGGATGGCCTTGCTACCGCGCGGGTGGAAACATTTGCTATGCCGACACGCCGGTTGGACGCAACCGCGAACACGCGATCTTCGGCGCTAACCGCTGCGTGGCTGTGCACCCGTCGGATTCAGTCCCGGCGCTGATCGTGCTCGATGCAAAATTTGTGGTGCAGACGGCGAAGGGCGAGCGGGTTGTGGACGCGGAAGATTATTTTGTCGGGCCCGAGGACGACATTACGCGCATCAACATGTTGCGCCCAGGCGATCTGTTGACGGCGATTCGCATTCCCGCGACGTGGGCGGGCGCAAAGTTCTATTTTGAGAAAGTGCGCGACCGCAATGTGTGGGATTTCCCGCTGATGAACGTGGCCTCGGCCATCAAGCTCATTGGCAACACCATCGACCAGATTCGCATTGCGGTGAATGCTGCAGCGCCGCGGCCCATGCGGCTCAAGTCTGTCGAAGACGCGGTGCGCGGCCAGACCGCGAATGACGCGACAGGTGAGATGGCGGGCAAACTCGCGGTCGAAGGCGCGGTCCCGTTGCAATTCAACGGCTACAAGATTCCCCTGATGAGAAATTTGGTGAAGCGCGCGATCGCTGGCGCGCCGCAGCCGCCAGCAAGCGGCATGCTGGCCGCAAACGCCATTGCCGAGGAGGCGACATGCCGCAGCTGATTCAGTGGGCGACAAGTCCGTGGGGGAAGTCGGTTCCGATTCATATTGCGTGGGGCCTGATCTGGATCGCGGTAATCGCGGGACTGAGCTTCATGATCGTGCACGCGCTTTACCTCATCATCGTGAAGCCGCCCAAGCGATTTGCGGAACGCAAGGCGGATGCAGCTACGGCGACGATTCCGGAACGCGTGCCGCGGCACTCGCTGGCCGCGCGACTGTTTCACTGGATCATGGCGGCGTCGATGTTCACGCTGCTGTTCACCGCGTTTCTACCCAAGGTGGGCATCCAGTTCAACTGGGTTATCTATCACTGGATCGCCGGCCTGGTACTCACGGTTTCGATTCTGTTTCATATCGTGCACGCCACGTTCTTCATGGATTTCTGGTCGATCTGGCCCGACAAGACGGATCTCCGCGACGCCATGAACCGTGTGCGAGCGTTCTTTGGCAAGCCTGCGCCGTTGCCGAGTCGGTTTGCCAAGTATCCTCTCGAAAACAAGCTCTACCACGGCGTCATTTTGCTCGCTGGGTTGGCGGTCATCGGCACGGGTCTGTTCATGATGAAGCGCGTGCAGACCGGCATCTTTACACGCAATCCGTATCTTTTCTCTGACATGACGTGGGGGTTGATGTATGTCCTTCACGGCCTCGCCGGCGTGGGGTTGATCGCGCTGGTGATGGTCCACGTCTATATGGGGATCCGGCCCGAGAAGTTCCCCATCACGAAGTCGATGATCTTTGGCTGGATGAGCCGCGATTTTTATCTTGAGGAGCACGACACCGGACGCTGGGCCGTGAAGACGCCGGCGACTTCCAATGAAAAGCAGGGTTATGCCGCAAGCGATGGCGACTGAAATTCAGAAACAGTGCGAGACGATTGAGGAGTGCTACGAGTTCACGCTCTCCTTTGCAGCGCGTGGGTTGGCGAACGACGAAGGCAGCGAATTGAGAACGCATTTGACGCGCGCCGTCACCGCAATGCGCGGCCTGGAACAAAGTTGCGTGGAAACCGTCAAACAGCAGCTTGCGCCTGCCGGCAAATATGAGGCGTTCTTCGCCGTGCTGAAACGGGACGCGGAGAGCGCCCTGGCGGCGATGGAACTGGTGCTGGCGCAGCCGGCGATCGGCTCGCAGCTGATTGACAATCTGAACGCGTCCATCCATTTGCGCGCGCTGCTCGCGGACCTGTTTCTGGTGACCGAGATTCTGGAAGCGCAGCAGAAGTAGCGCCGGGCAAGGCGACATGTATTCCGCAGAGGTTCTCGACCATTTTGAGCACCCGCGCAACGCGGGGACGATTGCCGATGCGGACGCGTCGGCGCGCATCGAGAATCCGGCCTGCGGCGACATCCTGGAACTCTCCTTGAAAATCGATGGCGACCGGATCGCGGAGATCTGTTTCCGCGCCAAGGGTTGCGTGGCAGCGATGGCCTGCGCTTCGGCGCTGACGGAGCTGGTCCGCGGGAAGAGTATAGGCGAGGCGCGGAAGCTGACGCGAGAAGACGTGCTGCGCGCGGTGGGCGGATTGCCGCCGGCGTCTTCGCACGCCGGCCACATGGCAATGGATGCGCTGGATGCGGTGCTCCAACGAATTGCGAAGAGGAAATGAGTTTCCGAAAAAATTCACTCGGCGACGGAGGCGTAGTCCCGCGGTGTATTGAGCCCCGCCTTGGCCAGTGACTCGGGAACCAGAACGTAGACCACGCGGGATGCGTGGGCGTGAAGGACTTCGCGCGCGTTGCCGGTCACGGGCGCTCTGAGAAAAGCGTCGATGAGATCGCGACTTGCGAGGAGAGGATGGCCGTGTTTCCCGTCGTGCTCAGGCGCGGCGGCCCAGAAGCCGCCAGCCAACGCGCCGAGAAAAGCTTGATGCAAGCGCTCCAGCGAGTCATGGCTGAGCGGCGGGCAATCGACGGGCGTGATGATCGCCGCGTTGCAGCCGCGATCAAGAAGTTCACGTAGACCAATCTGCAGCGAACTGAACTGGCCGTTTTCAGGAGCCGGGTTGCGGACGAGATGGGCGCCGTATGCGTCGACCACCTTTGCGATTGCATCTGCATTTCTGCCGCCGACGACGACGTTGAGGTGCGTGAAGGGATCAAAGGCCAGGAGTGCGGCGGAGAGCAGCGTGTGGCCGGGCGAACCGGTTGTGCCCGGCGGCTGCGGAGGCCAGGGAAGCATGGCCTTGTCGGTTCCCATGCGCGTGGAATCACCCGCTGCGAGAACGAGCCCTGCGAGTTGTACGGGTTCGTCCATAGTCAGAAGATAGCGCCACAAACGACAGGGAGCAAGGGAGCGAGGGAGCGAAAGGCTGGTGACTACGGACTAAGAACTGTGAACTAAGAATTAAGAGCTCGGGAGGGGTGACGAGATGGTTTCGCTCGAAGCCGCTGCCTCGTTGGCGGCCGTATGCCTCGCGCTTTGGAACCAGCTCATGTGCGGCAGGGCGCGTTCAGCGCGACGGCGGACGGCGATCAGCTCGGCGAGGATGGAGACGGCGATCTCTTCGGGCGTGACGGCGCCGATGTCGAGGCCGATGGGCGAATGCACGCGATCGAAAAGCTCGGGGCTGAGCCCTTCGCGCGTGAGTTCCCGAAAGACGGTAATGGCTTTGCGCTTGGAGCCAAGCATGCCGACATAGCGCGCCGGGGTTTCAACGGCCCAGCGGAGAACCCGCATGTCGTCGCGATGGCCGCGGGTGGCGATGACGATATAAGAAGATTCGGCGGGAGCCAGTTCCTTGAAGGCCTCGTCGAATTCGCCGGCGACCACTTGGACGGCGTCGGGAAAGCGCTCGGGGTTGGCGTAGGCTTCGCGGTCATCGGCGACGATGCATTCAAAACCTGCATTGCGCGCGGCCTTGAAAAGCTCGAGGGCCACGTGGCCGGCACCGAAGATGTAAAGCAGCGACGACGGCAGGATGGGCTCGATAAAAATCTCCAGCGTGCCGCCGCACACCAGGCCGGTGTCGTACTTCGGATCCTGATTGAGATCGAAGGTGAGGCTGCGCGGTTTTTCCTCGGCGATGACCTCGCGCGCCGCCTGCCAGACTTCGGCTTCGACGCAACCGCCGCCGATGGTTCCGGCGATGGAGCCGTCGTCGCGGATGAGCATTTTAGCGCTTTGGAAGGAAGGAATCGAGCCGCGCGAGTTCACAATCGTGGCCACCGCGCCGCGGCGTCCCTCTCGTTGCAACTTCACGATCTCCTCGTAGATGTTCATCTCTTCTCGATTATTGGATTCGCGGCAATCGAAGTCAAACCGGTGCGCTATGGAGTCGGCGTCGAGCCGGTTGCGAAGCCGGTGAACAGACGGGCCTTCCGAGGCCTGCGCGCCCTATTGCTCAATGGGCGCATTTCATTTACTTTCTAAGACTCACAGTTCTTTTCGAGGGAGGTGGCACGAGATGCCTCGAATGGTTCGATGTTCCATTATTCAAGCTTCAAACGCGGTGCCGGCGACGGAACCGCTGGCCAAACAGAAGCAGGCGATGGTGGAGAAACATGTGGGGCTGATCCGCCAGGCGGCCAGGCAGGGAGCGCAGAT
The DNA here is from genome assembly GCA_050013775.1 of Occallatibacter sp. Taxonomy (GTDB): domain Bacteria; phylum Acidobacteriota; class Terriglobia; order Terriglobales; family Acidobacteriaceae; genus Telmatobacter. Next base: position 9,503 of record JBEKEP010000002.1, on the reverse strand, counting down.
TGCGTGCCTGCAGGAGATCTTTAACGGGCCCTACTTTTGCGCCGAGCAAGAGGTGAAGTGGTACGAGATGACGGAGCCGGTTCCCGACGGGCCCACCGTGACGCTGATGTGCGGACTGGCAAAGGAGCTGCACACGGCGCTAATTGTGCCGGTGTACGAAGTGGAGCAGGAAGGCGTTTTCTATAACACCGCGGCGGTAATCGCGAGCGACGGCTCCTACCTGGGCAAGTATCGCAAGACGCACATCCCGCACACGGCGCCGGGCTTCTGGGAGAAGTTCTATTTCCGCCCCGGCAACCTGGGCTATCCGGTATTCGATCTGGGGTTCGCGAAGATCGGCGTCTATATCTGTTACGACCGACATTTCCCCGAGGGCGCGCGTTGCCTGGGATTGGCCGGCGCGGAGATCGTCTTCAATCCTTCAGCGACGACGGCGGGAAAGAGCGAGTACCTGTGGAAGTTGGAGCAGCCGGCGCACGCGGTGGCGAATGGATATTTCATCGCCGCCATCAATCGCGTAGGCACTGAAGCGCCGTGGAACATCGGCGAGTTTTACGGGTCGAGCTACTTCTGCAGCCCTCGGGGAAAGATCATCGCCGAGGCCTCGCGCGACAAGGACGAAGTACTGACCGCCGACCTGGACCTCGACGAGCTCGCCGAGGTGCGGCGGACCTGGCAGTTTTACCGCGATCGCCGACCCGATTTGTATGGGCCGCTGGTGGCGTCGTAAATCAGAGGGGTGGCATGAGCACAGCAACCTTGCTTGACGATCCACATCTGAAGGCGCGGTTTGGAGAACTGAAACCGGCGCTGACTCCGCAGGCGGCGGTGATTGAAGCCGACCGCTGCCTGAACTGTTTTGACGCGCCTTGCACCGGCGCGTGTCCCACGCATATCGATGTGCCGGGATTCATCAAGCGCATTGCCTCGGGCAATCTGCGCGGATCGGCGTTGCGCATTCTCGATGCCAACATTCTTGGCGGGAGTTGCGCCCGGGTGTGCCCGGTCGACGTGCTCTGCGAGGGCGCATGCGTAATGGTGCGCCAGAATCACAAGCCCATCCAGATCGCGCTGCTGCAGCGGCATGCCATCGACGCGTTCTGGGCGTCAGGTGAAACGCCTCCGGCGAAAACGGCGGTAACGAAAAAGCTGCGCGTCGCCTGCATCGGAAGCGGGCCGGCCTCGCTGGCGTGTGCGGCGGAGTTGTGTCGCGCAGGCGCGCGGGCTACTGTGATCGAGCGCCGCGAACTCCCCGGCGGATTGAACACCTATGGCGTGGCGGAGTACAAGCTGCGCGCTGCCGACAGCGTGCGCGAAGTGGAGATGATCCGGAAGCTGGGCGTGGAGTTTCGCTGCGGCGTGGAAGTGGATTCGGCCGCGGCGCTGGAAGCGCTGGAAGCGGAATTTGATTTCGTCTTTCTCGGCCTGGGACTGGGCGCGATGCAGCGACTCAATGTTCCCGGCGAAGACACCAAGGGCGTGATGAACGCCCTGGAACTAATCGCCGCGTACAAGACCGGCCACTTGCGCGAGCTGCACGGTACAGTCGTCGTGGTAGGTGCGGGAAATACCGCGATTGACGCCGCCAACGCCGCACGGCGGCTGGGCGCGGGCCCGGTGTATATGCTCTACAGGCGCAGCGAGCAGGAGATGTCGGCCTTCGATTTTGAGTTCGAACATGCAAAGCAGGAAGGCGTGCAATTTATGTGGCGCAGGCTCCCGGTGGCCGTCCGGCCAGAGGCGCATGGGCGGCTGCTGCTGGATACGGTGCAGGTGCGGCAGGCGGACGGCAAACTCGAAATGGTTCCGGATTCGGCAGCGACCATCGACTGCAACCTGGTGGTGCCGGCCATCGGCCAATCGCCGCTGACCGAATTGTTGCAGCAGATGCGTGGCGTGGAAGTGCGCGACGGCCGGATCGTGGCCGATCGCGAATCCGGGCAAACGGGCAACCCGCGTTATTTTGCCGGCGGCGATTGCGTGAACGGCGGGCGCGAGGTGGTGGATGCAGTAGCCGGTGGCAAGCGCGCGGCGATGGCGATGTTGAAAACTGCGGAGGTGGCTCATGCCTGACATTGGCGTGCGAAATTTTGCGGGAAAGATCAACTGCCCCAATCCGTTCTGGCTGGCCTCGGCGCCGCCCACCAACACAGGCGAAATGATCATGCGCGCCTTCGACGCGGGATGGGGCGGCGCGGTGTGGAAGACCATCGGCGAGCCGGTGGTGAATGTGAGCTCACGCTACTCGGCCACGGACTGGAACGGTCAGCGCATCATGGGCTTCAACAATATCGAGCTCATCAGCGACCGCACCGTCGAACAGAATCTGACCGAGATGGCGGAAGTGAAGAAGCGCTATCCGAAGAATGCGGTTATTGCGTCGCTCATGGTGGCGTCGAACCGCGAGGCTTGGCACGAGATTGTGACGCGCGCCGAGGATGCCGGAGCGGACGGGCTCGAACTGAACTTCGGCTGCCCGCACGGCATGAGCGAGCGCGGCATGGGCTCGGCAGTGGGCCAGGTGCCGGAATACGCGGAAATGATTACCGGATGGGTGAAGGAAAAGGCGCACACGCCGGTGCTGGTCAAGCTCACGCCAAACATCTCAGATATTCGCGTCGTGGCGCGCGCGGCCAAGCGCGGCGGCGCCGATGGATTGTCGGCCATCAACACCATCAACTCGATTACCGGCATCGATCTCGACACGTTTGTGCCGCGGCCTAACGTGGACGGGAAAAGTTCGCACGGCGGCTACTGCGGGCCGGCGGTGAAACCCATCGCGTTGAATATGGTGCAGCAGATCATGGCGGACCCGGAGGCGGCGCTGCCGCTTTCCGGCATTGGCGGCATCGGCTCGTGGCGCGACGCGGCAGAGTTCATGCTGCTGGGCTGCGGCACGGTGCAGGTGTGCACGGCGGCCATGCACTACGGCTACCGTATTGTGGAGGACATGGCCGAGGGACTCGACAACTGGATGCGCGAGAAAGGCTTCAAGACCATCGAAGATTTCCGCGGGCTGTCGGTTCCAAGAGTCACCGAGTGGAAGTACCTGAACCTGAACTTCAAGATCGTGGCGCGCATCGATGAGCAGAAGTGCATCGGCTGCGATCTGTGCCACATCGCGTGCTGGGACGGCGCGCACCAGTGCATTCATCTCGATCGCGTTTCCGGCCCCATTGACGGGCATGTCGAACTGCACCGCACGCCGGCCGCGGAACAGGCTGAGAGCCTCGCATCGATTGCGGAGACGCCGGTGTCGCGCAAGGAGCGCGAAGCAGCTTTCGCGCACGGGCCGTTCCCCACTCCGCTCGCGCGTATCCCGCGCGTGGATGAGACGGAGTGCGTGGGTTGCAATCTTTGTTCGTGCGTGTGCCCGGTAGAGGGATGCATCACCATGGTTCGTGTCGACAAGGATGTGGCTCCGGAGACGTGGGCGGAGCGGACCAAAGGCGCGACCTGCGAAGCGCCAACGAGCGGAGACTAGCGGGCTGGGGCGCCCGCGACTCAAGCGCGGCAAGAAATGAGGAAGATGCCATCATGAAAACACTTATTCAGAATGGAACCGTAGTGAACGCGGACGCCAGCGTGAAGGCGGATCTGCTGATCGACGGCGCAACGATCAAGGAAGTGCGCGCGGGGATTCCGGCAAGCTCCGCGGACAGAGTCGTCGATGCCACCGGTCTCCTGCTGATTCCGGGCGGGATCGACGCGCATACGCATCTCGATATGCCGTTCGGCGGATCGTATTCGGCCGACGATTTTGAGACCGGCACCAGGGCCGCGGCCATCGGCGGGACGACAACGATTGTGGATTTCGCGATTCAGGCCAAGGGCTCGAAGATGCGCACGGCGCTCGACACCTGGTGGAAGAAGGCTGAAGGCAAGGCGTGCATCGACTACGGGCTGCACATGATTGTGACCGACCTGCCCGATGCGGGCCTCGAAGACATGGACGACATGGTGCGCGAGGGCGTGGCCAGCTTCAAGCTGTTCATGGCGTATCCCAATGTGCTGATGGTGGATGACGCGACCATCTTCAAGGCCCTGCGGCAGACGGCGAAGAACGGCGCGCTGATCTGCATGCACGCGGAGAATGGTTCCGTCATTGACGTCATCGTGCAACAGGCGTTGGCCGACGGAAAGACCGCGCCCATTTATCACGCGCTGTCGCGTCCCACCAAGGCCGAGGCCGAAGCGGTGCACCGCGCGATTGCCATGGCTGAGATAGCAGGAGTGCCGATTTATATCGTGCACCTCTCCAGTGAAGACGCGCTTAACCAGGTACGCGAAGCGCGCGACCGCGGATTGCCGGCTTTTGCCGAGACCTGCCCGCAGTATCTTTTGCTCTCGATTGAGGACAACATGGAAGGCAAGGGATGGGATGGCGCGAAGTACGTGTTTACGCCACCGCTGCGCGAAAAGAAAAACCAACCCAAGTTGTGGGAGGGCCTGCGCAGAGACAATCTGCAGGTGGTGTCGACCGATCACTGCCCGTTCTGCTTCGAAGATCAGAAGAGTCTGGGCAAGGACGACTTCACGAAGATTCCCAACGGCGGACCCGGCATCGAGAACCGGCTGCAACTGTTGCATCACCACGGCGTGGGCCAGGGGAATTTCTCCATCAATCGTTTCGTCGAACTGGTGTCGACGGCACCGGCGCGCATCTTCGGGATGTATCCACAAAAAGGCGTCCTGGCCGCGGGCAGCGACGCCGATTTGGTTCTCTGGGATCCGCACGAGGACTACACCATCAGCGCCAAGACGCACCACATGAAGGTGGACTACTCCATGTTCGAGGGCTTCCGCGTGCGCGGCAACGCCCGCGATGTGTATTCGCGCGGCGAACAGGTGGTGAGCGGCGGAAAGTTCATTGGCAAGCCCGGCCGCGGAAAGTATTTGCGGCGCGAGGCGCGCGGAGGGGCTTGGAAATAGAACAGCGAGTCAGCAAGTCAGCGAGTCAGCAAGTCGGCTTGTTCGTGCGAAGGCGACGCTCGGGATTTCCGAGCGCGTGCCGCTCATAATGGCATCTTTATTGTTCTGAAATTACATTTGAAATACAGCAGCCACCCCACGGAGGGGGTCTCGTGAGCACTGTCGATCCATCGCTATCGAATCGCGACCTGAGGCCGACCGGTCCGGAGCAGCGCACGTGGGGTTTCTACAACTACATGGCGCTGTGGTTTTCGATGTGCATGGAGATCACCACGTACCGCCTGGCGTCGGGACTCATCGCCAACGGCATGGATTGGAAGCAGGCGCTTGGGACGGTGCTGCTCGGCAACATCATCGTACTGGTTCCCTTGCTGCTGAATGCGCACGCGGGCGCGAAGTACGGCATTCCGTTTCCGGTGTTTCTGCGCGCGTCGTTTGGCGTGCGCGGGGCCAACCTTGCCGCGCTGCTGCGCGCGGTGGTGGCCTGCGGTTGGTTCGGCATCCAGTCGTGGATCGGCGGCAGCGCTATTGACGCGATGCTTGTGGTGATGCGGCCGTCGCTGGCAGGCAATCGCGGCATCTTGTGGGCGTGCTTCCTCGGCTTCTGGCTTCTCAATATGGTCGTCGTTTGGCGCGGCGTGGAATCGATCCGCCGTCTGCAAGCCTTCGGCGCGCCGTTCATGTTTATCATGGCAGCGGCGCTGCTGATCTGGGTACGCGTGAAGGCCGGCAGCTTTGGCGCCATGCTGTCGACGCCGAGCCGCTTCCACTCCACACGTGAATTTCTCGCCGTGTTCTTTCCATCTCTCACCGCCATGGTCGGCTACTGGGCCACGCTCGCACTGAACATTCCCGACTTCACGCGCTACTCGAAGTCTCAGAGTGCACAGTCGTGGGGCCAGGCGTTCGGCTTGCCGGTGGCGATGGTGCTCTACACGTTTCTCGGCATCGCGGTTACTTCCGCTTCATCGGTTCTGTTCGGCCGTCCCATCTGGGACCCGGTCGAACTCATCGGAATGTTTCATCAGCCGCTGGTGGCGTTTGTGGCCATGATCGCCGTGCTGGTGGCAACGCTCAACGTGAACATCGGCGCCAACGTGGTGTCTCCGTCGAACGATTTCTCGAATCTGTATCCGCGGCTCATCAGCTTCCGGACTGGCGGGCTGATCACGGGTTTTCTCGGACTGGCAATGTGCCCCTGGAAGCTGCTGGCCACGCCGGATTCGTACATTTTCGGATGGCTCGTCGGCTACTCGGGACTGCTCGGCCCCGTGGCCGGCATCATGGTGTGCGATTACTTCTTCATCCGCGGCACGGTGCTGGATGTGAACTCGCTCTATCACCGCGATGGCATCTACCACTACACGAAGGGCGTGAACCCGCGCGCGCTGATCGCGCTCGCGCTGGGCGTGGCCATCGCGCTAGTAGGGTTGATTGTGCCCAGCCTGCATTTCCTCTACGACTACGCATGGTTCGTGGGTTTCTTTACAGCGGGCGCGTCGTATGTGGCGATGATGAAATTGGCTGCGCCGCAAGTGCCGGCAGAGAGCGCGGAAGAGGTCGCGTAAAATCAGCGTCACGCCGGAGCAAGCGACGGCTCAATCTGCTCCGCGTGCGGCTCCGCGCCGGCCGCCAGGCGCTCGATGACGACCACGGTGATGTCGTCGGACTGTCCGAACTTCCGCGCAGTCTCCACTATGGCCGCTGCGCCCTGGGTTGATATCTGCTGGCCGCGCTCGAAGCCGAACAGCTCGCCCGTTGCGTTTTGCGCCTCCACCACTCCATCGGAGTAGAAGGTGAGCCGGCTGCCGGGGCGTAGTTCGATCTGGCTCGACTCGTACTTCGCTCCACTCACGATTCCCAGCGGCAGGGCGTTGGGCAGCTCCACTTCTTTGCCGTCGAGATACGGAGACAGATGGCCTGCGTTGGCAATGGTCACTCGGCCGTCGGGCGGAATCAATGCAGCAATCGCGGTGGAAAATCCTCCGCCCTTGGTGCGGCCAATCAGGCGCTGGTTGAGGTGGGCGAGCAGCTCCGCGGGATCGGAAGTAAACTCGGCCGTAGAGCGAATGGATCCCACCAGAACGGAAACCAGCATGGCCGCGGGCAATCCCTTGCCCGACACATCGCCCACCACCAACAGCAGGCCGCCGTCTGCCGTGGGCAGTACCTGGAAAAAGTCGCCGCCCACCTGCTGCGCCGGCAGGTACGCGCTCTCCACAGAAAGGCCAGGAACGGAAGGTATCTCTTCCGGGATCAGAATCTGCTGCACGCTCCGCGCCGCGGCCAGCTCCTGCTCGATCTCGCGGTTGCGGTTCTGAATCCGCCGCAGCCGGAACGTCATCGCCACCAGCATCACCATGGCAAACAGCAGATAGGCGATGCCGCGCACATCGATATCGAGCCCATGCCACATCACGTCCTGCGCAGGCGCGGGAAGGTTTAATTGCACGGCCATGCGCGCGGAGTTCTCCATGGTGATAAACAGGAGTGAAGCTCCAATCCAGCGCATCTCCGGCATCTTGCTACGAAAGCACTGCGGCAGCACCAGCAACTGGGCCAGCGATGCGACAAGGATGGCCGCCGGCCCTCCGTAGTTCACGAAAGTCACGAGGAACGCGGGAATCGGCAATCCGAGCAATGGATACAAGGTCGTCAGGCCCAGAATCTGCACCAGGCGGAAGACCTTGGGAACAGGCCGCTTGAGAAAAGAAAAAACGAACTCGATGAGGACCAGCGGCGTAGTGCCGTTAAAGACCGCATAGATGATCGACGTGAGCCAGAGGGGCAGGCCGGTGTGGACAATGTGCGAGATCTCGTCGATGCGCAGTATGGCCACCGCCGCGAGACTCAGGCCCAGCCACAGATATTCCAACAACCGCGTATTCACCGAGAACAGAAGCAGGAAAACGAATGCGGCAAAGCCAACCGCCGCGAAACAAATGTAATGCGTGGCATAGGCCCGCAGATAGGCCAGCGTCTCCTCGTCCATGATGCCGGGCATGAGCGCAGGGGGCGCAACCACGTACGGACGAAAACTGATTTGGTTGCCGTAGATGCCGCTTCGAGCCCCTTGCGGAAGGCAGCGCAGCACCAGGGTCAATCGCCCATCGGGAGCAAGGGAGCTGGGAAACGTGAGTACTTTGCGCGTATAAGAGCTCGCACTCAGCAGGCTTGCGTTGCTTGTCCCGCCAATGGGGTGGCCGTTGGCATACACCTCGTAAGTCACGGGGGCATCCTGCACCAGCACCGCCAGCTGCGGCGTTTTCCTGAGCGCTTCAGGGAGCGAGAAGTCGTAGCGCAACCAATTAAAGCCATATACGTTGATCGCCTTGCCCGCGCGCGGCGTCCATTTGCATTCGGGATCAGCTCCGCTGGCGCAGCGTGGGTCGTCCCCAACGTGCAGAAGGCCATCCTTTGGAACAATGCTCACAACGCTGGCATCGGCGCTCGGATTCTGTGCGCGGCCCGGAATGGCAGCCGCGAGCAGCAGCGCCGCTATCGGCAGTCCTTTGGCAGCAATCGCGAAACTCCAATGCTTCCCCAACATTGGCGCTAGCGTAACAGGTTCGATTGAGCCGTGGACAGATTGTTTTTCTGGCGGGGCGCTGAACACTTTACACGGGCACAGAGCGAGTCTGCGAGGGAAGGCCCGGCCTGCGCTGTGTGCATCAGTTTTCCGTTGGCATCGTGATGTGGTCGATTACCAGGTTGGGCACGGACTCGTGCGCGGCTTCGAGCTTGAGCCCAAGCTGCTCTTGCACCGCGGTAAAAATCGAGGGCCAGCTATCCGGATCGTTCGCGGACCAATCGCGGCCAAATTGAAGCGTGTAGTTGTAAATGCCGGTGAGGCCGGTCTTGTCAACGACGGGCGCTTCTACCATCGCACTCAGAGCGCCTGAGATGGCCCGCATTGAGGCATTGGATCCGATGAACTCGAGGCCATGCTGCGAGCCATGCGCGTCGACGACGGCGGGTGGCGGCGGGGGCGGCGTCTCTCCATCAGTGGGAGCCGGAGGCGAAGGCACGAGCTGCATCTTGACGCCGCCTTTGTCCACGACAAGGTTGTAGATGGAGCTATTGCGCGTTTCAAGGTGCGTCTTGAGGCCGAAGCGCTCTGCCAGCAGCACGCGAATCGCATTCCGCTTTTCAAGCCGGACCTCGTTAGGGGTGAGCTGCGCGAGACGGGCATCGGCCGCTTCGTCCGAGCGTGCCTGGATGGTGTAGAACGTGTTCGCGACCCAGTCTGGCGCGCCGACGACCGGGGCATCGAAGCCGTAAGCAATCTGGATAAGGGCCTTGATGGGTAGGTTCGTGGCTTCAAAACGGCTGGAGTGCGGCGGGCTGGAGACGGATACATGGAAAGTGGCATCCGGCGGCGGCGCAGGGCGAATGGTGGCAACGTCAAAGGTCAGCGTGGGCGTGTAGTTGGGTTCTTCCAAGATGGGAGCTTGCGCGTGAAGGTAGAGGCCGCACTGAAGGACGAGAAGGGCCGCTGCGAACAATCCGATATTTCGCTGGGAGATCCGAATCATGGATGTAGAACTCCTTGTGGGAATGATACGGACGCA
>JBEKEP010000001.1:0-67625 GCA_050013775.1 Occallatibacter sp. | reverse complement strand
GGTCTTCCGCGCCAGCTTCTAGTCACTAACGACTGCACTTAGCAGTTCAGCACGTCCTGCAGCTTGCTCAGGGTGCGGTGCAGGTCCTTGTCGTTCCGCCGCTGCTCGTCGATCTTCGCAATCGAGTGCATCACCGTGGTGTGGTGCTTGTTCCCGAACTGGCGTCCAATCTCCGGCAGGCTGGCTTCGGTCATCTGCTTGGCCAGGTACATTGCGATTTGCCGCGGCACCACCACATTGCGCGAGTTGTTCTTCTGCTTCAGGTCGCTCACGCGCATGCCGAACTGCTCCGCCACCGCGCGCTGAATCGCCTCGATGGTGATTTTGCGCACCTGCATGTCGATGAACTGCTTCAGGCACTGCTGCGCCGCGCTCAGCGTAATTTCCATGCGGTTCAGCTGGCACCAAGCGATCAGCCGCACTAGCGCGCCTTCGAGCTCGCGCACGTTGGTGCGCACGTTCGAGGCCACGAACAGCGCCACATCGGTGGGCAGATGCGCCTGTTCGCTCTCCGCCTTCTTCAGCAGGATGGCCACCTTGGTCTCGAGGTCGGGCGGTTGAATATCCGCGATCAGGCCCCACTCGAAGCGTGAGCGCAGCCGCTCCTCGATCTCGGTCAGTTCTTTGGGCGGACGGTCCGAGGCAATCACCACCTGCTTCATGGCTTCATGGAGCGCGTTGAAAGTGTGGAAGAACTCCTCCTGCGTGCGTTCTTTTTGCGAGATGAACTGGATATCGTCGATCAGCAGTACATCCACCGTACGGAAACGGTCGCGGAAGCTGGTCATGCGATCGTTGCGGATGGAGTTGATCATCTCGTTGGTGAATTTTTCCGCGGAGACGTAGCAGATACTCGCGGTCGGCTGCCTGCGCTTCACTTCGTGGCCGATGGCGTGCATCAAGTGCGTCTTGCCCATGCCCACGCCCCCATACAGGAAGAGCGGATTGTAGGCGCGCGAAGGCCGCTCGGCCACCGCCAACGCCGCGGCACGCGCAAACTGGTTGCCGTTGCCGATCACAAAGGCATCGAACGTGTAACGCGAGTTCAGTTGTGCCGCGGTTGACCAGTCAAATCGACTCTGCTCAGGCGTGCGCATCGCCGGCGCCGGCGGCGCCGTGGGCGCGTGGCTCGGAATCGGCCCGAAGCCGCCATCCCTGCGGAGCGGCGGAATCGACGGATCCTCCTCCGCCGTCACAAAGCTCACGTCGTCGAATTCCAGCGCGTTGAGGTCGATCGCTTCCTGAATCAGGTCGCCGTACTTCTCGCCAATGTGCTGGAACTCTGTTGAAGGCACGCGCACGTAAAGCACGCGCCCTGCGGCATGGCTGAATCGCGTGGGTTTGAGCCAGGTCTCGAAGGATTGCCGAATGACCTTCTTCTCGAGTGCCGAGAGAATCTGGAGCCAGGGGTTAAGTGCCGGAGCCGGCGAAGTCGCAAATGCCATCGTACAATCCTAGCCTCTTCCGCCGGCCAAAGCCTGGCGGTTAAATTTAAGCTTTCCGGCAACAGCCCGGCAACCCGAAAAGCGCTTTCGCTTTCCGTGCTCTTACCGGAGACCGGTTACCTGTCGGCTGCTGATGTGCCCCTCAAGAGTCGACCCCGGGGCGTTTTGATTAAAATGCCGTAACGCAGATTGTTTGAAACTTCAAATGAAATTTCGTGAACGGGTCCGATAGTAGCGCACATCTCGGCTCCATTGCAACGGTTCTTTCACATAACTTTTTTGGCCCTCGGAAAGTTGCACCAAGGTTGGTGAAACTGGTCGCGCTTCGTCTCGCCACTACGAAAAGCGTCCCAAAATTGCACGCTAAATTTGGCACAGCGTCCCACTCATTCTATTTCCTCGGCCGCACCGAGCGCTGTCCGATTCGCCGCGCCCGGCCGCCCCGCGCTGGATTCTCAACTCCGCCTACGTTATACTCGTAAGTGCTGTTCATTCGCAGATTTATTCAAGGTACAGGAGCGGGTCACGATGCCCAAACGCACATTTCAACCTAACCGCCGCAGCCGCGTGAAAACGCACGGCTTCCGGTCGCGCATGAAGACCAAGGCCGGCGCCGCCGTACTCAGCCGCCGCCGCGCTGTGGGACGCAAGCGCGTCTCGGTCAGCGCCGGGCACCGCGACTAAGCCTCGCCGATTCTGGCTTTCTCGCCGGAACCCGTCGCGCGGTGGGGTCATTCTTCCCCGAGTATTCGTCATGAATTCTCTATCCAGGCCTGCTCAACGCCAAACCCTGGCGGGAGCGCGCCTGCGCAAGCACGCCGACTATCAGCGCGCCTACGCGGCCGCCCGCAAGAGACAATCCGCGTCCATGAGCTGGTTCCTGGCGCCGCGGACGCCTGCCGGTCCGGATGCTGCAGCCACGCCAGAATCACGTGTCGGCCTCACCGTGGGCAAAGTCATGGGCAAAGCTAACGAGCGCAACCGCATCAAGCGCCGCATGCGTGAAGCACTGCGCCGCCACGTCGATTTGCTGCCTCAGGGCTTCGATCTCATCTTTCATCCCCGCCGCAACGTGCTCTCCATGGAATTTGCGCAACTTGAGGCTGAGATCGTACGTATCCTTGAACAGGCTGGAAATGAGGCGTCGCGCCTGGCCAAGTCGCCTGTCGCCGCATCACAGGCCCCAGGTACACCCGCACCATGACACGCTTTCTGCTCGCACTTATCGCCTGGTACCGCCGCTGGATTTCTCCGGCGCTGCATGCGGTGAGCACCAGCCGATGCAAATTTATCCCAACTTGCTCTGAATACGCGGCCGGCGCCATTGCCACGCACGGTCCATTGCGGGGCTGCGGACTGGCCGCTTGGCGTCTGTTGCGCTGCCATCCCTTCACGCCGGGCGGATTCGATCCTGTCCCGCCTGCTCGCTCCAGCGGGGATTGCAGCTGCAGTTCGCAGGCCCTGCCCCGCGAACCGTTACCATAGAAGAAACGGCGGCCTAGAAACTGCCTTTTCCGAACGATAGGAAGTATCCTTTGCCCGAAATACAGAATCCCAATCTGCAATCGCAGGGGTCCGGCGGTGGCGGCGGCGACATGCGCTCCACCATGGCCTTCATGCTCCTTGCCATGGCCGCCATCTTCGGCTATCAGTACTTTTTTGCAAAGCCCAAGCCGGACCAGCAGCCGCCTGCGCAAACGCAGTCGCAGCCCGCTGCTCCCAACGCTTCTGCCGCTCCTGCCGCACCGGGCCAAGCGCCAAACGCCGCCGCGCAGGCGCCCTCGGCCACGCCGCAGGTTTCGGCCCCGCTTGAGACCTACACCACTGTCGAAAACGAGTTCTACAAGATCGTTTTCACGAACCGTGGCGCGCAGGTGAAGAACTGGATCCTGAAGAAGTACTTTGACTCGGCCGGCAAGCCGCTCGACCTGGTGCAACCGCAGGCCGCAGCACGCTTCGGGTTGCCGCTCGCGCTCTACACCTATGAACCGGCGCTCACCACACAGCTGAACGACGCTCTCTACCAGGTCAGCTACGGCGGCGCGCAACCCTCGGCCACCGGCCAGCTCCTTGCGCCGGCAACGATTACCTTCCATTATTCGGCCAACGGCATCGATGCCGTGAAGACCTTTAGCTTCGGCACCAACTACGTGGTCAATGTCGAAACCGAGGTCAAGCGCAATGGCGCGCCCGTGCGCACACTGGTGGAGTGGCCCTCCGGCTTGGGCGACATGGAAGAGCTACATCAGACTTCCATGCTGCGCGGGCAGATGCCAACGCCCTCCTTCTTCGCCTGGTCGATCGGCGACCGGCCGGATGTGCTGGCCGCCGCCAAAGTAAGCGGCAATAACACGCTGGAAGCGTCGTATCAGTACGCGGCCGTCATGGATCTTTACTTTGCCGCCGCGTTTCTGCCCGAGGTTCCCGACAGCACCACGGTCGTTACTCTCCACAACTCCATCGAGTTGTCCGCCGACCCCAGCGATCAGAACAGCAGGAAATCTTCAGTCGATGTAGTCGGGCTCGCCGTCGGCAACACCAGTGGCGATACCCGCTTGCGCTTGTTTGCCGGCCCCAAGGAAACCGAGCTTCTCAAGTCGATCCACGCCATCGGCGCTGACGGCAAGCCTGACGGTCCCGGTCTCGAATCGCTCATCCAGTTCGGCAGTTGGCTGGGAGTCATCGCCAAGCCCCTTTATTACGCGCTGCGTTTCCTGCGCAACTTCATCGGCGCCGGTGCGTACAGCTGGGGCTGGGCCATCATCCTTTTTACGGCAGTATTCAACATTGCATTCATCCCGTTGCGCTTCATGATGATGAAGTCGTCGCTCAAGATGATGCGCATCCAGCCGAAGGTCGACGCCATCCGCAAGCGCTATTCAAACTTGAAAATGAACGACCCCAAGAAGAACGAGATGAACACGGAGGTCATGGCCCTCTACAAGGAGGAGGGCGTCAACATGTACGGCAGCTGCCTGCCCATGTTGCCCCAGCTCCCGCTGTTTTACGGCTTCTTCCGCGTCCTCTACAACGCCGTCGAACTGCGCCAGTCGCACTGGTTCTGGCTGCCCGATCTTTCGCAACCCGATCCCACGCACATTCTGCCCCTGCTCATCATTGTCTCCATGTTCCTCACGCAGTACATCACGCCCTCGCCCGGCATGGATCCTATGCAGCGGCGCATGATGGCCTTCATCATGCCTATCTTCATGGGCAGCTTCCTCTGGCATTATGCTTCGGGCCTGGCACTCTACTGGGCCACTGGCAACGTGCTGAATCTCGCCTTGCAACTCTTCATCAATCAGTCGACTTACGGCAAGGAGATGCACGCCATCGCGGCCCGACGAGCAGCCAAAAAGGCTGGCGTAAACCCAAAAACCATCCAGGGCAAGCGGTAAGAACAGTGTGAGTGCGAGTGTGAGTGTGCCGGGCGGGTGGAACCATGTTCGCACTCGCACTCACACTCACACTCTTCCCTAGCCCCTACTCCCTGTTCTATCGTCTGAGTCATGGCCGCTCCCGAAAGCTCCGCTCCCCGCCCCACGCCTGAAGCCGAAGAGATCTATCGCCGCTGGATTCAATTCCTCGACGACGAATTCGTCCGTCACAGTTCTCCGGAGCGCCGCGGCGAAATCGTGCGCGACCAGCTCTACCAGCTTTATCTCGGACGTCCCTTCGGCGGCAAACTCAACCTCCAGCTCACCTCGGAGTTGCCGGGCAACGTAGTCACTCTTTCGCTCGACCCACAAAACGTCACCATGGAACAGGAGCACTTTGCCGAAGTGGACCGCGAGCGCTTTGCGCGCCGCAAGCCCCTGCTCTGGTTCTGGCAGATGTTCGATCGTTCGCCGGTCGGCCTCAATCACTGGCTGGGATTGCGCTTCCGCTGCATGCTCGGCCGGCACATCTTTGAGCATCTCGGCACCGGCGTAAAAATCTACCACGGCGTCGATCTGACCTACGGCTACAACCTTTCCATTGGCGACGGCGTTACCATTCGCCAGCGCGCCCTGCTCAACGACCGCGGCGGCATCACCATCGGCAACAATGCAGTCATCGGCTCCTTTTCGCGCGTCTTCTCTTTCTGGCACGATCCGCAGGACTACAACAAGGTGCGGCTGCAGCCCACGTTCATTGGCGCAGGCGCTCACATCGCCACCCATGCCATCGTCCTCGCGGGGCAAAACATTGCCCCCGGCGAAGCCGTCGGCATCTTCCCCGACGATCGCGTCTGAAGCGGGGCTACTGCGCCGCAGTCACGCCGCCATGCACCACAAAACGCGCCACGTATTCGTGCAATAGCTGCCGGTGCGCATCGCGGTAGGCAGCGTAGTCCTGCGTAATGCCCTCGTCGGCGCCGTTGATCAGAATCCAGCAGTCCAGCATGCCCGCGTCATACACTTCCAGCAAATTGCGCATGCTCTCGTCGAGCTTCTCGGGCGGGATCTTCTTCTCCCGGATCACCGCGACCACCGTGCTTAAAGCGTCGTCTTCTTCCTTCAGGCTGTGCCGGTACTCCTTTTCGTTGGGAAACTGCTTCTTGAACTCATCGCCGCGATAGAGCGCGCGCTTCATCGAGTATGTGGCCCAGGCAAAACTTCCTTCGTTATTCTTGTCGAGCGCATCGGAGGGATTGACGTTAATCGTGATGTTCTTTGAATTGTTGGGATCCACGGCAGGCGCTGCGGGCCGTTCGATCTTCGGCGAGCTGAGCACAGCCTTCTCCCGCACCGCCCACTGCTGCAATCCCTGCCACGAGAATCGGCTGTAAGGCTCCGCCACCACCGCGTCGATAAATTTATTCTTCGCGGCCTCCGGGTCGTTGCCATAGAGCACGATGGCATCGCCCCAATAGCGGTACGCGGTCTCCCGATTCGGATCGATGGCGATGGCGCGTGCAAGCCATCGCGCCGCCGTCGGCAGATCGTGCTGGCTGAACGCCGCATCGCCCGCATAAAGCGCGGCCACGTAGAGATGCGGATCGGCCGTGGCCGCTGCCACGTACTTCGTCATCGCCGTCTGATAGTCCCCGGCCGCGAATGCTTTCTCCGCTGCCTCCATCAGCGCCTGTGCCGGGCTCCCTTGCGCAACGCTGCCCGGCGCATCGGGATCGATGTTCGCCATCATCTGCGTCACGTTGCTCTTGTCGCCTAACTCGACAGCACGCCGCGCCGCGTCGCGTTCACGCGTGATCAGCGCCTTCCTCTGCGCGGCGTCGTTCGTCTGCAGCGCTGCGGCTCCCAGGCAGGCGGCCAACCGCGATTGATAAAGCTGCTCATTGGGATAGGACTTGGCCAAATCCTCGTAGAGCGGCAGGGCATCCACATGCTTGCCCTCTTCGTAGAGCGTATTCGCCTTGGCTGCCTCGTTGTCCGGCGCTTGTCCCGCCCATACCGGGTATGCCATCGCAGCGCACAAACATATACTCGCAATCCATCTCCGCACGGCGTTCTCCTTCTCCATTCTTGAAGCGCTTACCATCTTAGACCGAATCCTCACACGCATTGTTCCCGCTGTCTGCATCCGCGTGCTGTTCACTGATCACAGACCACTGATCACCGTCTTCTGCTACACTGCGCTCCGCAGCCCTCCACCATGCTTTTCAAGGCCCTTAGCGCGGCAGTCTACGGCATTGATGCCAATCTCATCGATGTCGAAGTCGACTACAGCGGCGTGGTGTCGAACGAGGATCACTTTCATACCGTAGGCCTGCCCGATGCCGCGGTGCGCGAGAGCCGCGATCGCGTGCGCGCCGCCATCAAAAACTCCGGCTACCTCATCCCGCCCACCTTCATCACCATCAATCTCGCACCAGCCGACCTGAAAAAAGAGGGATCCGGCTTCGATCTGCCCATCGCCGTCGGCATTCTGGGCGCTTACGGCGCACTGCGCACCAACGACCTCAGCCGCTTCCTCATGGTCGGCGAACTCGGGCTCGATGGCAGTGTGCGCCCCATCTCCGGCATGTTGCCCGTGGCCATTCTGGCTCGCGAAAAAGGCATTCCCAACCTGATTCTTCCCCTGGCCAACGCCGCCGAGGCCGCAGTCGTCGAAGGGGTGAACGTCTATCCGGTCTCCTCGCTCCTCGATGTGCTCGAACTCCTCAACACTTCTGTGGTTGGAGTGATTCAGCGCGAGCCTTATCGCGTGATCACAGAAGACTTACTGGGCAAACTCGAGCAATTCAGCGTCGATTTCAGCGACGTGCGCGGCCAGCAAACTGCCAAACGCGCGCTTGAAGTGGCCGCGGCCGGCAGCCACAACATTCTTATGATCGGCCCACCCGGCTCGGGCAAAACCATGCTCGCCAAGCGCCTGCCCTCGATCCTGGCCTCGCTCTCCTTTGAGGAAGCTCTGGAAACCACCAAGATCCATTCCGTCGCCGGCGTGCTCGAAGCCGGCGCGGGACTTGTCACCCAGCGCCCCTTCCGCGCGCCGCATCACACCATTTCCGACGCCGGCCTCATCGGCGGCGGCATTGTGCCGCGTCCCGGCGAGGTGTCGCTGGCGCACAATGGCCTGCTGTTTCTTGACGAGTTGCCCGAGTTTCCCCGCAATGTTCTCGAGGTCCTGCGCCAGCCGCTTGAGGATCACACCGTCACGATCGCGCGCGCCTCCATGTCGCTCAGTTTTCCCGCGCGATTCATGCTGGCCGCGGCCATGAATCCCTGCCCCTGCGGCTTCTTCAACGACAAGTCGCGCGAGTGCTTGTGTACGCCGCCCATGATCCAGCGCTACGTTGCCAAGATCTCCGGCCCCCTGCTCGACCGCATCGACATCCACATCGAAGTTCCCGCGGTTCAGTACAAGGAATTGCGCGGCGGTGCGGCGGCCGAAGGCTCCGCACAGATTCGCGCCCGCGTGATGGCGGCCCGCGAGCGCCAGCACCAACGCTTCAAAAAGCACGGTGAAAAAATCTATGCCAATGCGCAGATGAACACCCGGCAGATTCGCGCCCACTGCGAACTCGGCGCCGACGCCGAGCGGCTTCTCGAGCGCGCCATGCAACAGCAAGGGCTCACCGCGCGCGCCCACGATCGCATTCTGAAAGTGGCACGCACTATTGCGGATCTGGAAGGGACGGAGTCCCTCACCGTCGCCCATCTCGCCGAAGCCATTCAGTACCGTACTCTCGACCGCAGCTACTGGGCGTAGAGCCGCATTTCGCAGACTCGATTCATACACCGTCCGTGTTATTGCGCTCGTTACTGAGAGGGCGGTTACCTTGGTATATGAATATTTTCTATTTATTGGCGATATCTCATTAGAGTCTAAGAAATCCTCTGCATCCTGGAGTTCGTCGTGCAAGACACCGTTCTGCAATCCGGCTGGCAAACCCTCCTGGTGGCTGTTCCCTCCGTGGGAATCCTCGTGGTGGGTCTCTTCCGGCTGGATGAACTGATCGCCTCCCCCAAACGCCACAAGGCCGTCAAACGCCCTGCCAGCGGTCGCGATCGGAATGGGCGCTTGCTTCTCTCCGATCCCGACGGACGCCCCTGGGGCGGCGCGCACAAGTCCAAATAGGGCGCGGCGCCCTCGGGAACAGGTAACCGCTTAGGTTCACTTTTTTGACACTAGCCTTTGCCGGCACTTTTGCGCCCGGGAACGCGGCTCGCGCCGGGGTGGGAATGCTGGCATGGCATAATCTTTAGGTGACTGATAATAGATAAGTTGGCGCGATGAAGAGCGGCACAAGCTTATCCTATGGGAACCGGTCACCCAATGCTCCGTAACCGCTCTCCGAAAGGCGCGAAATAACTATTGACCCCAACGGAGGTTGGTTATACTCTCACTGTAGCCATCCGTAGAGGGCAGGTTGCGCATTTGCAGCCCGCGTGTGCCTATCAGCACATTTCCAGCATCAAACTAAGAGCAGGTGCTCCGTTGATGCCTAGGGTGCGCATTTGGAGCTTCCGGAAAAGCCGTGCAAGGCACCCGGGGTTCGAGGCGCAAACTGCAATCCGATAGGGTATGGCTTCCATCTCATAGCGTGCAATCGTCACCAAGATTTTTGAATTCGGCGGCGTGAAGAGTGCGTCTAAGGTATGGAGCGGCAATTTGGGGCAGCCCTAGTTTGTAATGGCTCCCCTCTACTGCACCGGCGGTCAATCTGGGACTCGTCCTGTGCAGGGAATTGAAGAATAAGGAGATAAGCAATATGCGTTCTGATCTTGTTTTCAAGGCACTCTCGCATGTGAACAATCGCTACCAGCTCTGTCAACTGGCAAGCAAGGCAACTCGGAAACTCCACAAGCCGAATACACGGCTGCAGGACACCACAAACGAAGTATTGTGCCGCTTTGAGACGGCCAGTCCGCAGGCCCCTAAGCCCGAACAGGCGCCAGCGGCTCAGCCAGTGGAAAGGCGTCGCGCGGCCTAACGGCCAGCGTGTCGCTTGCAAGGTTAAATCAGGCAAAGAATCAAGGGTAGTTTCCCTCTAGAATTTGCAGCTCTTTCCAGGCGCTCTGTCACACCAGTTTCGTTTGGTAGACTCGGGGTCTGGTTTCCAGGCTGGTTTCGCGCCGGTTGAACGTCTCGATGCCTTTCGCATCTTCTCCTCCGGAGCACTTCTCCCTCCGTATCCCACCCAACACATCCCGCCTTCACGCAGGTGAACATGACCATCGCAGAACTCAAAGAAAAAAACATTACAGAACTAAGCCGCATCGCGCGTTCCCTTGAGATTCAGGGGACCAGCGGCCTCCGTAAGCAGGATCTCATTTTCAAGATCCTCCAGGCGCAAAGCGAAAAGGAAGGCCACATCTTCGCCGAGGGCGTCCTCGAAATTCTCCCTGACGGCTACGGCTTCCTCCGTTCCCCGGACTACAACTATCTGCCCGGCCCCGACGACATTTACGTCTCGCCTTCGCAGATTCGCAAATTCGATCTCAAAACCGGCGACTCCATCAGCGGCAACGTGCGCCCGCCTCATGAAGGCGAGAAATATTTCGCGCTCGTCAAGATCGAAGCGATCAATTTCGAGTCGCCCGAGGAGACGCGCAACAAGATTCTCTTTGACAACCTCACGCCGCTCTATCCGCAGGAGCGGATCAAGATGGAGACGGTGCGCGAGGGCATCAGCGGCCGCGTGATGGATCTGCTCACGCCGGTCGGCAAAGGCCAGCGCGGTCTCATCGTCGCTCCGCCCCGCACCGGCAAAACCATGTTGCTGCAGTCGATTGCCAACTCCGTCACGACGAACCACCCAGAAGTCGTGCTGATCGTTTTGCTAATTGACGAGCGCCCCGAGGAAGTCACCGACATGCAGCGCTCGGTGAAGGGTGAAGTCATCAGCTCGACATTTGATGAACCAGCCGCCCGCCACGTGCAGGTCGCCGAAATGGTCATCGAGAAGGCCAAGCGCCTCGTTGAGCACAAACGCGACGTCGTCATTCTGCTCGACTCAATCACGCGCCTGGCGCGCGCCTACAACACCATCGTTCCGCCCTCCGGCAAGGTCCTCTCCGGCGGCGTCGACTCCAACGCCTTGCAGCGGCCCAAGCGCTTCTTCGGCGCGGCCCGCAACATCGAAGAAGGCGGCTCACTCACCATCATCGCCACGGCGCTCGTCGACACCGGTTCGCGTATGGACGAAGTCATCTTCGAAGAGTTCAAGGGCACCGGCAACATGGAAATCATCCTCGATCGTAAGCTGGTCGATAAGCGCGTGTTCCCGGCCATCGACATCCAGCGCAGCGGCACCCGCAAGGAAGAGTTGCTCATCCCCAAGGAAGATCTGCAGCGCGTCTTCATCCTGCGCCGTGTGCTCAACCCGCTTTCACCGGTTGAAGCCATGGAACTGTTGATCAGCCGCCTGGAGAAGGTGCGTAACAACGCTGAATTCCTGGCCAACATGAATCAGCTGTAAGCAGCTTCTGAAGAATGCAACGAAAGCCGTCAGGGCAGAAAATGTTCCTCTGCCCTGACGGCTTTTCCATGTAAAATCTCGCCATGCCTGTGAGTGCATCGATCGACAAGCATCCTGACGGCTGTGCCGTGGTTGTCTTTACGGGGCAAATCACGCTCGGCTCCTCTCTCAGCATGGTGGAATCGCAAGTGCGGTCAATCATCAACGACGGCGTCCATAAAGTCGTTTTCGATCTGACCGACGTTGGTTTCATCGACAGCGCGGGACTCGGCATGCTGGTGTATGCCTACGGCTCGCTCGCAGCCAAAGGCGGCGCATTGCGCCTTTGTGGCGTGGCTCCGCGGATCGTGTCCTTGCTGGAACTGACCAGGACCAACACGCTATTACCCATCGATGCCACGGCCGCCGATAGCCTGGCGGCCCTCAAGGCGTAGCCGCGGGTCCTGGCTGAACGGCCTCGACTCTCACTTTCGGACCTGCGTTCCAACGCCGATCCCCTGTCCCGGCTCTGCCAGGTGCGCCCGGTACTTTGGCTTTCAAACGAATGCAGAAAAAGATTGCAGCAGCGGCAACGGGCGATATACTGTCGCCGCCGGGAAAGCACTGCGAAATACCGCACCCGGCTTCACGGCTTCCCACCGATTGAAAGCTCAAGGAGGTTTGCGATGCGATTCGTTCATGCAGGAAGGTTGTTTGTGCTTTGCGGCGCGCTCTCTGCGCTGCTGTCCGCAGTGCCGGCCATGGCCGCGGTCAATGCGTACATGACGGTGAAAGGCGCCAAGCAAGGACCCATCAAGGGCGATGCGATGTCCGATAGCATCAAGCTCATCAGCGTCGTCCGCGATACCCCGACCGGGATGTCCACCGGCAGACGGATGCACTCTACCATCACCATCGTCAGAGAGGTCGATGCTGCGTCGCCCAAGTTCGCCACGGCGTTGAGTACAAACGAGTCGTTGAGCGAAGTGGTGATTACTCTTGAGGGCGCCACGGGCGGCGCGAAGACTGCACAGAAGATCGTGCTCACAAACGCCACCATCTTGAGCATTCGCAAGGCGGGCCGCAACGAGCAGATTACGCTTGATTACCAGGCCATCCAAGTCACATGGTCCGATGGCGGCAAGACCGCGACGGACGACTGGGAAGCTCCGATCTAGGGTCTGTTCACACTTCGAGGGCGATTGAGGCCGCACACAAAATGATGATTCGCACTGCGAAGCTGCTGCTGCTGGCTGGCGTTGCTTTGTTTTACAGCCTTGTCGTGTTCAATAACCTTACCGATTTCGGCACGAACGCGCAGTTTGTTCGTCATGTTTTGCTGATGGATTCAACCTTCCCGGGCAATGGTGGCATGTGGCGTTCGATCTCTTCGCCAGTCGTCGATCGCGTCTTTTACATCGGCATCATTGCTTGGGAAATCATCACGGGCGTCCTGCTTTGGTGGGGCATTGCCCGCCTGCTGCGCGCTTTGCGCCTGCCTGCTGCGGCCTTCAACGCGGCCAAATTCCTGCCCGTGCTTGCGCTCACGCTCTCGTTGCTGATGTGGCTCGTGGCGTTTCTGACCGTCGGCGGTGAGTGGTTTCTCATGTGGCAGTCAAGCACCTGGAATGGGCAGGAGGAAGCTTTCAGAAGCTTCACTGTAATCGGCATCGTGTTTCTGGCGTTCTTGCATCCCGACACGGACGCACAATCGTAGGAGTTCGTTTCAGCTCTCGGCGCCCTCATCCCGTTCCAGCGACTGCCGATCCCAATGGCCCAGATTTGCCGCGGCATCGTAGGTGCTCTCGCAAAATGCCAGTAGATCGCCACTCGGCGACTGCGCTCCACGCACATCGTCATACGCGAGCAGAAACTCGCCAAGTCCCTTGTCGTAGTTGGCTGCATCCGGACGCGCGCGTGCTTCCTTGAATCCCTGCGGCTCCGGAGAAGCATAGGAATAGAACGCCGGACCGCTCATCGTGCCGCTGCCCGGCCACCATCCCACGCTGCTCACCTCGTGCGAGTAGGCTTCGCGCGTGATGAAGTCGGCGCTCGGCCGCTCCGGCGCCTTCCGCCCGGAAAAACGCGTCACCGCCAAGTCAAAACTTCCCCAGAAAAAGTGCACCGGGCTGACTTTGCCGATGAATCGCGAACGAAACTGATAAAAAACCGCATCCACGGAGCGCAGGATGGACCAGAAAGTCTTCGCCCGTTCGGCGTCGTACGTCGCGTGGACACGATCCTCGTCGAAGGGAATGGGATCGGGGATCTCCACCGGCATGCGCCAAATGCTCACCTCGACCCCTGCCGATCGCAGCATCTCCATGAATTCCCGGTAGAAATCCGCGACCGCCATGGGCCGCAGCGGCAGTTCCTTCACCAATCCGTCGCTGCACTCCAGCACCAGTTTGTCCGCAAGAAAGTCGAATCGTATCTCGATCGACCGCGTGCCGTAAGGAATGTTCGACGTCGTGAGCCCGCGCGGGCTCACATAAAGAGGAACATTCCACCATTGATTGACGAGCGGCGTCAGCCGTAGCCGCACCTTGCCCACAATCTGGGTCCACATGTGCAGCGTGGCGCAGGTCTCCCGCCAGGAATCGAGCGGCAGCGCGGGCCAGCATTCTGGCTGGTCGGTCATTGCTGGATTGGTCATACCCTACCCCTTCAACGCTTGCAAATGATTTGTCTTCAATGTCCCAATCTCGTGCTCTGGCATGCGCCGGAATGCCGCCACCGGCTGCCCGCCCTTTCCCATTTTCTGCCTCGCTGCTAAGATAAATGAAGCACCTGTGGGGCTGTAGCTCAGCTGGGAGAGCGCCTCGTTCGCAACGAGGAGGCCAGCGGTTCGATCCCGCTCAGCTCCACCAAAATCCCTCCATTCCATTCTCCCACCCAACTTCTCGTCTTATCATCGATACAACTTCGAGTTGCACTTCTTCCCTGAGGTGAACGTTTGTCCCAGGTTGTCTCTCTGCCGGAAGCTCCCGCAACAGCGCTCCGTCCCCTATGTGTCGACCTCGACGGAACCCTGGTCAAATCTGACACTCTCGTGGACTCGCTGCTGGTGCTGGCGCGCACCCATCCGTCATCGTTGTTCGCTCTGCCCGGACGCCTGCTCCGCGGCAAGGCAGCCTTCAAGGCCTTCGTCACCTCTCACGTCTCGCTTGACGTAGCACATCTGCCCTACAACCGCACCCTGCTGCAATATCTTCATGAGGAACGCGCACGCGGCCGCGCTCTTTACCTGGTCACAGGAGCGGATGTCCGGCTGGCGCAACGGGTTGCCACGCATCTCGGCGTCTTTACCGGCGTTTTGGGCAGCGACGGCGAAATCAACCTGACGGGAAATCGAAAGCTCGATCGCGTGCGCAGCCAATTCGGCGACGAGTACGACTATATCGGCAACGACACTCCCGACCTGCCGATGCTGGCTCACGCGGCTGAAATCATGGTGGCCAATCCCAGCCTTCGCCTGCGGTTCAGGATGTATCTCCGCCGCATGCGTCCTTCGCGCACCTTCGATGAAGGCGCCGGCTCCATTTGGACTGCGCTCCGCGCCATGCGCGTCCATCAGTGGGCAAAGAATCTACTTATCTTTCTGCCCCTGCTGTTGGCGCACACAGCCGTCGCCAGGCGCCTCCCGAATGCTCTGCTGGCATTTTTCTGTTTCAGCCTCACGGCTTCTTCGGCCTACATCATCAACGACCTGTTCGACATCGAGGTCGACCGCCGACATCCGAAAAAGCTCCAGCGCCCCTTTGCCGCGGGCGATCTCCCGGCCGTTGCCGGTTTCTGCATGGTCGCCGGTTTTTTGTTGTTGGCGTTCCTGGGCGCGCGCCTGCTGCCTATGGCCTTCTCCGGATGGCTGCTGCTTTATTTGGGATCGACGCTAGCCTATTCCTGGGTTCTGAAGCGGATCGCGCTGGTGGATGTGCTGGTGCTCTCCGGCCTTTACACCTTGCGCCTGTTCGCCGGCAGCGCCGCCACCGAAACACACATCTCGCATTGGCTGGCCGGTTTTTCCGTTTTTCTGTTTTTCTCTTTGGCCATCGTCAAGCGGTTTGCTGAGCTGCAAAACTTGCGCAGCAGCGGGTCGCCGCCGCACAACGGGCGCGGCTATCTGGTGGCCGATACCGATCAGTTGCGGAGTTTCGGTACAGCCAGCGCCTTTGCGGCCGTCATGGTCTTCGCGCTCTACATCAGCAGTAGCGACATTGTCGTGCTCTATCGCCGCCCGCAATTTCTGTGGCTGATTGTGCCGCTGATGATTCTATGGCTTTGCCGCATCTGGTTGCTGGCTTCGCGCGGCGAGTTGGACGAGGATCCTCTCGTCTTCGCATTGACAGACCGCATGAGCCTTGCGATTGGAATCGCCATCGCCACTATCGCGCTGCTGGCGATCTGAACCTAACTGAACAAGTCCTTCATCTTCTCGATCAGCCCCGGCGAGGTGGGACTGTTGTCCACGCTCATGGTCTCGGAAAGCTTGGTCACCAGCTCACGCTGCGCGCGGTTCAGCTTGCGCGGAATTTGAACGACCACTTTCGCAATCAGGTCTCCATTGCCCTTCTCGTTCAGGAAGGGAACGCCGCGTCCCCTCACACGCAGCTCTTTGCCGCTTTGCGTGCCTTCGGGAATCTTGATATTCACCGGAGCGTCGATGCCGGGAATCTCAAACTCTGCGCCCAGCGCCGCCTGGGGAAAGCTGATGGGAAGGACGCAATAAAGATCGTGACCGTGGCGCTCGAAGAAATCATGCGGACGGATGGCAAGAACGATGTAAAGATCGCCCTTGGGCCCGCCGCGGCGACCGGAATCGCCCTCGCCCGCGTAGCGGATGCGCGTTCCCTCTTCGACACCCGGCGGAACCTTCACGTTCAGCTTGATCTCCGTGGCCGCGCGGCCCTCCCCGCGGCAGGACGCGCACGGATCGCCAATCACCGAGCCCGTGCCGCCGCAGGCCGCGCAGGTGCGCGCAACCGAGAAGAATCCCTGCTGATAGCGGAGTTGCCCATGGCCCTGGCAGTGGCTGCAAACGCTTGGGCCTCGGCCCGATGCGCTGCCCTGGCCATGGCACTTTGTGCACGTCTCCAGGCGGCGGACCTTTACCTCGGTCTCCGTGCCAAAAATCGCATCTTCAAAATCGATGGTCAGGTCGAAGCGCAGGTCGTCGCCGCGCTGCTGGCGCTGACCCCGAGATCCCCCGCGCGGAGCGCCACCCATCGAGAACATCTCGCCAAACAAATCGCCGAAGATGTCTCCCAGGTCCACGCCGCCTGCAAAGGGTCCGGCTCCAAATCCCTGCGAGCCCAGGCCGGCGTGGCCGTAGCGATCGTACGCCGCGCGCTTATCAGCGTCGCTCAGCACTTGGTAGGCTTCGCTGGCCTGCTTGAACTTCTCTTCGGCCGCGTGGTCTCCGGGGTTGCGGTCAGGATGAAACTTGAGAGCCTGTTTACGGTATGCGCTCTTCAATTCCTGATCGGTGGCGTCACGCGAGACGCCAAGCAACTCGTAATAATCTGCTTTGCTCACTCTTGTATTAGAACCCATTGCTCCCTTGATCTAGCTCTCAGCCTTCAGCAATCAGCCACACTGTTCCTTATCGTTCAATAGGGCAGCCTTCTTCAGATCGCAATCCAGCAAATTTCCCCTGCTTCACTCGCTTCACTTATTCACTCTGTTGCTTCGCATTATGTGCCACACGCACCAGCGCAGGCCGCAGCAGCCGTTCGCGGATCTTGTAGCCGCGGCGAATCTCCTCAGCCACATGCTGGTCGGGAAGGTCATCACGCTCCACGCTGCCCAGCGCCTCGTGCATCCGAGGATCGAAGGGCTCGCCCACTGCGGGAATCGCGTTCACCTGCATTTTTTGCAGAACCTCTTCCATCTGCTTCATGATCAGGCTCACGCCCGAGCGCAATTGCTCCACCGAGCCTGTGGACTTGAGCGCCAGCTCGAAGTTATCGAGCACCGGCAGGAATTGCTCCACGACGCTGCCGGTCGCATGGTCGCGGAAATCTGCCTTCTCGCGCTCGGCGCGTTTGCGCGCATTCTCGAATTCCGCCTGAAGGCGCGCCAGCCGATCGAGCAGTTGATCGCGTTCTCCCTTCAGTTGATCGATCTCGGTTTGGCAGGCGGCCTCTGCCGGCTTTTCCGTCTCTGCACCGGTCACAAACTCATCGGGCGGAGGCAACTCCGTCGCGGGATCGATCTTCGCTCCCTTTGCGCTGCTGGCGGCGTCCTTGAATCCTCTCACCTTCAACTCATCTGTCTCCTGATTCACCATGATTCAGCACGTTCTCCGAACAAATCAATACTCTTACTTAGATGAAAATTCCTTGGCGCGGCTGCATGCTATTTGCGCCTACGCGCTGGGCACATCGAGGAGCCGCTCGGAAAGACGCGCAATGTAACTGACTGCCTCGATCATTTCCTGGTATTGGATGCGCGTGGGCGCGATCACGGCAACCGTCCCCACATTGGTTCCGCCCAGCCGGGCCGGCGCGCCAATCAGCACCAGATCCTGCATTGCGGGTGAAGCTTCATCCAGGCCCACCACCACGCGCACCTCCTGCTGGCGGCCATCCACGTAAGCGTTCAGCAGCTCCACCAGCCTTTGCTTGGCCTCCAGGGTCAATAGCATCTGGCGCAACTGCTCGCGATCCTGTTCCGCGCCGATCAAATTCGCAATGCCATCCACAAACAACGCTGGTCCGCTTTCATCTCCGGCCAACGCGCCCTTGCGGCACAATTCCTCCACCGAGGTCAGCAACTGGCGATAGGCCTCACGCTCCAGCTCAACGCGGCGCTCCACCTCTACGCGAATGCGATCAATCGGCCAGCCGTGGAAGTTTTCGTTCAAGTAGCGGCTCGCGGTTTCCAGTTCGAGCGGCGTCACTTCGTGATCGAGCGCAAGCACGCGATCCTGCACAGCGCCCGCCTGGGTCACCAGTACGGCCAGCACGCGTCCCGTAGAAAGCCGCGAAAAATGAATGTGCTCCAGCACCTGTTCTGTCGCAGTGCTGGCCAGCGCCACGCCCAGTCCGCGCGAAAGCTGCGCCAACACGTGTGAGGTGCGCTCCAGGTAATCATGCGAGCTCGACACCCCGGAAAAACTTTCCTCAATCTGGCCGCGACGCGCCACGCTTAGCGGAGATTCCGCACTTCCCGCCGCGGAGATCCCTCCGCCTGCCGTCGCGCGGCCGGGTTGCGTAATCTGTCCCACGTAGTAACGGAAAGCCGCCGCAGTAGGAACGCGGCCAGCCGAGGTGTGCGGCTGCTCCAGGAGTCCTGCATCGCCCAGGGTGGCCATCACGTTGCGCAGCGTAGCCGAGCTCAGGCCTTCCCGGTCGGCAAACAGGCGCGCAACTGCCTGCGATGCTACCGGCTCGCCGGTCGCGATGTACTGTTCGATGATGGCGGTCAAAACCAGCCGCTCGCGCGGACTGAGGCGCACATCGGACATCTTTCGAGCCTCTCTCTCCCGCCCCGATCGCAGCCAGAAAACAAACCCGCTTTGGTGCCTTCCAGGCAGGAATTCCCGTCAATTAAGTCCCCTCATTACTTGGACTTAGGTACTAAAATTCCGGGAATACTCCTTTTTAAGTTTAGTGACGCTCTTCTGTCGATGTCAAGGCGCAGCGTGCTGCCTAAAGTACCCATCGTGGCATCTTCACGCGTCTTTCATGACGTTCGTAACGCTTCTCAGCCGCCTCTTCACCGTCCAACTCAATATAGTGCTATTGTGAAACCCTCTGCAGGCGATTGCAGCGTGCGCGATTGCATCAGAGTCGATGCTTTCTTCTTTTTGGGGGCCCCATGAACAGAATTCTCCGTTTCCTTCGCCAGAACTCATGTTTGCTCGTCGCCGTCGCCTTCGCATCCATTGCCTTGGCGCCCACAATCCAGGCTCAGTCGTCCGCAAAGATCGAAAAGCACACGCGGAAGATTGAAAAACGCCTCGCCAAATACCGCGCCGGCACCTTTGTGCAGGTCGATCTTCAAGATCGCAGCCAAGCTATAGGCTCTCTGGGCGCCGTTTCCGATGCCACCTTCCAGATCACCAACTCCGACAGCAATAAGGTGGAGACCTTCGACTACGCCGATGTGGCCCGCGTGACGAAGGGGAAAGAATACATCGGCGCGGGTTCCGAATCCGGAACCCACTTCCACCATTGGATCCCGGTCCTCATCGTGGCCGCAGCCGCAGGCGGCGGAGTCGCCGCCTACGAAGCTACGCGCTGATCGCTGGCAACGGAGGGAGCAGGGGCCCTCAGGTCTCTGACTTCGGTCCCAGAAGAGTCGGGCCCAAAGGCCCGGGCTCTTGCCCAGTCGCGCTATCCCCACAGGATTCCGGCCCATTTTCGGCTGTTAGATTCGTTATAGGGCTCCCTTGCAATTGTTGTTGAGGTCATCGGACCGCCCTCAAAAGAAGCCAATGTTCCATCCCACTGAAGATATTCGCATTCAATGGACGAAAGTCGTCCTTCCCCCGGTCTTTCTCGAGGAGGAACTCCCCCTCACCGAGGCTGCTTCGGCCACTATCTTCGACGCCCGCAATGAGATCGTGTCGATCCTCAACGGCCACGATGATCGCCTCGTGGTGCTGGCCGGCCCCTGCTCAATTCACGATGTAAGAGCCGCGCGCGAATACGCCGGGCTGCTCAAGGGCGCGATCGACGAATTTGCCGCCGACCTACGCATCGTCATGCGCGTCTACTTTGAAAAGCCGCGCACCACCATCGGCTGGAAGGGTCTCATCAACGACCCGCATCTCGACGGGACCTTCAAGATCAACGATGGCCTGCGCCTGGCGCGCCATCTGCTGCTCGACCTGGCCGCAATGGGCGTGCCCACGGGAACCGAGTTCCTCGACATGATTTCGCCGCAGTACATCGCCGGCCTCGTGTGCTGGGGCGCCATCGGTGCGCGCACCACCGAGAGCCAGGTACACCGCCAGCTCGTCTCCGGGGTGTCGTGTCCCGTTGGTTTTAAGAACGCAACCTCGGGCGACGTGCAGGTGGCTATCGACGCCGTGCTCTCGGCCTCCTGGTCGCACACGTTCCTCGGCCACACGCATCATGGGCAGTCGGCCATTTTCGTGACGACAGGGAATCCGGACTGCCATATCATCCTGCGTGGCGGCCGCAATTCGGTGAACTACACCGCCGAGAGCGTGGCCGAAACCGCCGCGCTCATGGAGCGTGCCGGAATCGCCCCGCGCATCATGATCGACTTCAGCCACGCCAACAGTGGCAAAGATTATCGGCGCCAAGGTGTCGTTGGCCGCGAGGTCGCGGTGCAAATTGCTGCCGGAAATCGCAACATTATTGGCGCGATGATTGAGAGCAACCTGGTCGCCGGCGCGCAAAAGCTAGTCGCCGGCCAGCCGCTCGGCAGTCTTGTTTATGGCCAGAGCATCACCGACGGCTGCATCGACTGGAAGACAACGCACGCGCTGCTCGCCGACCTGGCCGCCGCCGTCCGCGCCCGCCGCAACGCGAAATGACCTGCGCAAGAAAGGCCGGCTCTCGGTTGACGCCGGCCCTTCACTAATTCACTTCTTCACACTTTCGCTGCGTCTACGCCGTCCCCATCACCACTGTGTGTGGGCTCATCGGGATCGGATGCGCGGTCACCCCCTTGAAACCTGCCTCGGCGTACATCGCCAGAAGCTCGGGGAACGTATAGGCGTCGCCTTCCGCGGTCGTCGTCAGCATCGTCATCGCAAAGGCCGCGGGCATGGGCGGCGACACGCGATCCTCATTCGGCACAAACTCGAGTGTTGCCGCGCACCCGCCCGGCTTGAGCGCCGCACGCACTTTCTTCAACAGCCCCACGTTCGTGATCTTGTCAAAATGGTGCAGAAAATTTGTCAGCAGCACCGCATCATACGGCCCACCAAACTCCACTTCAAACGCACTGCCCGGCAGCATGTTGTAGCGGTCCTTCACGCCGGCCTTTTCAGCGTTCTTCAACGCCACGCGCAGCACAGGCGCCCAATCGAGCCCCGTCACACGCGCCTGCGGGTTCTGCTTGGCGATTTCGATTCCGAATAGCCCATGCCCTGCGGCAATATCGAGCACGTGCATGGGCCCGTCGCGTCCTTCCAGCACCACAGCGCCCAGCGGACCTGCCATGGGCCCCATCATCGGCGCCATCTTTTCCGCGAACACTACCCAAATGGGATTGTCCGGCTCAACCGTGCCCTGGCCGGGAAGATTCGTGCGCCCCGTGCGCACAATATCGGCCAGTTGCCCGTCGGCCTGCATGATTGCCGACTCGGTAAGGAACTGCGCCACCGATGCCATGCAGGCGGGCGAGACCGGGTCAAGAAAAGCTGCGCTCGATGGCGTGTGTTTGTAGTGCCCGTCCTCTTTGGCCAGCACACCGTTGATCACCAGGAAATCGCACAGAATGCGGATGCCGCGCTCCGATGCCGAACAGTGCCGCGCGATCGATGCTGCGTCGCCCGGCCCCTGGCCGACGGCTCGAAAGACGTCGAGTTGGATCGCGGCGTTAAGCGCCGCAGTGCGCTGATGCGCCTGAACCATGTCGAAAACGATTCCTGGATTGAGCGGAGCTGCGCCAGAATTGCCTTCTTGCATTGTCTTGCCTCCTAGTGCGCCCAGTGGGAAATTGGGATTTTTGGGGAACCCAACTCTGGGCTCAGCGAGTGTATCACTCCCGCGCCGCACGTTCGCAGCTTCGTCGAGCTGGTCGCAGCAGAAGCGGTGCTTCCTGGCGCTTTTACCGGCGTACCGGCTGCGGTGACCGACGTGGCGGGGGCACGGGATGGCCGGTCAGCACTGCCGTGCGATCGCGGGTCACGCGAATCCGGCAGGTTACACCGTTCGGACCCCTGCAAGTTCTGTCCCGCACCGCGAGCCATGCCATCTGATCGGAATTCAACATGTACGCAGTGGCGTCGGTCGCGTTATGCGTGTCATTCATGAAATATGCGGCATTCATATCCACGTCGGCCGCCTGGGCATTCATGTCGTCGCAGCCCTCGGGCGCGGGCTCGCCACTGGGGTGCGCGCAAAAATCCTCATCGTGGAGCAGCACGTACTTTTTGTCAGTATCCGGAATGAAATAGCGTGGCGAGATGAACTCGACGCGCGCAACCTGAGCCCACTGCCCAAAATCCTCATAGAACTCCGGCGGCAATTGCCCCATGCTGAGATCCGTATCCGTCAGTTGCTTTGAGAAAACCGCCAGCGTCGGCGAAGGCTCTCCATTTGTGGGATGAAAATAGATTCCACCCAGCCCGATCCCCGTCTGCATGTCGAACCAGAGGAAACCCCGTCCGAGGGCGTGCTGATCGCCGCCTCCGGCGCTGCTCACCATCACGTAGCGGTCGTCGCGCACCGTGACCGGCAGCGGCTCATTATTCAGCACTTCATCTCTCGCCTCGGAGAGCGACTTATCGTAGTGGTAAAAATAGCGCGCTGACGGCGTGATCTGTTTCTCAAGGTTCTTGAAGCGCTTGTCCTTCTGGATTTCTTTCAGCGATTTGTCGGCGTAGTCCCGCAAGAACGCAAGCTGATCGGCAGGGATGGGATTCTTAAAGTTTGCGGGCGGAGGCGGCGGCGTATCCGGCATCTGCGCAGCGTCAGGTTGCGGAGCAGCCTCCGGCGCCGGCTCTTGCGCCTCATCGGGGGCCTGCGCGGCTGGCGGAGCATCCGAATGCGGCGGTGCATTCGGATCCGGAACCATCTGGGCAAATGCGAGAGCTGGCCAGCAAAGCAAGAGCGCCGCGCAGACCAACAGCGATGTAGATGTACCTCTCATTTTTTCGAAACCCCAAAGCCTTCGCAGGCAGTCTAACGCAATTCCCGAGGCGCGAACATTATTTTTTGCGCGGCCATTGCATGCCGAATTCCATTCCCTTCAGCACGTTTGCTCCATTCAGGGGCCTGGCTGCGGTCTATGCTTTTCTGGGTCTAAAAGCCGCGGCCAGAAGCCTATCTGCAAGATTCTCCAATGGCCCGAATCTGGCACATCCCTCACATCATGCCGCCACGGTACAGTGAAAGGTGGTGCGCCTTTCTTCGAACATCTTCCGTGTGCGGCAAAAATCGCTGCTGCGCGCCATGCTCCTTTCCCTGGGCGCATTTGCCGCCAGCCTGCGCCTCGCAGGCTTCCCGAACATCAACGACCTGCACGGCTCGCATTGGCAGTTTCTCGCCCTCCTGGTCGCCACCTGGGGCATGGCAGAAACGGCCCGTTGCCTGCGCCGCGAATGGAGTCTTTACCACGCCGGCATACTGATTCTGCTCTATACCGACCTCATGATCCTCGCTGGCATCGTGGTTCTTATTGCGGTGCCGTAGCGCCACGGGTCCGCCTCGCCTCAGCCCACAATCCACGCTGCGCGTCCGCCCTTTCGCCGTGTAGCATGGGCAGAGTGCAAACTCAGCCGCTGAATCCTGCGCTCTCGCCGCAGCGGCTGAAATCACCATGCACCGGAGGAAGCGATGCTGAAGGGATTTCGAGATTTCATTCTGCGCGGAAACGTGATGGACCTCGCGGTCGCCGTGATTCTGGGCGCCGCGTTCAATGCCATTGTGACGTCGTTGGTCAGCGACGTATTGAACCCGTTAATTGCTGCCACGATCGGCAAGCCTGATTTCAGCAGCGTCATTCTGCATGTGGGCGGCGGGCAGATCAAGATCGGCAACTTTTTCAACGCGGCGGTTTCGTTCCTGATCGTGGCCTGCGTGGTTTATTTCGCCATCGTTCTGCCCATGAACGCCTTGCTGGCGCGCACCAAGAAACCCGAAACGCTGGCCGAACCCACCACAAAGCCTTGCCCTGAATGCCTCAGCGACATTCCGCTGGCCGCCAAGCGCTGCGCGCACTGCGCTCAACCCGTCGCCTGACCGCGAATGAACCATGTCTGAAGGATCGATTGCATGACACTCCGCACCAGGCTTGCTCTTCTTGCTTTGCCGGCTGTTCTTTCCACCGTGCTCCCATCAAGCCGGCTGACGGCGCAAGCTACGCCGCCTGCTTCGTTCGGTTACTCCGACTTCAGCGCGGAAGCCCGGCTCGAAGAGAAATTCATGGCCGTGCCCGATCCCCAACTTGCCGGCGAAGAACTCAAAACCCTCACCCTCGAGCCGCATTTAGCAGCAACGCCTGAAGATCGCAAGACCGCCGAATACGTGGCCGGCAAGTTTCGCGCCGCCGGGCTCCAGACAGAGATCGTTCCCTATCGCGTTCTGCTGAACTGGCCCAAAGTCGTCCGCGTCGAGGCTTGGGACGAGACCGGCCATCTGCTGATGAGTGGCCCCACACCCGAACATGTGGAGGGCGATCCCGCCGCCGACAATCCCCGCGTGGTGATGCCCTTCAACGGCTCCTCGGGTTCAGGTGACGTTACCGGCGAAGTGGTCTATGCGAACTACGGCCGCGCTGAGGACTTCAACGAGCTTGCGGCCCGGAACATCGATCTGCACGGCAAAATCGTCATCTGCCGCTACGGCTCCAACTTTCGTGGCGTCAAAGTCTACCTAGCCCAGCAGCGCGGCGCAGTGGGTGTCCTCCTCTACTCTGACCCGCAGGACGACGGCTATGCCAAAGGCGATCCCTGGCCGAACGGTCCGTGGCGGCCTGAGACCGGCGTGCAGCGCGGCTCGGTACAATTTCTCTTCAAGTATCCCGGCGATCCTGAAACTCCTGGCGTCGCCTCCACGATCGACCTGCCCGACTCCGCCCGCATTCCCAATCCCTCCGGATCCGGCGGCAGCGAACCGTATATCGTCTCGATCCCTCTCAGCTATCACGATGCCGCGCCCATTCTGCAAGCGCTCAAAGGCCCGAGTGTGCCGCAAAGTTGGCAGGGCGCGTTGCCCTTCCGCTACCACATTGGTCCCGGCGGGGAAAAAGTCCACCTGGTTTCGCAACAGGATTACCAGCGCCGCATCATCTGGGACGTGATTGGCAAAGTCGAGGGCTCTCAGGAGCCGGATTCATGGGTCATCGTGGGCAACCATCGCGACGCGTGGGTGTACGGCGCAGTCGACCCCAACAGCGGCACGGCCGCCATGCTTGAAGCGGCGCATGGCATCGGTACGCTGCTTCACCAAGGCTGGCGCCCCAGGCGCACCATCGTTTTCTGCAGTTGGGACGCCGAAGAGGAGGGCCTCATCGGCTCAACCGAATGGGTCGAGCAGCAGGGCCGCGCCCTCGACCACGCCGCGGCCTACTTCAATATCGACGTGGGCGTCTCGGGTCCGGACTTTACCGCCTCCGCCGTCCCCTCGCTCAAGGAGTTCGTTCGCAACGTCACGCGTTCCGTTCCCAGCCCCCTCGGCGGCACCGTGTATCGGCTCTGGCGTCTCAAACCATCCGTCGACAGTGAACACCACTCGAATGCGCCGCTTATTCCGGGAGAAGACGTGCATCTGGGCGATCTCGGCTCCGGATCGGATTATTCGCCCTTCCTGCAACACGCAGGCGTGCCCGCCACCGATGTTGAATCCAGCGGCCCGTATGGCGTCTATCACTCGGCCTTCGACGACTTTGCCTGGTTCACGCAGAATGCCGATCCGCATTTTCTCTATTTGCAGCAAATGGCGCGCGTCCTCGGCCTTGAAGCCATGCGCATGGCCGATGCCGACCTACTGCCCTACGACTACATTGCCTACGCGCGCGCCGTCACCTTCTATCTCGAGGCCGCCAAACACAGGGCCCCGGATGCCGGTCTCGGCTCGCTCGACTTTGCTCCCGCCCAGGCAGCAGCTGTGCGCTTTTCTGCGGCGGCCCAGCGCGCGTATGCGCTCCAGTCCGCGCCTTCCGGAGATCTGGGCCGGCTGAATCTCGCCTTGCGGCAAACCGAGACAGCGCTGCTCTCCGACGCGGGACTTCCCAATCGGCCGTGGTATCGGCACACGATCTTCGCCCCCGGCGAGGTTACAGGCTACGCCGCCGTCGTTATTCCCGGCGTCAACGAGGCCATCGACGTTCAGGATGCAAACCGGGCCGCGCAGCAGTTGCAGGTGCTCACGCAGGCACTCAACCGTGCCGCCAGCGTCCTCGAAACCGTTCACTGAAAGTAGAATTGGCCGCACTGTGTTACCACGGTAATTCGATCAACGATTCAAGGTCGTTATAATTCTCACTCTAGTTAACTATCTTATTTTAAACCCGTTAACAAAATCATCCCGTAAGAAACTCGCCGACCTGACGATTTCTCTTGCAGTCTCTGCTGCGCAGCAGGTGCCTCCAAGGAACCACGCCCACTCCCACTCTGGAGTGATTCCCTATCGTCCTTTCGCGGAGCTATGGTGCAGCATCGGGCTCTCTAAGAAGTCCGACGCACGCAAAATTGTGTACGCCTTGGGGGCTGTTCATGAAGGACCTTGTGATCGAACTGATTCTGATCGCAATGATAGTCGTCCCGCTGGTTGCCACCTCGCTCGAGCCTTGCCGCGTCAACAATCGCCGTGGCTCGGTGCCGCGCCGCACGCGCTAGCACCCACTCGTCGAATCTTCTCCCGCAAGCGCCGGCCGTCTTACGCCCCTGGTCCCTGGTTCCCCCTTCCTGCCATCATGTGAGCCAAATCACATCCCCAGCCCCCGTCTCTGGTTGACCATGGTCCTGCAGGCTCGTATCGTTAAAAAGGTAGAGACCATGAAAAAATCCCCGAAAACTTTGCAGGTCAGTATTGCCGTCGCCGTCATCCTCGGCACCATCGCCTGGTTGGCTTTCACCGGTTATGGGTCCAGCAAGAGCTATTACGTCACCATCGCCCAGCTGGGCGGAATGGGCGATAAGGCGTACCACAGCAATCTGCGCGTCGAGGGTTTCGTGGAGCCCGGCTCCATCGAGCGCAATGGGCCGCATGTCAATTTCGTCCTCAATGAATTCGAGAGCCACTCGCCCAATGCCCCCTCCGGACGCCTCCTGAAAGTCAGCTACAAGGGAGCCGAACCGCCGCCTGACACTTTCAAGGACGATGCGCAGGCCTTGGCCATGGGCACCTACGGCCGCGACGGCGTGTTTCATGCCACGGTGCTTCAGGCCAAGTGCGCCAGCAAATACGCACCGGCGCAGCCCGGCGCGCAGCCACCTGCTGCCGCCCCGACCAAGCCGGCCAGCGCATCCAACCCTGCGCCATCTACTACCTCCTCAACCCAGACCGCTTCCAACTGACGGCATGACCGCGAACGTCTCCGCTGCCGGACCTACAACGCATGGCGCCCGGGTCCATATCTGCGCTCAGCTTCAGCAGGTGTCCAAGCTCTTTGGCAGTTTTGCCGCGCTGCGCCAGGTCACAGTCGAACTGGAGCCTGGCCGTTGCTATGTGCTGCTCGGCGAAAACGGGGCCGGCAAATCCACGCTGCTGCGCATCCTTGCGGGATTGCTGCGCCCCAGCTTCGGCACGGTGCGCGTCTTCGGCGACTCGGAGCCGCAGCAGGAACGCGCCCGCATCGGCTACATGAGTCATGCGCCCATGTTGTACGACGAGCTCACCGCCCAGGAGAATCTGCGCTACTTCGCGAGTCTCTATCCAGGACGCGAATGCCTCGCGCCTGCCGAAGCTTTGCGCCAGGTCGGCCTCGATCCCGAACTGAACCGGCCTTTCGGTCATTACTCGCAGGGCATGCGCCAGCGCACCTCGCTCGCACGCGTTCTTGTTCCCTCGCCGGAGCTTCTGCTGCTCGACGAGCCTTTTTCCAACATGGACGTGGAAAGCGCGCGGCAGATGGTCGAACTCCTCGCCCGCTTCCGCCAGAGCGATCGCACCATTGTCCTCACCACGCACCAGCGCGACCTCGCCGCGCCCATCGCCGATTGGGTGCTCACCCTCCACGCTGGACGCGTCGCATCCTTTGAGCCTGGGAGCCCGACGCTATGAAGACCAACGGCGCGCGTTCTCTCGAATCGCTCGGCATCGCCTTTGTATTGCGCGAGTACGAGGTCGATCCCAACGATCTGACCGCGATCACGGTTGCGAAGAAGATCGGCATGCCTGCAGAACAAGTCTTCAAGACCTTGCTCACGACCACTGGCTCCGGTGATTATGTTTTCGCGGTGATTCCCGGCGACGCCGAGCTCGACTTCAAGAAACTCGCTCGCGCCGCAGGTTGGCGCAAAGCGGAGATGTCCCCGCTGAAAGACGTGCAGCCGCTCACTGGCTACATTCGCGGCGGCGTCACCATCTTCGGGGCGAAAAAACCTTATCCGGTTTTCGTCGACGAAACGGCCATTCTTTTCGACACCATCAGCGTTTCCGCGGGCACGCGCGGCACGCAACTGATCCTCGCTCCCGACGACTATCTTCGCGCCGCGGCCGCTATCGGCGAGCCTGTCCAGACTGTCGATCTGACCAAAGACACCAAGCCTGTCACCGCGGAGAGCCGCTCATGACCCGCGCTCTCTGGACGCATCTCGCCAAGGATCTCCGCATCGAGTGGCGCACACTCGACGCCATGATCTCCATGCTTTTCTTCTCGGGCCTGGTGGTTGTGCTCTTCTCCATCGCCTTCGATCCGCGCGGCGAGTTCTCGCAGCAGATCTCAGGCGGAGTGCTTTGCGTCGCCACTATGTTCGCTTCGGTGAGCGCGCTCAATCAAGCGTGGGCGCGCGAAATCCGGCATCAAGTGATGGATGCGCAGCGCATGGTTCCCGCGCCCGCAGCCGAGCTCTTTCTCGCCAAAGCCATCGCCAACTTTCTCTTCGTCACCATCGTGCAGGTCGTTCTGGCGCCGTTCTTTTTCATCTTTTACAACCTGCATATCACAGGCAACGCGTGGTTGCTGGCGCTGGTGCTGCCGCTGGGAACATGGGCTTTGGTCTGCAATGGTGTGTTCTTCGCCGCGCTCTCCATGAGCAGCCGCAACCGCGAGTTGCTGCTCTCGCTCATTCTCTTTCCCATCTTCATTCCCGCGCTCTTGGCCATGGTGCAATCCACCACCGCGATCTTCACCGGCGACAGCGATCCCACAATTTGGATCAAGATGCTTCTCGGCTACGACATCATCTTCACCACCGCAAGCCTTCTGCTCTTCGACACCATCTTCCACGCGGAATAAGAAATCAGCTGTCAGATTTCAGCTCGTGATTCGCGAATCGTGAATCGTGATCGGCAGCAAACCTCTGCCCGAAAAAGCGATGCGATTTTGCGGCACAGACTCACAGAAACACATTCCCTGTGAGACTGCAGGGTTTGTGCGTGTAAGTATTTATTTTGCTGTGACTTGCAGACTTCACAGTTTCACAAGTCGGATTTTCGGCGGAAATCCCGGGTGCGGGTTTCAGGCTTCGGGTGTCAGGACCGGGGGAGGGGGGAGGGGGGAGGGGGGTGGAAAGGCAGGGAGCACGGGAACGAGGGACCAAGAAGGCAGCTACCGCGAGACAGGCTCCCAGCTACTGGTTACCGGCTATTGACTGATGTTTTTATTGTGCGCCGGAAGGGGGAAATTATATGCAAATCGCGGGAAGTTTTTTTCGGCCGCCGCATCCTTCGCATTTCTCTGGCGAAGGGCAGGATACCGCGAATGCCGCGAGGCGCTGTGGTCAGCGATCTGCGGTCAATTTTTTGTTCGCTCGCAGAGCTTGCGACGTGATAGAGTTGCGCATCAAATCCCAATCTTCCCTCGGGGCGAAAGGATGAAATTCCCTATGAAGGTAAGACATGGTTCCGAATTCCTGAAGTTCGCGGCACTCGCGGCGGGCTTTATCGCCGGCGCTTCCCTGGCCACCGCGCAACAATCAACACCTGCTCCGTCCACTCCCTTGCAAACTTACTCAGCGCCTGATGGGAGCGCGACCGTCGGGGTACCTGCCGGGTGGAGGGTGACCAAGGCCGCCTCTGCCGAAATCCAAATGTCCGGTCCGAATGGCGAGGCAATCTCCGTCGGAAACACGCTCTTGATCCGGAGCGGTGCGTACAGGGCTGGTCAAAACCCGATGATGATTCCCAACCAGGCCACGCTTACGCAAAAGCTCGAGGCTGTCTGGCAGGAGGCGGCCATCGCCTCAGGTTTTCCAGGTGCGCGCGTCAGCGTGTCCTCAGCCAAACCCGTGCCGCTCGGCAAAATCGCTCAGTGCGGCATCTTCCTCGGAAGCTTGACGAATGCGCAAGGCCCACAGAACTTCGAGACGCGATTCTGTTCATTGCCGATAGACAGCAACGGCGTCTACAAGCTTTTTTGGATGAACGCTACAATTCCGGTCTCGCTGGCCGCTCAGGAGCGCGCCACAGCCGAAGCCGTACTCTCCAGTTACAGGCCGTCCCAGGCTGCGCTCATGGCCATTCTCAAGCCCGCGACACCACCGCTGCCCCCGATGGGCTGGGTTGTCCCGAGCGGCTACGCGGGTGATCCCGGCACAGTGTACGGGGAAATATCGGCCCAGCAGACTTTCAACTGCATGGACGAAGGCGTGCTCCGCGAGGAGCCGGAGGAGGATCTACCCCCTTACTGCCAATGAGATTGGGGAGACAATGGCAGCTGTTTTGGGGGTCGAAAAAGGAAATCCCGGTGAACGAACTCCCCGCCTTGGTATAACAAACAGAAATGACTCGATCTGCCCGTTCCGTCGCCTCTCCGCGCGTCGTCAGCATCGGAGATTTCCGGACCATCGCCAAGCGACGCTTGCCCGGCTCCGTCTTCGATTACCTTGATGGCGGCTCTGAAGGCGAGGTTACCCTGCGCGAGAATTGCCGCGTCTATGAGGACGTCACCTTCCGTCCCCGGCACGCGGTCGCGTTCGACAAGTGCAGCATGCGCACGCGCGTTCTTGGCTTCGATCTCGCTGTCCCTTTCCTGTTGGCTCCCGTTGGCTACAGCCGGCTCATGCACCCGGTGGGCGAAGTGGGTGCAGCGCGCGCCGCCGGCAACGCGGGCACCGCCTACATTCTCTCCACCATCTCCGGACACAAACTCGAAGATGTAAGGGCCGCATCGAGCGGCCCCGTCTTTTATCAGTTGTATTTGATGGGAGGCCGCGGCGCGGCCGAGGCCGCGATTGAACGCGCCCGTGCCGCCGGGTTTTCCGCGCTCGTTGTCACCATCGATACACCCGTCTCCGGAATTCGCGAACGCGACTTCCGCAATGGAACCAAGGAGCTTGTCAGCGGTGGTCCCTTCGAAAAACTTCCACATCTTCCGCAAGTTCTATCGCGCCCGAGCTGGCTCTTGAATTTTCTGCGCGACGGGGGCATCCCACCGCTCTACAACGTTGTGGTCCCGGGCAAAGGCCCGATGCCGCTCATCGATATTGCCACTGCGCTCGCCGCATCCGCAGTCACCTGGAGCGACTTCGCCTGGATTCGCGAACTGTGGCGCGGTCCCATTGTCGTTAAAGGCGTCCTCACGGGAGACGATGCACGCCGCGCCGTCGATGAAGGCGCCGCAGCCATTTCAGTCTCGAATCACGGCGGCCGCCAACTCGATTGCGTTTCTTCTTCGTTGCGCGCGTTGCCCGAAGTCGTAAAGGCTGTTGACGGGCAAACCGAGATCCTTATGGATGGAGGTATTCGCCGCGGTACCGACATCGCCAAAGCCCTCTGCCTTGGTGCACGCGCCGTGCTCTGCGGACGCGCCTATGCCTACGGTCTTGCTGCTGCGGGAGAAGCCGGAGTCGATCGCGCCATCGAAATTCTGCGCACCGACCTCGACCGCACGCTGCGGCTGCTCGGTTGCGCGTCCGTCACCGAGCTCGATCGTTCGTATGTGAATGTTCCACAAAGCTGGGACGCGAACTGAAGGCGCCCAGAGCGGTTCAGCCGACGACGCCATTTCAGTCGAGATCTGGTTGGATCGTCGCTAATCCGGAAGTAGCGCCTTTGGGGAGCTGTGCCTCGTCAAAATACCATCCGCGTGAAATGCAGGAGCTTCGATGCCACGAGTGCCGGTCAGCTGGCGAGACGGTCGGTCTCTGATGGAGGTGGTCCGACATCGCGGTTGGGGCCTTTGGTGGCGATATTTTCTGCGACGATCTGCGAATTCAAGATGCGAGCAATGTCGGTTTGAGACAAGCGAATACGGATTTCTTCTTCCCAGGAATCGCTAGTTCCGATCATTCCCTCGGGGGAAACTTCGTCCTGTTGCTCCGGAGCGCGCAGGGGAGCAACGGCATCCGCGGCGGAAGCGGCTTGAGCCATTTCGGTGTGGGCCGAGACCGGTGCGGTCTCCGCCAGGCTATCGAGGACAGTGACTGGCGTAGAGCCCTGGATTGGCTCGAAGGACGGAGGCTGGTCCCGGGCAGGAGCAGGAATGGAACCTAGATTCAAGGTCAAAAAGGCATGCTTGCGGGAGGGTGTTTTGACCGCATCAGCGTCGATCGGTATTTCGTCGGAATCGGCTGGGCCGCGCGCATCGGTGTCGAACAGGTGGTAAATGGAATTGGCCTTCGCATGGGGCAGATCGAGCAGGTCATCGGACTCGGCGGAGGAATGATAGCGGGCAAAGGCGAGTCCCAAGTAGAGCAAGCCGCAGAAAAAGCCAATGAGAGCGGAAGGCCACCGGGCCAACTGCGCGGGGAGCCGGGCCATGCGCTCCAGATGGAGCGGATTCCCGGTGGCGCTGGGAGCGAGTGGCGATGGCACAGCGGCCGCCGAAGCGGGTTGATTGACAGAGTCAGCATTGGCGGCCGCTTCGCGCTGAGCTGCCTGGCGCTGCTGTGCGATGACGTTCATGTCGCGCGTGAGCTGATCGCGCTCATAGTCGAGCTGCTCTTCAGAGGTGCCCGCGGCATTGAGGCCAGCGGTAGAAGGCCAGAAGAGAGCGAGTGCGTGTTGAATGGCATCCAGGTGGACTTGCCCGCCTGACGCCGAGTCTGATTGCGGGAACTCGTTGCGCAGATCATCCAGTTTCTGCTGGGCGTCGCGGACCTGGGACTCAAGGTATCTCTGGCGATCGCGTTCGGTCTGCAACGATGACTCTGGGTCGGCTCGTTGATCGGCGGCAGAAAGCTGAGCCTGTAATTCCCCCAAAGCGGTGGCCAGCGACCGCTCGGCAGCAGGAGCAGGTCGTGGGGCGGTGGCTGGCAACGGTTCAGCAGGAGGGGCATCTTGGGGGGCGGCGGCTGATGCGGGCGCGGCCGGTGCAGAAGTGCCGGTAGTCGGAGGCGCCCAGCCGGTGAGGGCTTGGGCCACCGCATTGGCAGTGGCGACGGCCTGGCCGGGATCGGGATCACGGTAGCGTACCCAAAGAACCCCGGCGGACGGCTGGGTCAGCTCGACGCGGGTGCGAAACTCGCCAATGGCGTGCGCTGTGGAGGGCTCGGCGAGGTCGGCATGGAGAATGAGTGTGGCGACGAAAGAGTCGCTGAGAATGGACTGGCCGAGGACGACAGCGGGATGAAGGGCGCGCGCGGTGTTGGGGTCCAGTTGCTGTGCCGCTGCGGAGTCGAAAGAGAGCGAAGCGGCTGAGGCCAGTTGTGCCTCCCGATAGAGAAGAAAGGCATAGAGGCCACAGGCGGTGGCGGCAGCCACGACCACCGCGATGAGCTTATGACGCAGCGGAACGGTAGAGCGCACAACGTCCTCGACTTCTATTGGAGGTCCAAGGCAAGTCAACTACCAATTTGGCGCATGCTCCAGAGGTTGCGGTGTGAGCTTCGTTTAGCGGCCAACCTCAGAGCAAAATCGGAGACCATCAGGAGCCCGGTTGGCGTAACTGAGGACCTCAGGGGAGGATCTTCTCCTTACCCGGAGAAGATTCCTGAATTCCCTACCAATATACCTCGGCGTGCAGACTTTCCTCATGAAGGCAGATGCGGGGTTTTGTTGAAAACTTGTCCAGTCAAACCTCGGAGGAGCGTCCAAAAAGGGGATTCAACGGGACTGGTCGCAGCCACAGATCCCTGGATCACAGGCCCAAAACTGGTTTGTCTGTTCCAACTGATTCACCGCGTCGTTTCAGGCGAAGTCGACAGTGTCCTGCGAAACTCCTTGACATTCCCTTTCAGGCCGGAGAATCTTTCCGTGTCTCTCTTCCTCCGCGCCCTGAGACGTATTTCCAACTTCCTCGTCCCCGCAATCCCGCCTGGGCTCCGGGGCCCGGTCCCGGATTCGTTGGAGGCCAAAGAAGATGCACCGCAGAACACTGCGAATCATCGTTATTGCGCTGGCTCTTGCCGCGGCGATTTTGGCCGGGGTGCGTGCCGACGCACAGGACATCAAGCTCAACGTGACCTATGTGTGCAACGGAGAGCGCATGTACGTGGAGAGCTGCAACATCCGCGATCTCTCTGACACCTCCACCTGCCAGGTCGCCCACCCAGACCGTCCCCAACACAACGGCTTTATGGCTTACACAACCGAAACCCGCGGCACGTTGAAAAAACTGCTCCCCACCTGCACGCAACCTACTGCGCAGGAAATTGCCCGGGAAGAAGCCTTCAAGAAAAAACAGCAGGAGATCTACGACGCAAACGTGGCCAAGGCCAACCCGCAGGCTGCCGCGCAGAA
Organism: Occallatibacter sp.; assembly: GCA_050013775.1. GTDB lineage: Bacteria > Acidobacteriota > Terriglobia > Terriglobales > Acidobacteriaceae > Telmatobacter. Next base: position 32,901 of record JBEKEP010000001.1, on the reverse strand, counting down.
CTCACAGCCCGGTTCCGGCAACCAGGCGGGCGTGAATCCTGCGCAGGTGACACCGCCGAAAAACGGGGAAGAGCGCGCTTTGCGGCGCTGCGTCTCGTCAGGCCGGCCCGCTTCCACATGCACCGGCAACGGGCTGCTGGGCGCGTTCACACAGATGGTTTCGCAGATGCTTCCCGGCGCGGACAAGAAGCCCGAGCAGCCCGGCCCCAACATGGCCGGAGTCTTCCAGGGCACCGGGTACTGGCGTCTCGACTTTATTGACGAGGGCGTGCTGGTGAACTGCGCGGACCTGTCGCCCAACCAGGAGAGCTACACGCTCGACCTGAAGAACGGCCACGCCACGCTCACCATCGACACCACGCCCAGGCCTCTCGTGCTCGCTGTTCACGGCGATGGAACCATCACCGGCCCGCCGGGCCCAGTGACCATTAACGGCGTGATCGCTGCGGGCTACGTGAGCGGCGCAGCGGGGACGGGCGCCACGCAGAAGGACCAATACGGCAACCTGTACGATTCCGCCGGCAATCGCGTGGCCGGAAACGCCAACAACGGCTACACCCGGTTCGCGCCGAAACGCGTGACGTGCCCCGCGATCAATCTCACTTCAAAGGGAACGGGCGTGGGCGTGCAGACCATGGAAACCGATTTGCTCAAATCCATGGTTGGCGGCGACAAGGGTCCTCCTACTCCGGCGGGCATTCGCATGCACGGTATCTTTGCCGCCGCGTCTACCGGATTCAGCGTGCAGTTCTTTCCGGAATCCGTGATTCTGGGCTGCGGACCTGACGCCGCACGCGCCTATCCCTACACCGTGGATGTGGGCGGAGCGGGCGCAGTGGTGAAGATTGCCGCGCCCGATCACCCGCTGGCGTTGGCTTTCAGGCCGGATGGATCGCTCGACCCGGGCAGCACCGGCGCCTACCAGGTGCATGGGCGCATCGTGACCGGCCAGGACGACAACGACGACTTCACCTTCGCTCCCATGGAGCTGACCTGCAACCTTGCCGTGCTCGTCCCGAGCCAGCAGATCCCCTCGAGCGGGGGCGCGCCGGCGACGATGAACGCTGGAGCAGGGAATTCAGGTCCGGCCGCTGGCGGGGGTGGACTTTCCACTCCGGCCGCGCCACTGGGCAACGCCGTTTTGTCGGTGATCCCCGGACTTTCCGCGCAGCCCGGCACGCCCAATCCATTCGCCGGTCATCCCTATGTGCTGCTGCGCTCGAGCTACGCTGACGCCATCGCAAATGCCGGCGTCTCTGTACCGCCCGGAGTGTCGCCTTATGTGTATGTGGGCACGGTCTGCGCCAATCGAACGCCCGATTGTCAAAAAATCATCAATGCCATCAATGCAGACGCCGCCTCGGCAGTCCGCGCCGATGCCAACGGCAGAGGCACGTTGCCCGGCGTGCCGCCGGGCGTCTACTACCTGATGATCTCCACGCGCTACAACAACCAACCCTTCGCCTGGGGCCAGGCCGTGCAGCTCAAGGCCGGAGCAAACTCCATAACGCTGGACCTCAGTAACGCGACTCCGATCAAGTGAGGCTTAGATCTTCAGAAAGCAAACTCACCGCGACATCGGGTACCCCATCCTTCGTTTATTGCCGGCGAAGGGTGGGGCACGGAATGGTTACAGCTATTGTGAAATTGCTATAGACCAGTGCTCCCCTCGCTTCAACGCCGGGGATTGGCTGTTTTGTTGTTGTGCTTCTCGTTGTAGATCTGCTTGCTGTTGCGGTTCTCTTCGCGGTTCGCCTGCTGCTTCTGCTTTGGGGTCAGCGCGCCGCCGTTTGCCGTGCGCTCATTGTGGACCTGCCCAGCGACATTGGACTGATTGGAATTGGAGCGACCCGCTTCGCCGGAGGTCATTTGACCGGTGCGCAGGCCGTTGGCGGTGCGCTGCTGCTGGTTGGCCTCGCGGTTATCGACTTCGTTCGGCTTCACCGTGTTTCCGTTGTGATTGTCGTTGTAGATTTGACGGCTCGCGCGATTCTGCTCGCGATTGATCTGCTGACGTTCCTGGTTGGTCAGATGGCCGCCGTTCGCTTCACGATCGTTATGGACTTGCTTGTCGATGTTCGATTGCGTGCGTTCAGCGCCGGACGCTTCGCCGGAGGTCATCTGACCGTCGCGCAGGCCGTTGGCGATGCGCTGGTCCTGGTTGGCTTCACGATTATTGGGGCTGTAGTTGCGGCCGGCCGTGCGGTCCGCGGCCGAGATGGGCTGGGACTGCGCGTGCTGCTGCGCCACCTGGCGATAGGAGCCCTCGTTCGACATCGCCGTGGTTCCGGGAGCGCCGTGGTTGACCGAAGCTAACTGGGAACGGTCCTGGGAGGCAAAGTTCTGATGCTGCATCTGGTTGGCAGTGGGCTGCATATGCTGCTCGCCGGAATAGCGGGATTCCTCAGGACTGGGCTGCCGATCGATGCCGCCCGGGCCGTTGAAGCTGGTGTGGTTGTTGTTGACGATGGTGTTCTGGGTAATGACGGTGCGGTCCTCGTAGACATTGGTGACGTGGACACCGCCGAAGTTGGCCACGGCGCTGTTGTAGGCGAATGCGCCGCCGCGCCACTCGCCGCCGAAGAAGCCGATGCCGCCGTAACCGAAGCCGTAGTTCACGCCACCGTAGAAGCCGACGTGCGGGCCCCAGTAGCCAGCGTGCCATCCGTAAGCGCCGCCTGCGAAGCCCCAATAGCCCGGGGTCCACAGAAAACCGACTCTGGGCGGCTGCACCCAAACGCCGGGAACCCAGTAATAGCCGGCTCCTCCATAGGCCCAGTAACCCGGTGTCCATAGATAGCCCGGAGCGGGTAGTGGGGGCTGCACGTAGACGGGCAGCACGGGCGGTGCGACATGGACTGAGATGCCGACGCCAATGCCGATCTGCGCCTGCGCGGCCGGCAGGGAAAGCAGCGGCATCGCGAAGAGGGTGACGATGGCTAAAGCGCGAATTCTGAAGGGACCATTCATGGGAGTCTCCTTGTGTCTTGGAAGCGCGTGCGACAGAACCCACAAATGATTGAGCCGATCGCCGCAACGGATCACTTGTTTTGTTTGAACACAGAATCGGTTCATTGGTTGCTGTGAGAGCCGAAACGAAGCACGGCCGGGGAACCGAATTCAGTTTATTTCAAGTCCTCCGGGGTAGACATTTTCGGGGCGTCGCTGGCTCGTGACCAGAAGACAACGAGTACTGAGCCAGCGCGATTCTGTATTCGTCGCGTGGCGCAAGTTCTGACCTGAATGAGCCACGATTCCGGCCAAAGGCGTCCGATCCGGCGCAGCCTTTACTCCGCTTCCCTCCGAAAATCGCCGCTCTTGCCGCCGGATTTTGCTTCGAGGCGAATCTCGCGAATGACGATGGCTTTGTCGAGGGCTTTGGTCATGTCGTAGACCGTAAGCGCGGCAATGGTGGCCGCGGTGAGCGCTTCCATTTCAACGCCGGTTGGTCCGACCGTCGCTGCAGTCGCCGTGATGCGCACGCCGTCCGCGACAAGTTCCGTTTGCACATCGATGTGCGTGAGCGCGAGCGGATGGCACATGGGAATCAGCTCGGCGGTGCGCTTGGCGGCCTGAATGCCGGCAATGCGCGCGACTTCAAGCGGATTGCCTTTGGGGTTCGTGGGCAGCACAGAGATGACGGCGGCGGAAAGCGCAACAAAAGCCGAAGCCGTTGCGGTGCGGCGTGTGGGCTGCTTGCCGCCGACGTCGACCATGGCCGCACGGCCGGATGCATCGAAATGCGAAAGTTTCGTGGACTTGGGCATGAGAGTCCTCGTTCAAAAATCTTTCTTCAGGGGCTAAAGCCCCGTCTTCTTTCTCGCACTCATCGGCACGACTAAAGTCGTGCCCTGACACTTCGTGCCATTCTTGAAATGCTTTTCCGCAGCCCCCAATCTCAGGGCAGAAGAATGTTGACCGTTGCGCCTGCTGCGAGCGAGTCGCATTCGTCGGGCACGACCAGATAGCAGTTCGCGAGCGCCATGGCAGCGAGATCGCCGGAACCTTGCCACGCGACGAGTTTCACTTCTGGCATGGGGCCGGAAAAGGTGCACGCGGCAGGCAGAAACCTAGTCAGGCCTGGTTTGGTTTTCACGTCCTCGGCGAGACGCGCGAGAGCAAAGCGCGGGCCATGATCGATGCGGCCGGCAAGCGCAGCCAGAATCGGCGCGGCAAACAGCAGAAATGTTACGGCGGAAGAGACAGGATTTCCCGGCAACCCCCACCAGCACAGCGTGCGGCGCCATTGCATGGAGCGGCCATTTTGGTTGGGGTTCGTGCCGCTGCGGAGCAGCTCTCCAAACACCACCGGCTTGCCCGGCTGCATGCGCACTCCGGTGAAGTGGAAGCGCGCGCCTGCGCGGGCGAGAGCAGGCTCGACCAGGTCGAACTTGCCTGCGGAGACGCCGCCTGTGATGAGCAGAAGATCGGCCTTGGCGGCGCGGGCGATCGCGGCGTCGAGAGACCTGGCCGTATCGCGCGCGATGGGCAGGATCCACGGCGCGCCTCCGGCTGCGGCCACCATCGCGGCCAGCATGGCGCCGCTGGAGTTGCGAATCTGGCCGGGCTTTGGCTTGGCGGCGATGGGCACAAGCTCGTCGCCCGTGGAAAGAATGGCCACGCGCGGCCTAGCGTAGACTTTGAGCTCTGCGCGGCCGCAGGACGCGGCAAGAGCAATCTGCGCGGCGTCGATCAGGGTTCCTGCGGGCAGCAGCGCGTCGCCTTTGCGCGCCTGCGCGCCGCGAAGCACTATGTTCTCGCCATGCTTGATGGTGCGTGGCGGCAAAAGGCGGACGGTGGGAGCGGCGGATGATCCGGCAGACTCAACATGTTCAAGCATGATGACCGCGTCGGCGCCGCGAGGGACCGGCGCGCCGGTCATGATCTCCCAGGCCGCTCCGCGCGGCAAAGGCCCCGAAGGAGGATCGCCTGCGCGGCTTGTGCCCGCGATGGCCAGCGGCCGATGCTTAGAGGCTTCCGCAGCGCGGCAGGCAAAACCGTCTCGCGTGGAACGGGCAAACGGCGGCTGGTCGCTATCGGCGCGGAGGGTTTCTGCGAGCACGCGGCCTGCCGCCGCAGCCAGCGTTACGCGCTCCGTCGCCGGTTTGCTGCGCACAAGACGCTGCGCGCGTTTGGCCACGAAAGCCGCTGCCTGCGTGTAACTGAGCAAGTCGCCACCCATGCAAAGGATTGTAGAGCGTCGCGTCGCGAATTATTTTTCCGCGGACGGGTTAGCGGCGGTATCTCCAGCCGCGTTCTGCAGGATGGCGGTGACTCGCGCCGCGTACTGCCCGGTGGGGGCCAACACCAGGTACTGTCTGAATGCCGCCACGCACTCAGGAGAAAGTTTGAGTTTATTGGTATCGGGATCGAAGGGCGCATTCACCGAGAGTCCCTGGGCCTTGATGAAATAGAGGACAGCGTCCTGGGGGTTGGCCTTAATGGCCTCGTCGGCCGCATCGATTTGCGCCGAGATGTTACCAACCTGGAAGTAGATCACGGCCAGGTTGCGGAGGTACGCGGCAGCATGGGCGGGATCGGCTTTGATGGCCGCGGCTACGGACGCATCGGCTTCGTCGACCATACGAGTCCGGGCGTAGACCTCACCCAGGCCGGCGTTGGCCGCCCCCCTAAGCTGCGAGTCAACATTAGCGGCCTGTGGGCCGGTGATTCCGGCCTGCGATGTGAGATCAACTGCTTTTTTGAAGCTGGTCTCCGCGTCAAGGTAATTTTTGAGCCCCAGCTGGGCGCGCCCCAGATAGACCCATACAGTAGCTTCGTCGGGCATTTCAGTGGATGCCTTGCTCATGAGCGATTCGATCTCGGTGTACTTCGAGACTCTGATTTCGCCGGCCGTGGAATCCACGTCCGATGGGGAGGCTGTCGAACCCAGGGTTTGGATTGCCGTGGCCCGCGCATTCGCTGCATCCTCGAAGTCCTGGTTGGCCGTGTGCAGATCGGCGTTGATGGAGGCAATGATGTTGTTGGTGGCCACGGCTTTTTCGTTCGACTCTTTCATATGCTGCAGGTGCTCTTGTTGCTCGGGCGACAACCGGTCGAGGTACTCCTGGCGCGTCATATCGACATTCTGCGTCGTGCCCTTTCCGGCCAGAATGACGACGCTATGGATGAAGTCAACGACTTTGCCATCCGGCGTATCGGGCAAACGGTAAACCAATGTGTACTCGCCGAGGGGCACTCTGCCGGTGTAATCGCCCTTTGGGGAAACCGTAAAGCTATACCGCAAAGTGACGCCACCGTCGGTGGACAGGCTCACGATGCCGCCGTTCTGGGGCGCGCCTGTGGGGCCGGTGACGAGGCCTTGAATCCAGCCGATGTCCCGTTCCTCGTCTTGTTGATCGGATGGTTGGACAGGGGCGCCGGCGTCCTGCTGCGCAGCCGCGCGGGCGAGCGCCAAAACGGCAATCGACATGGTGACGAGGCCGATCGCGATACGGAGGCTACCCGCGCCGCGGGGATGCAGACGCAAAGCAAAACTCATGCAATGCATTGTACGGCGATTCCAGAGAGGGTGAGCCCTTCCAAGAAAAAAGGGCGTCTGCCGTGGCAGACGCCCTGCGATCAGCTTAACCGAAAGCCGAGGTCCTTCGACTTTACTTCGCGGCCTGCGCGAGGATACCCGTCACGTCCGCAGCGAACTGGCCATGCGGCGCTAATTCCAGATATTTCTTGTAGGCGGCTGTGCAATCCGGGGGCAGAACGTAGTGGCCCTTGGCGTCGACGGTAGCGCTCATAATCAACCCCTGCGCCTTGACGTAGTAGAGGATGGCGAGGTTGGGATCATTCGGGTTCGGATCCGCCTTGATGGCTTCATCCGCCGCAGCAGACTGCGCAGCCGAATTGCCTTCCTGGAAGAAGATGATCGCCTGGTTCTTGAGATACAGTTGCGCGTTTGCAGGATCGGCCTTGGCTGCGGCATCAAAGGCGGCGTTGGCCTCAGGAACCTTGCCGGTGCGCGCGTAGCACTCGCCCAAGCCGGCCTGGGCCTGACCGATGACGGGCATGCGCGGCTTTTTGGAAGCGGTCTCAAGATCGACAGCCTTCTTGTATGACGTGACGGCATCGTCGTACTGCTTGAGCCCGGCTTGTCCGTAGCCCAACTGATTCCACAGCAGAGCCTCGTCCGGCTTGAGGCCTGTATCCTTGGTCGCAAGGCTTACGATATCGGTGTACTTGGCGGTCCTGATCTCGGCGATCTTGTTGGCGAGATCGGCCTTGGCTGCGTTGGCGCCCAGGGCCTGGGTTGCAAGTGCCGTTGCGTTGTCAATGTCTTTCTTGTCCTGATTAACGACCTTCAGATCGGCATTGAGCTGGTTGATGAGGACGTTGGCCTGCAAGGCCTGGGCGTTGGCCTTCTTCAAATCTTCCAACTGCTTCTTCTCGTCCGGCGTCATCTTGTCGATGTATTCCTGGCGCGACATGTCGACGTCCTGGGCCGTATCCTCCCCGACAACGATTTTGACGCCACGGATGGAATCGACCATCTTGCCGGCCGGCGTATCGGCGGCGCGGTAAACCACCATGTAGGTTCCCGCGGGCGCTTCTCCGGTGTAATTGCCGGAGTCATCGACCGGGAAGGTGAACTTGAGGCTGACACCGCCGTCGGTGGAGAGACTCACCGTGCCGCCGCCCTGGGGTTGCCCCGTGGGATTGATGACTTTGCCGTGAATCTTGCCCGTAGTTCCAGCGGGCGCTTGCGGCGCCTGTGCGGGCGCGAGAACCACGGTCAAAAGTCCCGCAGCGGCCAGGCCCAGCCAAAGTGAAAGAGCGCGTTTCATGTTTTCTCCTTGAGAGCGGCGGGAAGTATATTGCCCGCAAGCTCAAAAAATTCAAAGTCCCAGGCGCAGCGGAGGAAACTCATCCGGCAGAGCGCATTGGTGAGCAAGACCCACGTTAAATCCAATACAGCCCCCTGCACAAGTGGGTTTAAGCCAACCAGGCTCCGGTACGCCGGGTGTCGCGGCGCCGGCCCCATTTTCTTGACGAGAAGGCCCGCCCGCGAGTTGCCCCTTGCGTCGCGCAGTCTTCACGCGCCGCGCCGATACCGCTTCCCATGGTAGTGGGTGGGCGCGGGCGCGCATGTGGCCTGTATCACAGTGTAAAAACAGCGGGGTTGGCGAAGTTAACGGGGTTAGCGGGGCTGGACGGGGCAGGCCCTAAAATTAGGGCATGGGAACGTCGATTCGAAGTGCAACCGCGGCAGATGTCGCACAGATTCTCGCTTTTATTCGCGCCCTTGCCACCTTTGAGCGGGCGCCGGACGCAGTGGTTGCGACCGAGGAGGGCCTTCTGCGCGACGGATTTGGCCCCAACCCGTTCTATTCCTGCCTGATTGCCGACCGCGGCGGCCAGCCTGCCGGCTTTGCCCTGTTTTTCTACAACTACTCCACCTGGGAGGGACGGCCCGGCATCTACCTTGAGGACCTTTTCGTGCTGCCGGAGTTTCGCGGCCTGGGCATTGGCAAGGCGCTGTTGCAACGTGTGGCGGCTTTCGCCGTGGAAAAGGGCTGCCAGCGCCTGCAATGGGAGGTTCTGGACTGGAATACGCCTGCCATCGATTTCTATTCCGCCATGGGCGCCGAGTTTCTGGATGATTGGCGCAATGTGCGGCTGAGCGGCGATGCAATCAAGCGGCTTGCCGGGAGTGCGGGAGCCACTTCGTGAGGATTCGCGTGATTGGCGGCGGCCTGGCGGGGCCGGAGGCGGCGCTGACGGCTGCGCGGCTTGGCTGCGAGGTGGATCTCTACGAAATGCGCGCGATGGTGGACGGAAAGCCGCGCCTGACCCCTGCTCATCAAACGACGGATTTCGGTGAGCTGGTTTGCTCGAATTCCCTCAAAAGCGAATCGCCCAATACGGCGCCGTGGCTGCTCAAGCAAGAGATGCGACGAGCGGGCTCGGCGCTTTTATCGATTGCGGATACATGCGCAGTGCCAGCGGGCCACGCGCTGGCCGTCGATCGCGTGGAGTTTTCGCGGCGAATCTCAGAAGCAATTGAAGCTGAGCCGCGCATTCACGTGATCCGCGAGGAAGTGACGAGCCTGGAACCGGCGGACGGCGAAACGGCGGTCACGATTGTTGCGACGGGACCGCTGACGTCGGACGCGCTCGGCAAAGAGATCGAGCGGCTGACCGGCGCGGGGCATCTGGCGTTTTACGATTCGATCTCACCGATTGTCGATGCCGAGTCGATTGACATGAGCCGCGTGTATTTTGCCGCGCGCTGGGACAAGGGAACGGCCGATTACATCAATTGCCCGATGGATCGCGCGGAGTACGACTGCTTTTACGAGGCGTTGGTGGCCGCTGAAGCTGCCGAGAGCAAGGAGTGGGAGAAGCTGGAATACTTCGAGGGCTGCCTGCCCATCGAGGTGCTGGCCACGCGCGGGCGCGATACATTGCGCTTCGGTCCCATGAAGCCAGTAGGGCTGCGCGATCCGCGCACCGGCAAGAACCCCTGGGCAGTGGTGCAGTTGCGCAAGGAGAACCTGCGCGCCGACAGCTACAACCTTGTGGGTTTCCAGAATCACCTGAAATTTGGCGAACAGGCGCGGGTGCTGCGACTGATTCCGGGGCTCGAAAACGCACGATTCCTGCGCTACGGACAAATTCATCGCAACACGTATATCTGCGCGCCGGTGCTGCTGGATGAAACGCTTTTCCTAAAGGGAGAAACGCAGGAGCGCCTCGCCTTTGCGGGACAGGTTTGCGGCGTTGAGGGGTACACGGAATCGATCGCCACGGGGATGCTGGTGGGAATTTATGCCGCGGCGATTGCTCGCGGCGAAGTGCCTGTACCGGTTCCGCGCGCTACTGCGCTGGGTTCGCTGGTGCATTACATTACGCACGCCGATCCGAAGAACTTTCAGCCGGCGAACATCACTTTCGACTTGCTGGAGCCGCTGGAAGAAGAATTGCGCAAGAAGATTCGCGACAAGAAGGAGCGGCACCGGATCGTGTGCGAGCGCGCCCTGGCGGCGTTCGATGAATGGCGCGCGGCGATAGGATTCGCCGCTCTTGTAAAGTGATCGACCGAGTCGTTTAACTGTTCACGCTTGCTAAGATGACGATTGTCGAAGGAGCAGCAAATGTGGACCTCCGGTCGCGTCCTTCTTGAATTCACTGCTGTTCTCATTACAGCAGGCGGCCTCTACGATGTCTTCACTCCTCGGCTTCCATCGAACCTCAAGAAAATTTGCGGCGTAACTGAAGGCGCGCACAGGCTCACGAGAGAATTACTGCGTGCCCTCGGAGGCTCGCTCACCGCCATTGGCGTTGCTGTCGGCTACGTTGTGATCGTGTCGGGACCGAACCCCGACCCCTCAGTTTTTGTGCTCGTACTCGTTCTCGTATTGCCGGCCGAACTCATCAACGCATTTTCCATGTATCGCGTCGGATCGCCGTTTTATTTCCCGCTGGCGTTCGCGCTGCTCACGATTCTCGGCGTAGCGCTGTGGTGGCCGCATCACCTCCGGTGATATCGAAATGCCGATGGGTAGCTTGGACGATTGAGCCGCACGCCGACTGCTCAATTCGGCGAAGGCCGCTCGATGTGATCGATCACGATGGTTTGGACAGAGCCTTTGCTTGCTTTGATTTCGAGGCCGAGGGCCTTCATCGCCGTGAAAAGGAACCCCGTGATGTCAGCGCTGTTGTCGACGTCGCCGGGCTTGTACTCGAAGTCGAAGGAACCGCTCAGTCCCGTTTGATCGGCCACAGGACGTTCCAGCCATTCGCTCAGGCGTACGGCCAGCTTGGGCATGGAGATGTTTTTCCCGCCATACCAGGTTTGGTAGTCTCCACCGGCCCAGGGATATGCAGTCTTGTCCTTGGGGGGTTGCAGATTGAGCTTGCCCTTGCCGCGTTCAAGCAGGTACGTCTGGACCTCCCTGGATTCGAAGTGGTATTTCAACTGAAACCTGTCGATCAGAAGGGCCTGCAGCATGCGGCACTCTTCGTCATCTGGAGGGTCGACGGAGAAGGCTGGCTTCGCTTGCGCCGAGGCGGAGTCTGACGGGGGTACAGCCTGGATATCGAATCCCGTACCAGTTCCTAAATCAGTCCAGACAGGAGCGCTGGCGATTTGGAAGTGCTGGACGTTGAACGCCACCATGATGAGATATTGCGCTCGGACTCCCTTGCCAATAATCCTGCCGCCGGGGAGGGTGCGAAGACCGTTGAGCTCCCGGCTGTCTGGGCCGGATGGCCGCACCGAAGCGGCCGCGAATTGTGGAAGACCGTCAGGCGCCTTTTGTGCTTCGACGGGCGCCGAATTCCCCTGCGCAAAAGCGCTGGCCGCAGCAAACCAAATTGCTGCGATTCGCAAGTGGACGCATCCCATGTTTTCAGTTTTTCCATTCATGGTCTCGGGGTTCCTGTTGATTCGACGCTGCCGCCGCGCGAAGCGCTCAAGGTTGGATCAAGGAATAATTGGTTCGACAGCGCGTTTGCCGAAGCCGCGCGCATGAAGCCTCTGTTCTTGAGAAGTCGTAATCTTAATCGGGACATACCGGCATGGCAAATTCGCGTCGCAACATCATCGTCTCTGTCCTGTTCGTCATTTTTGGCGGGCCGGGGTTTGTGTTGGTCTATCTGCCGTTGTGGATCACGCACTTTCGCATTCCGGCCGGCGAACCGTGGGGCCAGATGCTGCTGGCTTCGGTGCTCATCCTGGCCGGAGTCTCGCCGGCATTTGAATCCATTCGGCGCTTTGTGGTTGTGGGCCGCGGGACGCTTGTGCCCACGGCGCCGACGGAGCACCTGGTGGTGAGCGGCTTCTATCGTCGTGTGCGCAATCCCATGTACGTGGGCATCCTGATCGCTCTGGCCGGTGAAGCAATACTTTTCGAACGGCGCGCGATGGTTGCTTATCTCGCAATCGTGTGGCTCTTGGTGCACCTCTTCGTCTGCTTTTACGAAGAACCCACGCTCACCCGGCGCTACGGCGACGGGTATCTGCGCTTCAAGCAGAATGTGCCGCGCTGGCTGCCGCGGCTGACGCCGTGGACTGGCGCAGACGAGTAAGCGCCGGGAACCTTTCTATATGCTTCCGTGTCAAAAGAGAGTAGGTTTCGCGCGCGGCAGCGGCGTAGTGCGAACGTGTACCCTGAAGATTGGGGCTTTGTGCTGCGCGTGCCCGGGGAAGTGAGAAGTTTTTGATGCGGTGGTTGGGAATAGTTTGCGGTGTAACGGCGTTCGGATGTGGCGCGGCTTTGACGTGCGCGCAGGCCGGGCAGCCTACTGCCGCGGAGAAGAAATCGGCCACCGTCCTCACGCTTCCGCCTTCGCCCAAGGCCATTTTGCCCGATGCATTTGACGGCTGGGTGACGGCTGAAACCTCGAAAACGGTGACCGATCCCGCGCAGGCCGATCCAACCAATGCCGCGGCGCTCAAGGAATATGGGTTCAACGCGGCCGTCGAGGCCAGTTACAAGCGCGAGGGTCAAACGCTGAGCCTGCGCGCATTGCGCTTCGATGACGCAAGCGGGGCCTATGGCGCGTACAGCTACTACCGGCAGAACGGCTGGCCGAAAGAAGAGATCGGCACCGGCGCGGCGTCGGATAACAAACGCGTTTTGTTTTGGGTGGGAACCACGGTCGTGGACGCCACGTTTTCCCAGATAGGGCCGGAGTCGGCAGGCGAATTGCGCGAGATTGCGCGCCAGTTGCCTGCGGTTTATGGCAGCAGCTCGTTGCCTCCGCCCATCCTTGTTAGCCTGCCAAAAGCACAGCTTGACCCGCAGACCACGCACTACGCGCTGGGCCCGGCCGGCTACGCGGGCGCGGGCGGCGTGTTGCCGCCATCGCTGGTCAAGTTTGACAAAGGCGCTGAAACCCTGACGGCGAATTACTCTCTCACCTCGGGCGTGGCCACGCTCACGCTGATCGATTACCCCACGCCGCAGATTGCCCACGCGCAGGTGGACGCGATTCGCGCGTATCTGAAGGCCGGCAGCCAGGCGACGCCACCATGGCCCAAACCGCTGAATGACTCTGATACCGCGTCGCTCGAAGTGCGGGATAGCGGACCGCTGGTGGTGATCGTGAGCGGCGATGCCATTCCCGACGACAGCCACCGCTTGATCGAGTCCGTGCATTACGACGCCGAAATGACGGCGATTCCGCAGCCGGTGCAGTCGGATATCGAGAAGACCAGCAAGCTGCTGATGGGCATTGCCGTCCTGAGCCTGATCGGCGGTGGAGCGGCCATTTTGCTGGGCGGGTTCTTCGGTGGCGGCCGGGCGCTTTACCGGAAGGTGACGGGAAAACCGACCTCGTCGGTCTTCGACATGGAGTTTATTCACCTCGATCTGCGGGAAAAAGCGGTGGAAGTGGTCGAAGTGATCAAGGTCACCGAACAACCGCATCCGAAGGGTTAACGCCGCTTCCATCTTGTGGAAAAATGGACGGAAACCCGAAAAAACAGCACCAAATCCCGGGAAATCACGAAAATATACAGGCGAACGATCAGCGAAGAAAATAGGGTTGTCCGTGCCCCGATTCAATTGTTAAAGTATTGAAACAAAACTAGTTATTTTTGCTTATATTTTTCCTTGACACTGCTTTCCGCCGAACCTAGTATGCAGCCAGAAAGTTCTAATGGGTTTGCCTCCGTTGGGACTATTCTCCCTGAGGAAAGAGCTGCCCTGTTGCCGGGCGGCTCTTTCCGTTTATAAGCATCTTTTCACTCCTTTGGACCTTCCCCTGCGATTGCCGGCGCGGTTTCCGTCCATTGCTCGTCGCATTGCTCGCAGCGCCAGGTGTTTTCAGGGTCCACGCCCTCGAGAACCACGTCCTCAGACCCGCATTTGGGACACTTAGGCTCGACAAACTCCGGCACTTCCTCGGTTGCGTCCTCAGCGATCTTTTGGGGAACGAATTGTGCAGCGACGGCCTGCGCCTGATCGAGCTGATCGGCAGCGACCATGACTCGTGCGTTGCGGCGTCCGAACTCGCGTGCCTGCTGGATCCAACTATCGATGCCGGCCTGCCGCAACACTGCTGTGAGCTGCTGCGCTTGATCGTTGGTCTCGCAATCACAAAGCGGCGTCTTCCACGTGTATTCGTGCGGACCATTGTCGCCGTTATCGGATTCGGGCTGGTCTGGAACGAGTCGCGGCATTCCCGCGCTGAGACCGAGCAGCCCAGCTGCCTGGTCGGTGAGCACTTCCGATTGAGGCTCTGCGATGGAATCTGCAGGCCGCGACGGAAATGAAATTGGTTGTGAAGCTTCCGCTTCCGGCGCTATGCGCGGGGATTCCGGATCGCCCAAGCCGCGGCTGCGCATCTCGGCGCGCAATGCCTGCTGCGCGGGTTCGGTCAGATCGGCATGGTCGCGAGCGAGCTCGAGCAGTTCTCCTTCGCCCTTTTCGCGGTACTCCGCCGTCAGCCTTTGCCACTCGAGAACAGGATCGACTTGCATGGGCAAAAGTATAGCTCCACCCGCATCGGGCGCGCCTTTACCTTCAACCGGAGCAACGATACAATCAAGGATGCAGGCCGACGTAGCTCAGTTGGTAGAGCAGCTGATTCGTAATCAGCAGGTCGTCAGTTCAAGTCTGACCGTCGGCTCCAGATCATCCATCCTTTAGTGGAATTCCATAAAAGCCAGATGGGCGTTCTCTGCGCCGGCCTTAACATCCGTGGGCGTTGGCGTACTTCACTTCAATCTTCTTCTTGTCTTCCACGGACTGGGCGGCCCTTGATGATGCCCCCTCGACCATCTGCTCAATGATGCCCACATCGCCAAGGCCCTGCTGCTCCGCTCCATGGGCTGAGGGCGAAACCTGCTGCTTCAGTGCGGGATCGGAGAGCTGCGTCCAGGCGGCAAGCGCATCATCGCCGAAGTCGATCTCCGGCAATACGGCCGCACGCACTTTGCCGATGATGGGCGCAAACTGGGGCAGGTACTGCGAGGCAATGGCGATGCGCTGATCGGCAAACGTGAGCTCCAGTTTTTCCATGTCGAGGCTTGAAGGGATCCCAGCTTCGCCCGCGCAAACGGGCAACTTGCTCATCTGCGCTTGTTCCTGTGGCCCGAGTGCAGACAGAGCCTGGTCCCACTGGCTGTCAACGGCGTTGACTTGAACCTGTAACTTCAGCACGTCGGCCATCACCTGTTGTTTTCCCGAATAAACGCCATCGCCAATTTTCTGCAACAACTGCTGGTCACCAGGCGAAACCGTGCGCGGCATGTTGGTCTGCGGCTGCATCTGCTGGGCCAGGGCCATCAATTGGGCAGGGGTCATGGCCTTGAGTTGGGCCTGGCCTTCGGGAGTGCCGTATTTGGCTGCGAGCTGCTGGGCCGCGGTTTGTTGCTGCTGCATTTGCGCCTGGTTTTCCGGGGATGCCATGTTGGCCTGAGCCTGGTCGGTGACAACATCATTGATGCCCTGGTCGACCGCTTTGAATTCTTCGCCGGGCTTCAGGACTCCGTTGCCATCATCGATCCACTGCTGATAGGCAACCTGTGCACTGCTGGGAAGGGCGGGTACTTTCGCAAGCCACATTCTCCCGTTGAAGTCCTTTGACACGGTCCAGCCGATAACGGGGACCATGCACGCCGCTGCGATGAGACACGGCACTGCGATGAGATTCGACCGGTACATCATTCTGACCTCCTCCAGCATCGGGGCGGCGATTCGATCGGCCGATGCCGCTACGAGAATACGCTCATTGCGCCTGTGCCTGCACGTACACAGCGACACTGGCGCTCACAAAATCCTGCGGCGGGAATACAGGCGTCTTGCCTTTCGGCGTCGGCGGCAGCTTCACCCCCGGCTTGAGCTCAATGGCGACGAGATTGTGCTTTCCAGCTGCGACCATGGGCACAGTGAAACTCGCCTGGAAGTTGCCCAGCGGCCCCACCGGCGCGGCCCCTGCTTTCGTGCCCTGCACACCATCCACCCAGATCCACGCTGAGCCGCCGGGAGCAAACTTTGAGCCGCGCACAACTACCGGCAACCCGACCTCGACCACCGAGCCCGGCTGATAAAGAGTGTTGTTCGACGTGTTGACAACTCCGACCGAAGGCCCGCAGCCGCCCACCTGGCAGACCGTGATGGAAGCGGTAGCAGGCTGGCCGCCAGGGGTTCCCGCATGCAACAGATGCGCGCCCGGCGTAGTGGCAGCCGGGATGAGCACATTGGTCATGAACTGTCCGCCGGTAGCGCCTACGGTATTGTGGCCAATGATCTGGCCGGTATTGTTGTCGAGCCAGAAGTAAACGTCGTTGCTGCCCGTGGCCTCGGTGGAGGTGGTGAGCACGTCGCTCAGCGGAGCGCAGCTCAATCCGTCGCACTCGTGCACCTGGAACTTGTATTGCGTCGCGGGCTTGAGATCGATGGCGTTGAAAGTAAGCGCCGGCGTGGTGATGGTCACCGGCGGAGGTCCCCATGCGAGCGACGATTTCGTGTCGCCTAGCACCGTCTTGTTCCATGCAATGTTCAGCGCATTCACGTAGGCGCCGCGGAAAAACGATGCTGTGACGGGAAGCATTTGCCCGGCCACAACCTCGGGCTGCGCGACCGCGATGGTTTGCGAAAAGAGACTGCCCTTGTTATTTGCCGCCGTGGTGTTCTGGATTTGCGGCTTGGCAGGGGCGGGATAGACGAGACCGAAATCGAAATCGAGCTTGGGACTGATGGCCACGACGAATGGCCGCAAACCGCCCAGGTACGCCTGGTAAAGATTCTGAAAGAGGGTATTGAAATCGTTGCTCACGCTGGTCGAATTGGAATCGAGCGTGGGCGAATTCACGAACCCTACGATATAGGCCGAAACCTGGTCGCGCAAATGCTGATCGGTGTCGGCCGCGATGAGAGTGCCGATGCCCTGAACGGCGAGATTGAGGGCCGAAGTGATGGCGCCGATTGCCGCCTCGGGCGCGACGGTGCCGCCGCTTGCCGCCGCAGCCGCGCCTTCCGCTGCAAGCTGCGTTACAAATTTCGTGGTGGAAGCGACAAGCTGGCCCGTCACATCGCCGCCGTACACGCCATCTACGGAGAGGTCGACGGCGGGCGTGCAGGTAACCGGCAGTTCGAAGCTGGTGGCGTTGGGCGTGGACGTGCAGGTGACCGTGAGATAGACGGTGAACACGACGGTGAAGGCCGGATCCGTCGGTTCAGTGGGGCAGTTGCTGCCCACATGGCACGTGTGCGGCGAAGTCATCCAGAACGTGACGCCGTTCAACGGTGCCTGAAAGGTGAAGCGGATGCGGCGTCCGTTGACCGTGTTCATCGAATCGTCTTCCCACGTCTCCTGAAAGTTGGCGGTGAGATAGCCCTTGGGATTCATGATGCAGGGCTGAATGTTGTAGGGCGAGTTGGGGCTGTGGTTCTCAAGCGTACTGATGGCCTGCTGCACGTCGCTGCAAATGCCGCCTTTCATCGCGGTCCACAGCGTATCGAAGTGCCCCGCCGTAAAAAGGTCAGACCCTTTTGCCTGCAACAGGCCAGGGGGCAAGCCGGCGAGTTGCTGCGCTGAAAGCGAGTCGACCACGGCGGCGGTGGGCTTGCCGTTCTGGTCGGTGTATCCGATGTTCAGCCGTATAGGATTGGCGATCCAGTAAACCGATCCCGAAGGCTTCCATGGATTGATTTCCGCTTGCGGGAAAGCGGTTCGCGCGGCCATAACGACAAACAGGAGAGAGATCGCAACTCTCAATGTGTGGGCAGAGAACGGGCTGGTGGCATGGACCGGAATTGACTTGAAACCAGGGAGGGGGAAATGCATGGGCTCAATCTCCTTGAAAAAGATGGCTGGAAAGAGGGCCTGGGGAAGTGGAGCGCCTAAGTATAGCGCAAGAAAACAAGGGTTGGCGTTAGGATTTTTTCCAAAGTCACTCCACGGTGCAGAAGATACATCCATAAATATTTCAGCGATTTAGTTGACTCACGGAGCAGCGCATGGCGGAGATAGTAACCATTCGACGGTTACCGATACACAGCAAATCAGCACTTATCGGGCGGGAGGTGGTGCAGCCAAAGCCGCATTGTGCAATTTGATTCCCTGCCCCAGTATCGGAATCACGACGAGACAAACAAGGAGGCGAAATGAACATGCACGAGAGACTTATCACAATGTACGTGAAGTTCCAGAACCTCATGAGCAGCGAACAGGGCCAGGACCTGGTCGAGTACGGGCTGCTTTGCGCGCTGATCGCTCTGGCCATGATCTCAAGTATCACTCCGATTGCGACCGCAGTGACGAAGGTCTTCACCAACGTCAGCACTTCCCTCGCGTAGCCAGCCAAGGCCGCGCAATAGCGCATTCTCCCTTCACAAGATCGCCCACCCAGGGATATTCATGGGTGGGCGAATTTTTTTGCGCTATTCTCAAATACGCTCGTGCACAATCGAAGCATCTAAGTTTTAGAGTCATGCCTGCTGGTCCAAGTTACAAATGAGGGGGAGAGATGAAAGCCATTGTTGTCCATCAATATGGCGGTCCTGAAGTGCTCAAGTGGGAGGATTACCCCGATCCGGTGGCGGGCCCGGGTGAAGTGCTGGTGCGGGTGGCTGCCGCGAGCGTGAATCCCATTGATTACAAGCGGCGTGCGGGGTTTACACAGTCCTTCTATCCCATCAACTTTCCGGGACTGATGGGAGTGGACGTTTCGGGAACTGTGGCCAAGCTGGGGCCGGGAGTGGAAGGCTTTTCTGTCGGCGACCAAGTGTTCGCCATGACGGACAACACTTATGCCGAACTTTGCGTGGTGAAAGCGGCGATCCTGGCGAAGGTTCCCAAGGGACTCGATTTGATTGATGCGGCGGCGCTGCCCCTGGCAACAACGACCGGCAATCAACTAGCTGCTGCTATCGGAATCAAGGCGGGCCAGACTGTGCTGGTAGCGGGCGCAGCGGGAAATGTCGGGCGTTCGGCGGTGTTCACTGCGAAGCAGCTGGGCGCGACCGTGATTGCGGGAGTCCTGGCGAAGCAAATGGGAGACGCGAAGAGCGCCGGCGCGGATCAGTTGGTGGCAACCGACGACGACAGCGCGATTGCGAGTCTTCCTCCGGTCGATGCCGTTGCCGACACGGCGAATGGCAAGACCGCCGAAACCTTGATCGCCAAGGTGAAGCCGGGAGGCGTGTATGCATCGGTTGTCGGGCCGCCCCGAAATGCCGAAAAATTCCCAGCCGTAAAGGTGGTGAAGGTGTTCTCGTCCGCCGACAGGAAAACTCTGGAGTTCATGGCCGAGGCCGTCCGCGATGGCAAACTGGTGATCCCGCTCGGCCCCAGAATCCCACTGAGCCAGGCGGCCGAAGGTCAAGCCGCCGCGGAAAAGGGTGGCATCGGGAAGGTTTTGCTGGTGGCTTGAACTCTTTGCTGGACATGCAACGCCTAAAGGAAACGTCTTAGGATGAGTCGGCTTTCTCCATTGGCAGCGAACCCGCGATCGATGAAGGCCTGAGTCACTAACGGATCCTCGAGCATCCCCAAGGTGAGGGGGAATTGGCCGTGAAAGCAGCCAGAATTCATAGCTTCGGGCCGCCCGACGTCGTGGTGGTCGAGGATGTACCGGTGCCGTCGCCGGGGCCCGGCGAAGTTCTGGTGCGCGTGATGGCCGCAGGCGTCGCTCCATGGGACGCGCTCATCCGTGAGGGCAAGAGCAAGGTCAGCCCACGACCTCCGCTCACCCTCGGTTCGGACTTATCCGGTGTCGTCGAGAAAGTCGGCCCCGGTGTTACGGACTTCGCGCCGTCCGACGAAGTTTATGGCGTCACCAATCCACAGTTCTGTGGCGCCCAGGCCGAGTTCGCCTTGGCCGCAGCCGGGATGGTCGCACCCAAACCACAGTCATTGAATCACCTAGAGGCAGCATCGGCTCCCGTCATTGCCGTGGCCGCCTGGCAAATGCTCTTCCAGTATGCAGAGGCGACGCGCGGACAAACGGTAATGGTCGTCGGAGCCGCCGGGAACGTCGGGGCCTACGCCGTACAAATGGCCGTAGACGCCGGAATCCAGGTGGTTGCCATCGCCCACCTCGACGACGAGGGCCTGCTCCGTTCAATGGGCGCGCAATCCATCATCGACTCGAGCAAGTCCGGATTCGAGCAGAACCTTCCGCAGGTGGATGCCATCCTCGACACGGTCGGGGGCAGCACGTTTCAGCGCTGCGTCGCTGCGTTGAAGCCCGGGGGCAAACTTGTCACCCTGGTTTCGACGCAGCCGCTGCCAGCAGGGGCCGTTTTCTTCTACGCTGAGGTGACCACCGCGCGCCTGCAGACGCTCACAACATTGTTTGACGCGGGGAGAATCAAAGCGCGTGTGGGCTCAAGCCTGCCGCTTACGGAGGCGCGCCAGGCGCAAGAAATGCTTGCGGGCGCACCCCACAAGCCCGGCAAGATCGTCCTGCAAGTCGGGCAACTGTAGCAGTACTGATCTGCGCAACAAAGTTTGTAGTTCACCTAAAACGGAATTTTGAGCAAGTTCATCCGGCAGCGAATCGGCAAGGCAACTGAAGCGCAAGCCGGGGCAGAAAAAGGTGGAATCGGGAAGGTTTTGCTGGTGGCTTGATATTCTTTTGCGATCAGAGTACGCGAAAGGAAAAACTGAAAATGAAAAAGAGTGTGCGCGGAATCAACCCTGCCTCAAAGCCGAGCGGCAATGGATGTGTGGAATGCCTGGCGTCCTCGCAAGGCTGGTGGCTGCATTTGCGCCGGTGCGCGGAGTGCGGGCACATCGGCTGCTGCGACAGTTCTCCGAGCCAGCATGCGTCCAAACATGCGGCAGAGACAGGGCACTCGATCATCGCCAGCTTCGAGCCGGGTGAGGATTGGTTCTACGACTATGAAACTCGGGGAATGATCCAAGGCGCGGAATTGCTTCCGCCGCACTCGCATCCCAGAAATCAGCCCGTTCCCGGCCCGGCAGGAAGAGTGCCAGTCGATTGGGAATCGCTGCTGAACTAGGGCCTGCCAACAGGCCTCAGCTGGCGCCGATCAATTTTTGATGAACGGGAGCGGAACTCGGGATACCGTATTTGTAATGAACACCGTATCAAAAGGAGCGATCAATGAGCGCGATACAAGTCGAACAGAAGAGCTATGAGATGCCCCCGCGCGAGGGGTTCAGCGTTGCACATTTCCTCACCGTCGCCGACCTCGAACGGTCGGCTCACTACTACGAAAAGGTCTTCGGCGCTCGCATTTTGAGCATGGGTGACGGCAACGCGCCACCCTACCTTCAGCTTGCGAATATCTGGATGATTCTGAACGTTGGGGGCGGCCCGACCCCCGACAAACCGACGGTAACGCTCAGCGTCCCCGACCCGAATCACATCAACAGCTTTATGAATTTTCGCGTCGCGGATATCCAGGCGTGCTATGAGTTGTGGAAGAGCCGGGGAGCCGAGTTCATCACGCCGCCGATACCCAAGTACGGCGAGATTCGCTGCTACATCCGCGATCCTGACGGCTACATCATTGAAGTCGGACAGAGCACCGACCTCACGTACGGATAACGCCCGGCCCGAGCGGGATGCGGATTCAAGCGCTGACGAGCTGACTGGGAATCGCTCGTGAAGCAGTTGGTCGTCATGGGATCGCCGGCAGATCAAAACCTGAATTTCGACCGTCGGCGTTTCCGGCCGCATCCTCATTCATCCGCATCAGGAGGCACGGTATGAATCTGCCTGACGCGCTCGTTGCACGCGAGGGTTTCTTCGCGTGTCACTTCTTCACTGTGAAGGACAGGCGAAGGCGGCGGACTTCTATGTCCGAATTCCTGGCGGAAAATTGATCAGGTCCGAAGATCCCTGCTACATGCGCGATCCCGACGGCTACATCATCGAGGTCGGCCAGTACACCCAATTAGCCATCGACTGGTTCAACAGCCAAAGTTAATTTGATAAGCGATCGGCAAGAGGGTGTTCGAAGCTTGCGGGAAGCCGCACGCAGAGAAGAAGCTCCTGTCCGCAAAAGCGAGAAAACCACGTCAACTTGCAGGCGAGAAGAGCGCCTGGAAGTGCGTGCTCCTGAGGTGGACCCGGGAAATGCAGGGGTTCAGCTAAGCGATTGACTCGTTTGGTGTCCCCCACAGTCATCGCGCCCGGCTCAGTCAACCGTGCGTGGGATAGTTAATAGCACTTTCGTAATGGCTGCTTACGGTTATCTGGTATTCCATATCGACCTAAAGAATGGTTACCATCATTATCACCGTAACTTACTTGGCCGGCAGTCATACATTGACGCTCGCTTTGATGTAATTCCCCCAGAATTGCACGACCTTGGTTCGGTATAGGCGGGAGAACTGTGAGTTCCGCCCAGGGACAATATGTCGATATTCGGGCTTGAGGAGAAAAGGGGAATGGTACCACGAGGAGCAACTTTCACCGTGAGTTCAGGGGATGTGTCACCAAAACTCGGCAGCAAACAAGCCGGCGCCATTGGCGCTGAGTTCTTGTCGGTTGCCTTGATCGGCCCAGACGAGGGGAGACGCCTGGCAATGGCCAAGGCTCTCGACGAAACTCGTCGCGTCGTGATTCGAGAATTCGATTCCTATCCTCCGGGATTTGATCGCCTGCAAAGATTGCAGGCGTCGTTCGACGTGATCATTCTCGATCTGGACAGTGAACCCGATACCGCTCTGGAACTGGTGGCAAAAACGAGTGCCAAAAGCGGGGGAGCGATCATGGTTTATTCGGAGAAGGCCGATGCTGAACTTGCGCAGCGCTCGAAGCGCGCAGGCGCCCGTGAGTGCCTCCTTCTGCCTCTTGAGCAAGGCGCCATGGCCAAGGCTCTGGATCGGACCACCACAGCCCTTCGCGAGAGAGGTCACTCAGGAAAGAGGGCCGAGGGAAAGCTGCTCGTCTTTACCGGCTCCAAGGGAGGATCGGGTGTTACGACGGTCGCATGCAACATTGCGATCGCTCTGGCCCAGTCTCCAGACCAGCGCGTCCTGCTGATTGACCTCGCTCTTCCCATTGGAGACGCAGCGCTATGCCTGGGGATTGCCGCGGGCTACTCGACAGATTACGCCCTGCAGAATATCGACCGGCTGGATGCGACTCTTCTTGAGAATATCGTCGCCAAGCATCGGTCAGGAGTCTTCGTGCTGGCGGCTCCCACCCAAATTTCCGAAATCGAGGCTTCCAAAAGCGACATCGAGAAGCTGATGGCAATCGCGCGGAGCGAATTCGATCTTGTGGTCGTAGATGCGGGATCGAGGATTGACCCAGCGGCCAAAGCCCTGTTCGAACATGCATCGATCGTTTACCTGGTCACCCAGACCGGGATCTCCGAACTGCGCAATTCAAGTCGTGTCATCTCACAGTTCTTCGGCGAAGGCAATTCAGAGCTGGAAATCGTGATCAACCGGTTTGATTCACGCTTCCACGAAACGGCGAACGAAGATGTCATCGTCAAGGCTCTTGGCAGGCCGGTACGGTGGAAGATTCCAAATGATCAGGGCGCAGCGCGTGGACTGCAGTCCGGCGACGCCGCGCAAGCAGACACATGCATTTCGCGCATAAGCCTGGAGATGGCCTGCTCAATTACCGGGCGCCCTCTTCCTCCAGAGAAAAAGAAAGATCCCGGGCTTAAAGATGCCGGACTTAGAGAATCCGAGTTTAGAGATCTCGACAGAGACCGTGCGCGGGCGGAATTTGATAATGATGAGCCGCCTAGCACTGCGGTCTTGCATGCGCCCGATACGGGCCCGGCTCCGACCATCACGTGGCCTGAACCCAACCCGATTGCCTACGGAGACAAACTCACCCACGCCCAACTCAATGCCGAGGCATCGGTCGATGGAAGATTTGTCTACACACCCGGCCCGGGCTATGTGCTGCCGGTGGGAACGCACACGATATGGGTCACATTTACTCCGGCAGGCGGCAGCAACCGCGCTCCGGTGCAGGCTGCAATTTCAATCGTTGTGACTAAGGCAGCGCCGGCCCTCACGTGGCCAACACCTGCCGCGATCATCTACGGCACCGCATTGGGCGATGCGCAACTGAACGCCTCAGCACCGGCGCCTGGAAGCTTCGACTATTCTCCCGCACCGGGCGAGGTGCTTGCTCCTGGAGTGCATACACTCTCGGTCACGTTCACCGCAGCGGACACCGCGAATTACGTCACAGCGCATGCCACCGTGCAACTCACCGTGGCCAGGGCAAAGTCTGCCATCCAATGGCCGAGACCCGATCCGATCACGTACGGAACACAGCTCAGCGCCACGCAACTCTGTGCCGAGTCGTCGGTTCCGGGAGAGTTCGAGTATACCCCCGGCCTAGGAGCGGTGCTCGCGGCCGGAGAGCATAGGCTGTCGGCGGTTTTCACGCCGGCGGATACTCTGGGCTACTCCACATCGCAGACTTCCGCATCGCTGACTGTCGCGAAGGCAACTCCTGCCATCACGTGGCCGACACCGGAGCCGATTACCTACGGCGCCGCCCTCAGCGCTATTCAACTCAATGCCACTGCAACCGTCCCGGGATCTTTAATCTTCTCACCTGCCGCGGGCGAGATACTCCCGCCGGGAGTACATGAGCTCTCGGTAATTTTCACTCCGACCGACACTCTGAATTACACAACGGTAAGGACAGTGGTGCCGCTCACGGTTGCCGAGAAGTTAGCAAGCATCATTACCTGGCCGGTCCCCTCTCTAATTTCCTACGGCACTGCGCTGAGCGATATTCAGTTGAATGCTACGGCATCGGTCGAGGGAACATTTGTCTACACTCCTTCCGCGGGCAACGTACTCGCACCTGGAAGGTATACCCTCTCCGCGACGTTCACTCCGTCGGACACTGAGAGCTACGCGACGGCGAAAGCCACGGTCGTGCTTGTGGTGCAAGGATCGCACGACCTTGCTTCATCGCCAACCGCAGAAACTGAGCCGCAGTTCGCGTGGACCTTCACCTCAACCCACCTTGCCCCCGCGGATTCGCAGCCGGCGGACGTAACGGGCGAAAGCACTGCAACCAGGACAAACGCGCGCGAAACACGAAAGTACAAAGGCGCTGTCTATGAGAAAGGACGGGACGGTCAATGGCATCTTCAGAAAAATTAGCTCCGTCGCTACCCGAAACTCTACCCGAGGACTTCTTCGAATGGGATGGCGAATCTTCTTCTGCGCCTTCGCCTGATCACTCCGGTGAACGCGAAGCATGGGAAGCCGCTCTTTCCCTCGACGAGATTGCAAAGCCGCACCGGCAGTCCGCCGATCACGATACATTATCGGAATCCCCGGTGGACATGCCGCGTATTTCAGGCTCAGGGCCGTCCGCGCCGGTGTTTGTTAAGCAGCAAAAGGAATTCGTCAATCGAAATGGCGAAGCAATTCCTGCGGCTATGCCGCGTAACCCCTGGGAACGGGAAGCATGGGAAGCCGCTCTTTCTTTCGGTAAGACTGCAAAATCGCCAGGCCAAGCGGCAGAACGCGAAGTAATCTTGCCGCCCGTGACGAAGAAGCCCCGTGTGTCGGACTCAGCCTCGTCCGTACCAGGCATTGCCAGGAAGCAAGAGGTGGCGAGCGCGTTGGTGGATGAATCGCCCAGCCGCGCTTCGCACAAACCAGACGCCAGCCAAACGGCAAACGGGGTTGCCGCGACGCCGCGTGGGCAAAACGCCGCTAAGGCGGATGGAATTACTAACTCACCCGAATTCAAAGCGGCGCTGAGAGCCGATGCTGACGAGGTAATCTTCCAGTTGTTTTCTACGAAGAAAACCGAAGTCCCGGAAGAGCCGAAGACGGCGAAAAAGAAGTGGATGATCGTTGCTCCGGTTAGCGCCGGTTCGATTCTGCTTCTGATCGTTTGTATGATCCCGCTGTTCCATCATGGAGCGAAGGCCGCGTCGAAACAATCGATTCAGCCCCCTCCCGCAACAACCGAAACTCAGCCGCAGACGAACGCGCCAAAGCCGTCGGCCAAGGGACAGTCCACTCAGGACAAGCCACAGGCAACTACCGGAAATCAACAGACGACGAATGACCAGCCGACCAACAATGAGAACGCAGTGAAGCCGGGAGAGGCGCAGACGCAAATGATGAACGGTCAACTCGCCGCGCCAACAACGATTCCGAAGCAAGTCGCGGAAAATGAGCCTGCCCCCGAGAACTTTAGCACGACCGGTGCGGATGGCCTGGGCGGTAACAGCACGAATCCCAGCCTCTTCAAAGGACGCGCACAGCCCGTCATGAATGCTTCCAAGCCGCTCGTCATTTCATCCGGCGTCGCGACTGGAATGCTGACTCGAAAGACGGAACCCCTCTATCCGACCATCGCTAAAGCAGCCCGCGTCTCCGGCACGGTGGTATTGCATGCCATTATTTCCAAGACCGGAGCGATTACGGATTTGCAGGTTGTAAGCGGACCACCCATGTTGCGGTCCGCGGCACTCGATGCCGTGCGGTCCTGGCACTACAAACCGTACCAACTCAACAACCAGCCGACAGAAGTTGAAACTACGGTCAACGTAATCTTCACTCTTGGCGGATAACGTAGCGAAGCGCGAACGTTGCGCAACCCGGCATGGTTCCATGCGGGGTCCTCTCGAGAAGTGTCCCTTAATCGGCTACCGAGAGCACGTTGGATGCTCTTGTGTGAGGGAGCGCGACTCGAAATCCTCCAGATGATGTTGGGACGGCGGGAGAGAGAATTGCTATTCTGACTGGCTGCCGCGAGCCGCCTTCACAATTCTTAGATGCGGCCCCCACCAATGGGCGGCAATCCCATCCTTAGTCACGCATTCATCGCCGGAAGCGACCCGGCAGACCGCAAAAATCCTCTAACTGATTTGGAATCTTGGCATCCCCAACGGGATTTGAGCCTGTGTTATCGCCTTGCGTGGGCGCTGACGGTCTGGATCACGATGGCCTTGCAAGGCGCCAGTCGCGCCGTAATGCCGTGTAAATGTCCATAGGGAAGACAAAGGAAACAGGAACTCGCGGGATACTGTATTTGTGTTGAACACTGTATCGAGAGGAGTCGACCATGAGCGTACAAGTCGGACAGAAGAGCTATGAGATGCCCCCACTTGAGGGTTTCACCGTCACACTTTTTATCACTGTTGCCGACATCGAGCGATCAGCTCGCTACTACGAAAAGGTCTTTGGCGGCCGCATCCTGAGCCTTGGCGACAGCAAGGGCGCGTCTGGACATATTCAGATCGCAAATACGTGGCTCATTGTCAACGTAGGTGGCGGGCCCACCCCGGACAAGCCGACGGTAACTCTCAGCGTCCTCGTCGACCCGGATAAGATCAACAGCTTTATGAATATCCGCGTTGCCGATATTCAAGCCTGCTATGCACTATGGAAGAGTCGAGGGGCCGAGTTCCTCACGGAGCCGATTCAGAAGTACGGCGAGATTCGCTGCTACATCCGCGATCCTGACGGATATATTATCGAGGTCGGACAAACCACCTAGTTGTTTCTCCATCCGCGGGGGCATTGAGAAATGCAGCAAATGGGGCTCGTACGGACGCTCATTGATTGCGACAGGGGATACGCTGCACCAGCACTCCCGCAGAAATTGCGAGAGCTGTATGACGGGGATCTGCACTTTCGCACATCATCCGCTGCGCGTCCGTTTGTCATTGCGAATTTTGTTTCCACTCTTGACGGGGTCGTCAGCTTCGAGATGAAGGGCAAGTCCGGCGGCTCAGCCATCAGTGCTTCCAACCCTGCGGACCGATTCATCATGGGCCTGTTGCGGGCTTCTGCAGATGCCATCATTGTCGGCGCCGGAACTTTGCACAGCGTAAGCGCGAAGAGCCTTTGGACTCCTGAAGACGTCTACCCCGGTGCGCAGCATTTATATGAGGAATTCCGAGTCAACGCGCAGCATAAATCAAAACATCCTCTGCTCGTGATCGTTAGCGGTAGCGGCCAGCTCGAGTTGAAGAGGGCGATTTTCCGAACGCCGGCTAACCGCACGGTGGTGATCACAACCTCAGCTGGCAGAGATGAGCTCGCGCGCCGGGGTGCTGCGAAACTAGGCTCCGTTGAGGTCCATGCTTTGAAGTCGAGCGGCGGCAGCATCGCTCCGCGGGCGATTCTGCAATTGCTCAAGTCGCAGTTTGGGGTAAAGCGGCTTCTCCACGAAGGCGGGCCTACGCTGTTCGGGCAATTTCTGGCGGCGAAAGCTGTAGACGAACTCTTTCTGACGCTCTCGCCGCAAATCGCCGGCCGTGCGGGCGATGCAATTCGACCGGGAGTCGTCGAAGGAGTGGCGTTTGTGCCGGGTTCTGCTCCCTGGTTGCAAATGGTCAGTGTGAAGGAAAAGGCTGCGTATCTCTATCTGCGCTACCGGAGTCGGCGGAGCTGAAACCCGGCAGCCTTTCGCTGCGCGCGGCAATTGTCCCGTTGCACCTATTGTGGTGAGTCGCCACAGAGTCGCCCACACATGACGATGGAACGAGCGATCCATGTAAGTTATTGCTTTTATTGGCGTTCACGGCGGGATTTGAACCCGTGTCATCGCCGTGAAAGCGGGTCTAGAGCCAAATTGCAGGTTTTGACTAGATGGGGCAAGGTTCGCCAATGGTCAAGACCGGTGAGGGGATTCTGCCATTTTGACCTTTGCAGACTTTGCCCTCTGTTGCAGGTTTTGGCGGTCAAATTGTCACGATGTTTGGGGCAACTGGATGGTCGAGGGCTCCGGGTGTTATCTCTCCAAACTGACATCGCGCCGATTCTGTACAGGTTTGGAAGCATGCTGCGGCGAATTCTGGCTTTGCCACTGCCCGCTGGATAGGCGCGACAGCCAGGCAAAACCAATCTGGACGGCGGAGTGGAGTTGAGGGAGGGGTGTCCGTGAAATCGCTTCGAAATGGGGCAAATGATGGTTTATGGGTCACGAAAATAGCCTTGCAGGGCACGCCTGGCGCTTTGGGATGGAAACGGATGCAAGAAAGATCGCGAGCGGAGGCAAATGGGGGTATATTGGTTCGCAGCCAAAAGGCAAACGGAAATCCCTGATAAATCAATGATGCAAATCTTGCGGGGTCTCGCGCCGTTTAATCGGCTAGTTTGTTCCCTCGGATATTCGACGGCTCGAGCCGAGGTAATTGGACTTGCAATTGACGGCGACCAGGGAAGCCAAATGGAAATCCAGCGTAAGATGGTTAACTCTGACCCCAAGCTCATGCACACGAACGAAGTTGTGAGGCCGCCGATATCTGTCCTATTGCAAAGGACGGTAAGAGAGGGGTCCCTTTTTGCTCCTTTGGGCGTGGCGCTCGGAGCGCTCCTGATGGCGTGGCCCGCACTCTACAACGGCTTTCCGCTTTTGTACCCAGACACCCTCGAATATGT
This sequence comes from Occallatibacter sp., assembly GCA_050013775.1. Taxonomy (GTDB): domain Bacteria; phylum Acidobacteriota; class Terriglobia; order Terriglobales; family Acidobacteriaceae; genus Telmatobacter. Next base: position 3,615 of record JBEKEP010000001.1, on the reverse strand, counting down.
CTCGGGCGGGCGAGCAGTCGCGGCGGCAATCCTTCTGAATCATCGCTCATCCTTTTACGGCGTACGGTCATTGATTTACAGTCTTGGAATTCTACCCTTTCATCTGGGCGGCACCATTTGGCCGATCGTCGCTCTCCAGTGTCTTTTGACGTCATGGGTTCTCTGGCTTGTTTTCCGATCCATTGCCCAAAGGAAAATGTGGATCCAATTCCTGGTCTTCATGATGCTGCTCAGCCTTTTGAGCAGCTTGAGTTGGTATGGGGCATACGTTATGCCAGACATCCTAGGCCCGGATCTCTACCTTTGCATCTTCTTGCTGTTAATCGCCCCGGATAGTACATCGCGCACCGAGCGCACCACGCTTTATATGATTTCCTGGTGGGCCATTGCCTCCCATGCTACGCATTTGTTGATAGCAATTGCCATATGCATCGTGCTTGTAGTCCTCGCGATCTTCCAACGAATGCCGTTTCGGAGATATCTTGGGATTACCACGAAATTGGCAATGATTTTTTTGCCTCCTATTGTCGCGCAGGTCTCTTTAAACGCTTTTCTCTATGGCAGCCCCTCCCTCGAGGGCAATCACCCTCCGTTCTTCACCGCGCGTCTAATCGCTGACGGCCCTGGACGCTGGTACCTAGAGAAGAATTGTGTGGGATCCGGCTGGGAGATGTGCCACTTCGTAGACAATCTCTCCGGCTCGTCGAATCGGTTTCTTTGGGGCTCGGATGGAGTTTGGGAGAATGCGACTTCGACCTCCCGGACACTGATTCTGCATCAAGACCTGCCGCTCGCGATAGCGATTTTGCGCAGATATCCGCGCGACCAGTTTTTGCGATCTGCCGGCAATGTCGTTGAACAGTTAGCGACCTTCAATCTCGATGGCTTCGGACCGCACCCTTACATCAGTGCGCATATTTCTCAAGCACTGCCAAGAGCGCAGTGGAAGTACTTCGAAAGCCGGCAGGCCCGGAATCAACTGCCCCTCCGTCTCTTCGATTCAATTCAACGCGGCACTGTTGCCGCCTCATTGACCGGAGTTGGAATGCTTCTGCCCTGGTTCTGGCGCTGTCGGCCGAAGAAGTTGATGGTATTGGGCTTGGTGATTGCCGCTGGCATCGTTGGCAACGCGGTAGTGACTGGCACGCTGTCGATGGTCGATGGGCGTTTTGGGTCACGGGTGGCCTGGTTGGCGCCATTTTTCGCCGGACTTTGCTTTGTTCGGATGGCGGAGGACCGGAGGAACATAGCAAGGCGGGGTAAATAAATAGAACGAAAGGGGAGATCGACGTCATGTTGAATGTCGTGAAGTTCCACCTCAGGTGCGCGCTGGCTGCAGGCATTCTCATCGTGGCTTGCTGCGGTATCGGCGGAAGTGCGGCGCAAAGCTCTCAATCGAGTTTATTGGCCACGGCCGCGCCTATCATCGCTACGATCGCAGCACTCAACGGAGCGGTCGTGGTTACGCTGTCCTCGGCAACGTCAGGCGCAACCATTTACTACACAATAGACGGATCGACACCGACCACGTCTTCGCAAATCTACGAGGCGCCGTTTCTCGTCGCGTCGAATCTGACCGTCAACGCCATGGCTGCGGCCACGGGTGACGCAAACAGCAGCATTACCTCGAAGAGCTTTACACTCAACATTCCGTCCGGAACGCTGGTATGGAGCGATGAGTTCAGCAACTCGACCGGCGCCAATGCGCGGCCTGATTCCGAGGCGTGGACTTACGACGCCGGATCGGGCAGGTGGGGCAACGAAGAGCTGGAAGATTACTGCGCCTGGAACTCCTCGGTCTCGCCGTGCACCCCCAGCGCGCCGAACATCTACGTGGGTACCGACGGTTACTTGCACATCGTGGCTGAGCAGCCAGCCTCCGGCGTATTCACCTCGGCGCGCCTCAAGACCCAAGGCTTGTTCAGCTTTCAGCACGGCCGCATCGAAATCCGGGCGCGAGTGCCGGAGGCGCAGGGCTTGTGGCCGGCCGCGTGGCTGATGGGAAACAGCTTTGCTACCGTCAACTGGCCTGCGTGCGGCGAGATGGATGTGCTGGAGCGTGTGAACGCGATCGGATCACCCGACTGGAATCAAGGCTCGATTCACGGCGCCGGCTTTACCGGCGGCAATTTGAGCACCATCTATTACTATCCCCCCTTCCGGACCGCAGCCGGTTGGCACACCTACGGCATGATCTGGAGCAAGGGCAGCGTGGCGTACTACGTCGACCATCCCTCGCGGCCCTACGTCACCTACACCCCATCGAGCATCAGCCGTCTTGCGGGTTCGGTGTGGCCGTTTGACTCGGGTCAAGCAAATTTCATCATTCTCAACCTGGCCGTCGGAGGCTCTTGGCCGGGATCTCCCAATCGCAGCACTCGGTTTCCCGCCCAGATGCTGGTGGATTACGTGCGGATTTATACCAACTGAGTTTTCGCAAACATTGGGCTTCCACTCTTAGAGCATTAAGGAGGAGCCATTTGCTTGTAGAAGGGATTATTGATGAGATAGGCAAAACAGCGGAAAAGGCAAACCGAGTCACGCACGAAAGCCCGACGGATGCCAGCGGAGCTTATGAAATTCTCTGCGAATCAAGAGGGCTAATCGTGCAGGTTCCCGTCTTCGTCATTTCCGACTTTACGTCGTTGCTGAGCTAATTGACGGCCCCGAAGATCGTCGTAATAAAGTTTTCGGTTGATGACTCGTCAACGGTCTCGGTGACGGAACGCAGTAAAACACCTGCTGCATTCAGTACAGCTCTCATCGTCGCCAGATCATTCGTGCTGCGGGAGAACCGACTCAGATCGTTTACAACGACATAGCCAACTCGATTAGCAGCACTGACACAAAATCGAAGCATCCGTTGAAACTGTGCACGGTCTGTAGTCTTCGCCGATACTCCCTCGCCACTGAACACTTCGACTACGGGCCAGCCGTTCTGTGAACAGTACGTAATTGATCGTTGCCGTTGAGTTGAAAGGCTGAGATTGTCTACCTGTTCCTCGGTGGATAATCGTCAGGACTGATGAGGGGATTCTGCCATTTTGACCTTTGCAGACTTCGCCCTCTGTTGCAGGTCTTGGCAGTCAATTTGTCACGATAGCGTCACGCCCGGACCAGTGAAAAACGCCAGTACCTATAACTACTTTGTTTTGTTGGCGTCCCAAGAGAGTTCGAGTTGGAACACCCTGTTAATGCATCTGAAGATGCTCGAATCGCTGCGGCAAGTGTTCCCAGCAACCTAAAATTGGCCATTTAGGACACTGAATTTGTGGGGGATAGCCTTCGAGTGCTATATCCCTAGCAAGCATTGAACATACCGTGGCTACAGCCGAAATGCCTACTGTGCAGTCACCCCGAATAGGACCGGTGCCTTGATGTAGGCTAGGATACACGCACACTTGCCCGTGGGGGATGGCTCTCTTGCCAGCCAAGAGATTCTTGTTCTGGAATGTCAACCGCAAGCCGCTTGGCGACACTGTGGCAGACCTAGCCGACGCGCATGCGGTCGATTTGGTAGTCCTCGTCGAGTCGGCCACCGATCCAGCTGCTATGCTTCGTCTTCTCAATAGCGACGCAAGGCGCGGCGGTTTCCACTTTTCTGCCGGTCTGAGT